>CAYTSD010000053.1:0-2570 GCA_964440495.1 uncultured Nitrososphaeria archaeon | reverse complement strand
CGACGCGTCTAGAAGTTAAGCCTAGGGGGTTGAAGGGGCTCATAGTTGTTGAGTCATGCCCTAACGGTGCGAAGCTCTATGAGAGAATCCTCTCCGAGGTTCCTGAAGTTGAGCACGTAGTTCCAGTTGAAGCCGAGGTTGAGGCCGATCTTGACCGCATAGCTGAGGCTGCGAGGAGGCTTGCCGAGGAGAAGATCTCAGGCGACGAGAGCTTCGCGGTCCGAACCATTAGGAGGGGTCAGCATCCCTTTAGAAGCATCGACGTTAATGTAAGGGTTGGAGCAGTCGTCCAAGAAGCTACCGGCGCGCCCGTCGACCTAGATAACCCTGAGAAAATTCTCCAAGTCGAGATAGTCTTTGACAGGGCTGGTCTCGCTGTCCTGGACGGTGGGTCTGAGTGGAGGAAGATGAGGCCTGGGAAACATCCATCGACAAAGTTCTTCAGGAGGGTCTCAGTAGTCCAGATGCCCTACCTCGGCTCGCTTGAAGGAGCTAGAGAGATAGGCGCTAGAATCGGGAGAGCGGTCCAAGCCTATGAGGTTATGGAACTTATAGTTGCGCCGAATAAGCCTGTGAATGGGTTTGAACTCGCAGCATTCCTCGAAGGAGTGAGAGACGGTGTTGAGAGCAGGTTTAGAGTCCAGCGGAAAAGTTATGGGAGAAGAGTCGAGGCTGTAAGAGTTCTCGTCCAAGACCTTTACCAGCTTGTCAGGGAGAGGGGGAAGGAGCCTATGATAGTCTTCGAGCCTGAGGGGCTTCAACTCAGAGATGCTGCCCCAAGGCTTAGAAAGCTTCTGGAGAGAAGCGGTAGAGTAAATTTCCTCTTTGGCTCAAGGGAAGGGATACCTAAGGGAGTGTATAGGATGGCTGACCTCGTGATAGACCTTGCCCCCGGGGTAACTCTTCCAACAGAGCTTGCGGCTCCCTCAGCCCTCACAGCAATCTACACAGCACTAAACCTAATGGACATAGATTAAGGGTTTAGGTTCATTCTCCTAGAACATCTATGAACGCGTCTAGGAAGCCTTCATTGTTTTCAGGGGTTGAGATCGTTATTCTTAGACAGTTCTCTAGCCCTGGAATTGAGGAGAGATTCCTCACCACATATCCTCTTCTCAGGAGCGCTTCATGAACCTTGCCCGCATCCTCTTCATCGAATCTGATTAGGAGAAAGTTTGCCTCCGATGGATACACAGTTATGCCTGGAATCTTCTCAAGCTTCCTTCTAACCCTCTCCCTCTCCTCTATAATCTTCCCTACAACTTTCTCAGCGGCATCCTTGTTCTCGAGAGCTATCTTAGCGAGTTCAAGGGAGATTACTCCAACGCTGTTAGGAGGTCTAAGCTTATTCAACAGCATAGCGGTATGCTCCGAAGCTATCATGTATCCTACACGTGCTCCAGCCAATCCGAAGCCCTTCGAGAAAGACCTAATGATTATGAGGTTATCATTTCCCTTCGTTAGGCTTGCATAGCTTCTTCCCAGGAACTCGTAGTAGGTTTCGTCGATGACTAATGTTACATCCTCCTTCAGAAGCCTGTCAACTATCTCTGGCTCTACAGGTGTTCCCGTGGGATTGTTTGGGTGGCAGAGGAAGACTAGCCTTGTCTCCGCATCTATTTTTTCAAGTATCCCGCTGAGGTCGTCTTTGAAGCCTGGACTGATTCTCGGAACCTCTACAACTCTGCCGCCCATAAGCTCGACAGGTATCCTGAAGAAGGAGTAGGTGGGTGTAGAGGCTATGGCCTTGGAACCTGGGTCTATCAAGAGCTTCGCCGTGAGGTCTATCGCCTCATCCGCTCCCGCTGTCACTACAAGCTGCTCTAAATCTACTCCAGCATATTCGCCGAGAAGTTCCCTAAGCTCTCTATAGCTTGTGTCCGGGTAGAGGTTTATAGGAATCTCTAGAAGCCTCTGCTGGAGGATTTCAAGCCACTTGACAGGCAGATAGGGCACGGTATTCAAGTCCATTCGGACAATCTTCTCCTCTGGGACGCCGTATCTTGCGGACAGCTCCCTGTTCGAGAGCTCCCACTCATAGGGCCTGAACCCGTCCACGAGCTTTCTGTATCTCATCTCTGACGCACTCGTTAAGAGGCTCCTGATGTTAATCTTTTTCTCATAGAGTATGCCTGCCTAAACCAGCCTTGGTCGAGAGGATTAGCTCCGAGAGCATTTACCGTGGAAGAGTCTTTGAAGTGAAGAGGGATGAGATTAGAGTCCGTGGGAGAAGCATAGTCAGGGAGGTTGTAATCCATCCTGGAGCCGCAGCGATTCTGCCTATTCTCCCGAATGGAAGAATCCTCCTGATAAGACAGTATAGGTATCCTGTCGATGAGACTCTTCTCGAGATTCCTGCTGGAACACTTGAGAAGGGTGAGAGCCCTGAGGAGTGTGCTCGAAGGGAGCTTGAGGAGGAGACTGGATACAGGGCTGGCAGACTCAGGCTTCTAGCAAGCTTCTACATGGCCCCAGGTTACAGTAGCGAGTATCTGAGGCTCTACTTGGCTGAAGAGCTGGAGAAGGGTGAGCGGAGACCTGAAGTGGATGAGGAGATAGAGCTCACGGAG
>CAYTSD010000052.1:0-3695 GCA_964440495.1 uncultured Nitrososphaeria archaeon | reverse complement strand
TGAGCTAATTGTAAGGGGCGCAATCTTCTCCGCGAAGATTTCAGGGCTTGAGATACTCTCACTCCCAATAAAGCTCCTCCTCCTATCATGGCACAGGGACTCGGAGGTCTCTGCGGATAGGGCGAGCCTCCTAGCTGTCGGAAACCTAGAGACGGTAAAGTCTATGCTCCTGAAGATTCACAAAGCCGTGGGAGGGGTGGCTAGTCAGGAGGACGTAGAGTCGATAACAGAGCCCTTCCAAACCCATCCAACGCTCCAGAACAGGATAAGGGAGATTGAAAAATTCTATAACACCCAACAGTATCTCAAGGTGAGGCAGAAAATCCTGAAGAGGCTTGAACTCTCGAAGGCTCTAACCCCTAGATGCAGATTCTGCGGAGCTGAGAAAGATATACTGGACCTATTCTGCCCCAGATGTGGGAGAAGCCAGACATAGCTTAGGATTATGCTTCCTTCTCCGGGGTCTTGAACTGTGTGTAGTGGCAGTTTCCGCAGTAGTATCTGTCTCCGTGGTCTGCCATTATGTATCCTTGGCCGCATCTTGGACAGTAAACAACCTTGGATACGAGTTTTCCATCTTTAACGGTGTATTTCTTCCAGAGCTGCGACGGCTTACCCACCTTGCTTCACCTCCTCTTCTAGAAGCCCATGCCTCTTCAAGATATGCCTCCTCTCAAATCTTTTAGCGTCTTCGATGGTCTCGTAGATGTGGATGTGGGCTTTGGCTTTCAGTGTTCCGAAGAGTGACTCAAGTTTCTCAACTATCACCTTCTGTAGGTCAACTCCATACTTATCCGCTATGAATTTTCTCACTTCATCCCTCTTAGGCGTTGACGACTCATAGCCTATTATGAGTTCAAGCTCCCTACGTTTCAGAAGCTTGTTGACCCAGTCTCTCCTTACTTCCTCTATCTTCACCTCGCCTCAGCCTCCACCTCAACTTTCTTCTTCTCAGCCTTCTCTTCTGCCTCCACTTTCTTGCTGGCTGGGACTAGGACGGCGTTTATCTGGGCTATTGCGTCGCTTATCACGTTTCCCCTAACCGTTACCCTCCTTCTAAGCCCCTTCTTCCTCCTCTTCTGCCTCCTCTTCTTTGCTCTCGATGGGGGCTTCTCCTTTGGATGGAATCCTACGCCGCCTGAGAGGAGGACTCTGACCTTCCTCGGCCCGCTTATGTCAGGTCTCATCGGGAAGCCGTCTCTATCAGTTCCACCCGTTATCCTGATTCTATAACCCTTGTAGCCTAGGATTGAGCCATCTATCTCGTCCCCAATCCTCTTTCCCATGAAGAGTGAGAAGACCCTCGGCTCGAGCACTATCTGTTTAGCTGTTCCATCCTCCGGGTTCGAGAGCACAAGCCTCGGCCCAGCAGCTTTCTCCGACATCTCAGCTTCAACAGGCTATGAGCCACTATAATAACCTGCTTACCTAGCCCAGAGAGGGTTTACAGCCCTCTTGACCTCAACTATCTCCTCCAAGGCTTTCTTGGAGTCTTCGTCGAGCATGTCGCTGTATTCTCTTAGGAGGAGCTTGGCATCCCTCTCTGGGACTGCTACGTAGAGTATCTCCCCCTCATGGATATGTCTCCCAACCACTGGTTCCCTCATCGAGATGGCCACCTTCATCCCCTTCCCAGCCTCCGGGATGCTCTGACCTCTGTCCTGAATCTGGGCAATCGTCCCCACAACCTTTCCCTTAGAGTTCATCAACCCGTACTTCGGCTTGATAATCCCGGCCAAGACCTCCACCCCGACTATCGCTGGCTCGCTTCTCCTAAACACGTAGCCCTCGAGAATCTTGATCTTCCCTGGCTTGACGAGGGACTCGAAGGCTCGGAGCTTCCTCTCAGCAGTCTCCTTCTCAACCCAGTTCAAGTAGTCTTCAACTATCCTGAAGAGGACTGGGCCCTTGAAGACCCTTACTCCACGGTTGTTTGCGTCGAGCTCTATCTGCGGGTCTACCCTGACGTTGAATGCTAGGATTACTCCCTTGAACTCGTCCTTTAGACGCACTACCTCCGCCTCGACTACGTCCCGCTTACTTACGTCACCTATGTCGGCTTTCCTGACGGGGATTCCCCGCTCTCTAAGGTAGAGGACGGCGGCCTCTAGGGAGCCTAGGGTGTCAGCCTTCAGAACCACCCCAACCTTATCGGTGCTTAGGAGAATCTCGCTTATCTCTCCCTTAATCTTCTCCAGTATCTCCGCTTCCCTCTCAGGTGAGGGAACAACATAGAGAGGTGAACCTGCGATAACCTTATCGAGGCCGTCGGCAACAACCTTGACCCCGACCGCGGCCTCAACCCTATCCACACGCTTAAACTTGTCTCTCGGGTCACGCATCTCGTCGAGAGGCTTAGGCATGAGGAGGGCCTTGACCCTCGTCGTGAAGGGGCCGTTGAAGCCCATTAGAGCTATCCGGTCACCAACCCTTAGAACTCCGTCGCTTATCACGGCGTTGATGGTGTGGCCTAATCCCTCCTCCTCTAAGACCTCTAGAACAGCTCCCTCAGCAGGCCCCTCATGGAAGATGAGTTTCTCCTTCATGTAGGCTTGAGCAAGCCCGAGCATCACTAGGAGGAGGTCTGGAACACCCTCACCCGTCTTAGCGCTTACTGGAACGATAGCCAAGGTTCTCGTAAAGTCCTTAATCCTCGTGTAGAGGTCTGCCCTGAACCCATAGAAGGAGAGGTCGCCGATAAGGGTGTAGATCCTGGTCTCCAGGTCTTCTTGAACTGCCTTGGACTGGGCTTTGAAGGCCTTTGGGAAGGGGACTAAGCCTTGAGGCCTCCATCCTGAGATCATGTCTATCTTGTTTGCCGCGACGACGAAGGGGGTCTTCCTGGACTTGAGGAGCTGGACGCTCTCCCTAGTCTGCTCCTGAACACCCTTCATCACGTCGATCACCAGAATCGCTAGATCTGCCATGGAGCCTCCCCTGCGTCTAAGGTTTGCGAAGGCCGCGTGTCCAGGTGTGTCTATGAAGAGGAGGCCAGGTATCTCAAGCCTCTCAACCCTTATCTCGCCTAGGAGAGCCTTACATGTCTTGATGATGGCGTCTATGGGGAAGAGGCTTGCACCTATATGCTGGGTTATCCCACCAGCCTCTCTTGCGGCGACGAGAGTTCCCCTCATCTTGTCGAGGAGACTGGTCTTCCCGTGGTCGACGTGGCCCAACACCGCGACGATTGGCTGTCTAAGCCTTCTCCTCTCGGTCAAAGCAATCGCCTCCGCAACTCTCCTCGCAGCCCTGCTTTAAAACCCTTAGCGAGGTTCCGTTAACCCGCCTCCACTTTAAGAAACTCCTCAACCTCGCCTCTAGAGGGAATGGTCTGGGCTCCAAGTTTCTGAACCTTGAGCGCCGCGACGGCGCTGGCGAATCTAGCCGCCTCGAAGATGCCCGCTCCCTCAAGCATCCTCGTTATCAGGCCAGCCGCGTAGGCGTCTCCTGCGCCCGTTGTATCGGTTGCCTTCACCTTGAAGGCTGGAACCCTCTCCTCACCCTCATCGGAGACTACGTAGGAGCCTCCCGAACCAAGCTTAACCACGGCAGCCTTCGCCCCACCTTCCCTAAGCTTCTCAGCAGCCCTCCTGTAATCCTCGACCCCTGTAATCTCTCTTGCCTCCAAGAGGTTGACTAGAACAACGTCAACATACCTCAACATCTCCCATACCCGCTCGTCATGGGATAATGCA
>CAYTSD010000051.1:0-4556 GCA_964440495.1 uncultured Nitrososphaeria archaeon | reverse complement strand
ATGGGACAGGAGCCTCAGTCCTGCGCCTTTGACCAGGCTTGGCTACCCCCGCTTCCCCGTTGATTATGGTGTTTGTAGACTTTCTAAATAAACCTATTTCCTTAGGTGGTGGAGGTTTCTTCTTATTTTCTCTATTGCTTCTGGGATATCTTCTAGGTCTTCTCTCGGGGCTAGGAGGACTTGTTGAGGTATCCAGACTGCCTCGCTTCTCCATGCTTTCTCGACGTTTGGTAGGGGCTTTGAGTCTGGGAGGAAGCTGTAGGTGTAGAGCGGTCTATAGCCTGGGCTGCAGGGGATTCCCTCGGCTCTCAAGGCCTCTATGAACCTCCCTTTAGGGAGTCCTCCAAAGCTTTCTGGGTCATATTTGAAGACGTAGAGGTGGTGACTGTGCCGGGTTACCCTCCTATCCCGTCTAAGGGGAGTTACCCCTTCAACCGATTCTAAGAGTTTATCGAGTGTTCTCGCCCCCTCGTCTCTCTTCTCCATAAGTTCTGGGGCACGCTCCAGCTGAGCCAGCAGGACGGCGGCCTGAAACTCCGTTATCCTATAGTTCCAGCCGTAGATTCGATGCTCATACCATGGGCCGGTTCTAGGTCTCCCAACATTTCTAAGCGACCAGACTCTCTCAGCTATCTCGTCGCTATTGGTTGTAACAGCCCCTCCCTCCCCAGCAGTTATATTCTTTGACTGGTAGAAGCTGAAGATTCCAGCCTCTCCTATAGCTCCAACCCTCCTCCCCCTCCATTCTGCTCCATGAGCCTGAGCAGCATCCTCCAAAACCTTGACCCCATATCTTTCAGATATTTCCATGACTGCGTCGAGGTCTGCTGGCCTGCCTGCGAAATGGACTGGGATTACTGCCTTAACTTCTTTCCACAGGTTTTCATCTATGCTTTCAACGTTGATTGTGTAGGTTTCCGGGTCTATATCCGCGTAGATTACCCTCGCTCCTAGGTCTAGTGCTGAGGTTGCCGTGGCTATGAAGGTGTAGGCTGGAACCACGACTCTATCTCCTCTACCTATCCCCATAGCCTTTAACGCGATGGTTAGCGCCGTTGTCCCTGAGCTGCAGAGGAGAGCGTGTTTCGCATCCTGGAACTCGGCGAACCTCCGTTCAAACTCTTCTTGAAATCTTCCGCCAACGCTCCATTTCCCGCTTCTCAAGGCTTCTAGAAGGAGTTTCTCCTCACGTTCATCGTAGATAGGCCATGAGGGATAAGGCTTCTCCCTAACAGGTTTTCCACCGAGTATAGCTAGTGAAGTCAACTTTCCCCTAACCTCTGCCTCAGATGTGACTGTTAACCTTTTTGAATTAAAACTTTATTTTTGGAGAAATCAAGATTATTCTTGGAGGAATGGATACGGGGTTCCGTATTAAGAGGCTAACGAACCCAGAATCATTCAAGCAGCTTGAGCTTCTTCAGATGGAGGTTTGGGGCAGAGGCGAGGTAATTCCCTACCATGTCCTAATAGCTTTTCAGAAGATGGGTGGAATAGTTTTGGCAGCGATTGACGACGGCGGGAGACCCATAGGAATGCTATGTGGATACAACAGCTTCCAAAACGGGAAGGTATACCACTATATGCATCTATGCGGTGTGGTTCCAGAGATGAGGGAGCAGGGTGTCGCAACGGCTCTGAAGAAGACTCTCAGAGAGCATCTTCTCAGCCAAGGAATAGAGCTTGCAAAGTGGCTTATAGACCCCCTCCAAATCCCTGAAGCATACCTAAGCCTCCATAGACTCGGCGCGCTTGGAAGAAGATATGTGGAGCATTTCTACGGGACCATGAGAGACCCATATAATCGGGGACTCGAATCCGATAGACTCGAAGTCGTATGGAAACTTAGGTCTAGGAGGGTCGAGGATAGAGTAGCTAAGAAGGGGCCTGAAGTAACTGTAAAGGATTTGATAGATGAAGGGGCTAAAAGAATTCTCACAACATTGAAGATCGGAGCCATAGAGAAGGTGTTAAACTATAGGCTTAACGTGAAGGATGATAGAATTCTCTTAGAGATTCCAGCGAACATAGACCAGATTAAACGCTTAGACATCTCGGTTGCAACGGAGTGGAGAAATGTTACAAGGAAAATTTTCAAGAAATACATCGAAGAGGGATACACTGTAACAGACTTGCTGAGGGATACGGAGAATGGGAGAACGAGATACTATTACTTGATCGAGAAGAATCCTGATACGGGTTAGAGTAGGCTTCCAGCGATAAAGGCTATGAGCGCTATCAGCATCCATATTAGAGTCTGGTTTTTGGCTCTCAGAGCTATGGATTCCTCCGGTCTTCTAGCTATTGAGGCTGCTGAATATATGAAGCCTACGTCAGCCATGGCGACGATCGGGATATAGAGCCATGAGACGAGGTGAAGTAGATAGGGTAGAGGGCTTATCGCAACCGCTAAGATGTATAGTGTTGCACCTAGTTTTCCAGCGGTTTTCCTGCCATGGACTCTTGCTATGGATTTAACTCCTCTTAGAGCGTCTCCCTCGACGTCTGAGATTCCCTTTATTACCTCTCTACCAGTGTTTGAAAGAATTACGGGTGCTATGAATGTTAGGAGTCTGATGGAGATGTAGCCGTCGCTTAGAACAGAGCCATAGATGAAGGGAGCCGCCACAACGAGGCTTACGACAATGTTCCCGAGAATTCCTAGACGCTTTAGCTTGGCGTTGTAGAGGAATGCCGCTAGAAACGATGAGACAGCTACAATCAAGCATCCTATCGAGGTCAGCGCCGCAGAGATTACTCCAATCAACGCAAGGATGGATGACAGAATTACTGCTTCTTCGGGAGAGATTATTCCAGAGGGTATTGGACGTGTAGGTGCGTTGACTTTGTCAACCTCTATGTCGAAGTAGTCGTTGAACCCCATCGAGCTTCCATTCAGCGTGTATGCTGTTAGAAGTGAGAGAAGCGCTTCACGTAGGGTGATGTTCTTCGTGTCGGAGAGAGCTACACCCGCTAAGACCGCTATGAACATTAATATCCCGTTGGGAGGCCTTGTCAACTCTATGAATGCCTTAATTTTCCCGCTAAACATTCCTCAAATCAACTAGCGACGCCTTATAGTAGATTATCTCGTTCCTTCTATCTATGACTGCTAGGACTAGCTCCTTCCTCATCCCACGGCACGCTGAAAGCCATTGCCTCAGCTTCTCCACTGGGACGTCTTTCCCCTCAGATATTATGGCGACAACGTACTTGGCTGGCTTCTCTCCATACTCTCCCCGCTCAAAGACTCTGAACCTCAGCTCCTCGCTGAACCCTTCCTTGACGACGTAGCGTCTCTTCCGCAGGTCTCTGTAGACCACGTAGTCTCTCCAGATGTTGGGGTTCTCCTCCTCGAGGACCCTTAGAAGTTCCTGGAAATCTAGCTCCTCTCCGTTGGAGAGCTTCACAGTCATCCTACCTGTCTCGGCTAAGTAGAGCGCCTCAACGGGAGAGTACCTGACCGATCTTCTCCCCTTATCTCTGACACCGTATCCCTTGCTCAGATAGCTTTGGGAGACCGGCGTTAGGGGCGATGTAATCTCCCCGTCGCTGTAGACCGCCTCAATCACTTTCACCGTCTCCATACCTGCTCCTAACCCCTCTCCAACCCGCTAAGCCTTAAATTTGGCGCAGGATTCCAGCACCTAGGAGAAAGGGTGACAGCCTATTGTTTCGGAGCTAACCCTTCACTGGCTTGAGAGACTTGTAGCCCGCGTCCTCAAGGCTTCAGAGAGGCCTCTAAGCTTCGAGGAGGCTGCTGAGCGGATTGGGAGGGATGTAGGCTCGGTGGCCAAGGCGGCTCTCTGGCTAAGCGGGAAGGGGCTGGTCGAGGTAGAGGAGAAGGTTAGGAGGACTGCTAGACTCGGGGAGGAGGGTAGACTCTACTCCCTAAAAGGGCTCCCAGAGAGGAGGCTTCTAAACCTGTTAAGAGAGGCTGGAGGCGAGCTCGCCCTGAGAGAGGCTGCTGAGAGATTGGGGGAGGTTTTCCAGATAGGGTTGATGTGGGCCAAGAGGAGGGGGTGGATAGAGGTTGAGAGGAGGCGTGGAGAGCCTTGGCTGAGGCTTGTCACGGAGCCTTCTGAACTTCCCGAAGAGAAGGTTCTCAAACTATTGGCTGAGAGGGAGATAGGTCTTGATGAGCTTCCCGAAGACTTGAGGGAAGTCTGCCTTGAGCTTTCTAAGAGACCTGGGGTCGTGGAGATAGTTGAGAGAAGGCAGCATATGCTTAAGCCGACTGAGAAGCTGATGGCTCTCCCAGAGGAGGAGCTTGAGGTCGAAGAGGTTACCAAACTGACCCGTGAACTCCTCGTAACGGGCAGATGGAGAAAACTAAGATTCAGTAGATTCGATGTCAAGGCTCCCACACGCCCAGTCTTCGCCGCTCGCCGCCACCCGCTCCAGCAGCTAATCAAGCTCGTTAGGGAGACCTTCGTCGAGATGGGGTTCGAGGAGATTAAGGGACCTATGGTTGAGCTCGCCTTCTGGAACTTCGACGCCCTCTTCCAACCCCAAGACCATCCTGCAAGAGACATGCATGACACCTTCTATCTCTC
>CAYTSD010000050.1:0-4685 GCA_964440495.1 uncultured Nitrososphaeria archaeon | reverse complement strand
AACAACGTCAACATACCTCAACATCTCCCATACCCGCTCGTCATGGGATAATGCAAGCCTCCTTCCAGGATCCCATGAAACCTTAACTCCGTGGGCTTTGGCTATCTGGGCTCCAGCTATCGATGTGTCGAGTCTAAGGCTTGCTATGTGAAGCCACTTGGCCTCCGAGATAACCTCCCTCTTGAGTTCACGTGGAGTGAGCTCCTCGCTTACACCCTTATATCCATACATAACTATCTCGCCTGTTGAGTGATTGACTATTATTATGGTGAAGCCTGTCTCTCCAGCTATCTCTATCTTCACACCATTCACATCTACACCTTTCCTCATGACCTCTTCCAAGTTCATTCTCCCAAATCCATCCATCCCAACCTTCGCTATCACTGCGGCGCTCTTCCCTAGAGAGACTGCTCCGACTGCGGTGTTCACGGCCGAGCCTCCCACACCGTAGCTTATCTCAAGAACCTCGCTCTCACTGTCAGGTGTAGCGAACCTGTCGACGAGAAGCCTGATATCGGTTAACATGTGTCCGAGAGTCACTACATCAACAGACATAAAATCCCCTGAACTGGAAAATGTTCTGAGACTATATTAGGAATTCTCAGCACCACTTTATGTCTGGATAGGGCTTCAGGTTAGGAGGCTTCCAGTAGGGCTCCCTCCGTCGGACGGCCTCGAGAAATATCTCCTTAATCTCTTCATTGTTTGCGCCCGCCCTCATAGCTGTGAGGAAATCCACGTGATTGTCGTCACGCATCAAGCATGGCTTAAACTTCCCATCATAGGTTATCCTAATCCTATTATTGTTCATGCAGAAGACATAGTTGTTTGTAGGTCTAACGAGTTCAACCCAAACACCGTTAGGTAGTAGGTACTGCTTCCTCAGATGGAGTCTGCGAACAACGGTCTTAACTGCTCTTCTCTCAAGATCTTTCTCAACCTCGCCGAGACTGTAGAAGTATTTCTCGAAGAACCGTGTGTCTGATGCCGAACCCTCGGGCACAAGCTCGATTAGCTGGAGTATTAGGCTGTCTCCTCCACCGAGGCTCTTAACAAATCCTATCAACCTCTCAATCTCATCATCGTTCACACCTTTCATTATGACAACGTTTAGTTTGACCGGTCTCAGCCCCGCCTCTAGAGCAGACTTAATCGCTGAAATGGTGTATTGGAATCTCCTTAGACCTGACTCTTCATCGGCTTGACCGGTTATCCAGCAGAATTTTCTTGGGTCGACGCTGTGGAGGCTTATGTTAACCCTCTTCAACCCTCTTCTCCTAAGCTCCTCTGCGAGCCTTGGAAGCCTCGTTCCATTAGTCGTCATCGAGAGGTCACGTAACCCCAGTTTTCCAAGCCTCTCAACTATCTCAAGTATATCCGGCCTCAGCATAGGCTCTCCGCCAGTCAGCTTAACGGAGTCTATCCCAAAATCCATTAGAACCCTCACCACCCGCTCCACCTCGCTGGGGGTCATCAAGGTTCTAGGTGATTCAAAGATCCCTTCACGGTGACAGAAGACGCAGTTAAAGTTGCATCTACTACTCGGCATAAGAGATATTCTTACACCCGTTAAAGGTCTTCCGAAGCGGTCGATGAGACGCATCCTTTGACGGAGAGAAAGATGTTTTAGAAGCATTTAAACGTGATTAATCATCCATGAAGCCTGCTAGTCGGCTTTCCAGTAATCGAAGCTTATATTTGCTCTCCTCGGTTTCTGTGGTGAGTGGCTGAGGCTTGGAGAGAGTGCTGGTGCTCGGGATAGAGTCCACGGCCCACACATTTGGGGTTGGCGTAGCCTCAAGCAGTAGGGAGATACTAGCGAACGTGAACAAGGTTTATAGGCCTAAGGAGGGTGGAATCCATCCAAGAGAAGCTGCACAGCATCATGCAGCCCATGCGGCTGAGGCGGTCTCGGAGGCTCTTAGGCAGGCTGGGGTCAAGGCTTCGGAGCTTAGCGGAATTGCTTTCTCGATGGGGCCTGGGATGGGGCCCTGCCTCAGGGTGGGTGCAACCGTCGCCAGGGCCCTGGCACTTAAGCTCGGTAAACCTCTCCTAGGGGTGAATCACGGGGTTGCCCATATAGAGATTGGAAGGCTTACCGCTGGATGCAGGGACCCTGTAGTCCTCTACGTTGCAGGGGGCAACACCTTGATAACGGCCTACCGTGAGGGACGCTACAGAATCTTCGGCGAGACCCTTGACATAGCTGCTGGAAACTGTCTAGATGTCTTTGGGATAAAGGCTGGGATAGGGCCTATGCCCGCCCCCGAAATCAAGGCAAGGGAGGGAGAGAAGTTCCATCCACTGCCCTACAGGGTTAAGGGGATGGACGCATCCTTCTCCGGGCTTCTAACAGCCGCTTTAAGGCTTCTGAGGGATGGTGAGAGGCTTGAAGACGTCTGCCTCAGCATCACCGAGACGGTTTACAGTATGCTTACTGAGACGCTGGAGAGGGCTTTGGCTTTCACCGAGAAGAGCGAGGTGCTTATCGTTGGAGGGTTGGCGAGGAGTAAGAGGCTCAGGGAGATGATTGAGGCGATGGCGGAACTCCACAGTGCAGGAGTCTATGTGGTTCCACAGCAATACGCTGGAGACAATGGGGCCATGATAGCCTGGACAGGGGTTCTCCAGCTTCTCTCAGGCCAGGTGACACCCATCGAGGATAGCAGGGTTAGACCTAGGTATAGGATAGATGAGGCTGAGGCTCCTTGGAGGGAGATGGGTCTTTGAAGGAAGAGATAATCAGGATAGGTGCGGAGGCTGTTGTCTCAAAGCTTCGATGGAACGGCTTCCTACTCGTCTCAAAGCATAGAGTCCCCAAGCCTTACAGGATGAAGGAGCTTGACCGATGGATTAGGGATAGAAGAACCCTCCATGAGGCCAAGATTATCGCCGCGGTTAAGAAGATGGGTGTGAGATGCCCAGCAGTGATTCTAATAGACAGAAGCGAATCCAAGCTCTACCTACAGTATATCCAAGGAGTTGAGTTGAAGAAGTATCTGAACAATCTGCCTCCGAAAGAAGCTGAGAGACTTGGGTCTCAGTTAGGGGAGATGGTTGGGCGGATGCATCTGGGAGGGGTGGCTCACGGGGACCTGACAACCTCTAACATAATCATGGATAAGAGTGGTAGGCTCTACCTAGTTGACTTTGGGTTAAGCTCCATTACAAACGATGTAGAGGAGCTGGCGGTTGACATCCATCTACTCGATAGGAGTCTCGAGAGCGCGCACTTCTCTCTCAGGAAGGATTTCATCCGAGGCTTCCTCAGAAGCTACTCAGCCGTAGCTGGAAGAGAATTCTCTCAAAGGATTCTGGATAAGGTGAAGGAAATAAGGATGCGTGGCAGATATGTTGAAGAGAGGAGGAGACGTGAGAATCGTAATAGTGACGACAAATAGGGGGAAGTATGAGGAGTTCAGCAACCTGTTCTCCCAGTATGGGCTTAGGTTTAGATGGGAGCCTATGGCCACCGAGGAGATACAGGCAACAGACCTCAGGAAGATCGCTGTTCACAGCGTCATCTACGCCTACAGAATGCTGAGAGAACCGGTTATAGTCGAGGACGCAGGCCTATTCATCGACGCGTTGAGAGGATTTCCAGGCCCGTACTCATCCTATGTGTATAAGACCTTGGGTGTTGAGGGGATTCTCAGGCTTATGAAGGGTGTTAAGGAGAGGAGGGCGAGATTCCTCTCAGCCCTGGCATTCTACTCCCCACTAACGGAGTTAAAGATATTCACTGGAAGGGTTGAGGGCTGGATTGCTGAGAGTCCACGCGGTGAGAGTGGGTTCGGGTTCGACCCAATCTTTATCCCGGAGGAGGGTGATGGAAGAACCTTTGCTGAGATGAGTGTCGAGGAGAAGAACAGGTTTTCACATAGGGCTAGGTCTGCGAGGAAGTTTGCTGAGTGGGTTAAGTCTCTTCCCCCTCTCTCCCCACCCTATCGTTAGAGCCTCCCAACCCGTCTCTCTAGATAGAGGTTCGGCGTCCCCCTAATCCAGTTTAGGTCGTTGAGGTAGAAGGTTCTGATGTCGTCGAGGTTAAAGAGGGCTAGGGCAAGCCTCTCAAGCCCTCCTCCCCACGCCAGAACCCTATGCTTAACCCCGAGTGGAAGAGTTACCTCAGGCCTGAATATCCCCATCCCTATCAGCTCAAGCCAGACACCCTTATCCTTAAGATAGACGATTGCCTCGGCTGAGGGCTCAGTGTAGGGGAAGTAGCTGGGCCTGAACCTGACCTCGGGAAGCCCAATTCTAGAGTAGAACTCCTTAATCAATCCCAGAAGGTCTCTAAAGCTTACGTTGACGTCCATGACTATCCCCTCAATCTGGTGAAACTCTGCGAGATGCCTCCAATCGACTCTCTCATTCCTGTAGATTCTATCAACTGAGAAGACTTTGACTGGAGGTTCTGGATGCTCTGCGAGGTAGCGGATTGTCGTGGCGGTTGTATGGGTTCGGAGAATGAGTTTACGAGCCTCCTCGGGGTTCCATCGGTAGCGCCATCCAAGAGACCCTGTCTCACCCCCATCCTCATGCACCCTCCTGACGCTTCCAACAAACCTCTCTGGAAGGTCGCCGACCCTGGGGTCAGAGAGATAGAATGTGTCATGCATGTCTCTTGCAGGATGGTCTTGGGGTTGGAAGGGGGCGTCGAAGTTCCAGAAGGCGAGCTCAACCAT
>CAYTSD010000049.1:0-5493 GCA_964440495.1 uncultured Nitrososphaeria archaeon | reverse complement strand
AATCTTATTTATCTCGAACATTATCTAAGCGCCGGTGAATCCTTCATGACTAGGCTCTTTATGGGGATAGATGTTGGAACTAAGAATGTTAAGGCGGTAATACTGTCAGAGGAGGGCGAGGTCGTTGAGAGAGCTTCAGCCCCAATCTACGACTTGGTTACCAGGCCTAGGGAGGGGTTTGTTGAGAGAGACCCTGAAGGTGTGTGGAGCCGTGTGAAGGAGGCTCTCGGCAAGCTGAAAAACAGGGGGAAGGTTGAGGGGGTCTGCGTAGACTCCACGAGCGGAACATTCCTCACACTCGACAAGGATGGCGAACCAATACATCCATTCATAATGTATAATGATAGTAGGGCTGTCGAGGAGGCTGAGGAGCTTAGGAGGGTGAGCAAAGCTGCAAGAGAGTTTGAGAAGTATCTGCCGATAAACTCTAGGCTTGTTCTCCCAAAACTCATGTGGCTTAAGAAGAATCTACCAGAGTTCGGCAAGGCGGAGCAGGTTCTCCACGAAAGCGACTACCTGGTCTACAGACTGTCTGGAGCTGTCGCAACCTCGGCGAACACCGCTGGGAAGGCTCACGCCCTCCTAGACAGGCCAGGATACCTGGTTGAAGCCTACCAGGATTCTGGGATACCGGTGGAGATTATGCCTCCGATAAGGCCTATAGGCTCTGTTGTGGGCCACATCAGCACAGAGGGAGAGAGGGAGACAGGGATACCCTCGGGCACACCCATAGTGAACGGGGTCACCGATGCAAGTGCAGGTGACATAACTTCAGGAGCCCTGGAAGCAGGGCAGGCGAGCGTGACCATAGGAACATCCCTGACGGTGCATGTTGTCGTCGACAGACTAGTCCCAGACCTCCATAGAAGATTCTACTACAAGCTCTATGTCAATGACCTCTATCTTGCAGGAGGATTTACGAATGCTGGTACAACGGCCATGGACTCCCTTAGCAGGGTGCTGGGCTCAAGCCTAGATGAGTTAAGCTCCATGGCCTCAAAGATTCCGCCTGGCTCCGACGGGCTCCTGGTCTGTAATGAGCTCTACGGTGTCAGAGTTCCGAAAGACTATCCAAACGTTAGGGGTTTCATCATCGGGCTGTCGGAGAGAAACTTCACGGCAGGCCACCTCTTCAGAAGCATATTGGAGGCGTCTGGATACACGTTGAAACTCCTCCTCTCAGCCGTTGAAGAAACGACAAAGACGAAGATACATGACCTTAGAATAAGCGGGGGAGGCTCGAGGAACAACCTCTTCATGCAGATTCTCTCAGACATAGTTGGACTCCCGGTTAGAGCTATAGAGGAGCCTGACTCGGCTGTAGGTTCAGCGCTTCTAGCGGCATGGGGGGCGGGAGAACTCAAACTCAGAGAAATCGTCGACAAATCGGTTAAGGTAAGAAGGGTGTTCAACCCAAATCCAGAAAACGTGAAACGCTATGGAAAGCTTCTAGAAAAATATAGGAGGATTGTTGAGACCCTCGCCGAGATTCTCTAACCGTATTTGTATCCCCAGTGCTCTAAGGCCTGTCTAAGCTCCTCATGGGTCTTAGCATACTCCTCTAGGGGGACACCCTTCATGTAGGCCTCCATCGCCTGCTTCATCGCAGCTGCTCCAGCTCTAGAACCCTTTGGATGTCCATGAATTCCTCCACCTGCATTCAGCTGAATATCAGGTGCGCCAAGTATCTCTAGGTTCGCTGGGACGAGGGTTGGATGAACACCTCCTGAGGCAACCGGCATAACGGTCTTCAGGCCGTACCACTCAGAGCGTAGGAAATCGTTGATGAACCTCACACCTCTAACACCTGAATAGTTGTCGAGAGGCCCTCCCGTAGGCTTCTCCATCTTGCCCTTAGCCGTCCCCGTGTGAAGCTGGTCCCCGCCAACAAGTCTAACAAGCTTAGCTAAAACCATCATGTGTATACCGTGTTCAGGGTTCCTAGTCATCGCGCCATGAAGCGTTCTATGAACATGTAATGGAACCTTAACCGACGGGTCTTCGGCTAGTTGGCGGAGAATAGGGTAGCCGACACATAGGAAGTCAACCATTATACAGTTTGCTCCGTTGGATAAGGCTGTCTCGACATTCTTCCAGATTGTCTTAGCGTCTGCTGTAACGTCAACCGCGTAGAGAACAGTTCTACCAGTCTCCTCCTTAACCCTATCCAAAGCCTCCATAACGTTCGAGACCCTCTCCTCTATCGGGTTAAACTTCTGATTCGTCAAAGTCTCATCATCCTTTATGAAGTCCACCCCACCTGAGGCAGCCTCATATGCCACCTTCGCAGTCTCCTTGGAGCTCAAACCAACCTTAGGCTTAATTATTGTTCCAAGATGAGGTCTAGGCTCCTTATCGGTTCCAACAATCTTCCTAACACCCTCTATCCCGAACTTCGGCCCCCTAAACTGCTTAACATAATCTTTTGGAAGCTTGATGTCAATTAGCTTTGCAGCCTTCAATGCTCCTAACCCGAAGAGGTTTCCAGCAACCATCGATAAGAGGTGTGAGATTCCAGCCTCATAGTCGAAGAGGTCTGGTGGGAAAGCTATCCTTGCAAGCCCAACGCCGTCAAGCTTCTCAACTTCAAATACCTTGGCTGCGAGCTTTAGAACACGGTCAGTCATAGTCTCAACCTCAGTCCAAGTTCCAATAGACTGCTCAGCCGCAATATTCATCGCTGCACCCTGAAGACTTATGCCGGCGCTCGGTCTAACGAGATATGTTCCGACGATGTATTTGTCAGGGTCTATCTCTTCTGGGGAAGCTGTGAAAACCTTTCTCCAGAACTCCTGCTCAAACCACTCCTTCTTCTCAGACAAGATCCTACACCAAACCTATGGGTGGAAGATCTTATAATTTATCTGTTTCCTGAAAACACTAAACTCATGCAATTACTGTTGACGTAGGGGGTTTAAATAGTAAGCCTAAGGCCACCTGCAGAGAGGGATAGTCTTGGCGGTCATGAGGCTATAGCATGAAGAGTTCCTCTAGAAAAGACTGATGAGTATGAAAGATTTCTAATCGAGCGGGCTGCGCCTGATTACGGCTCTGTCAGGGGGCTGCTTAAGATTTACTTCACTCGCAGAGATGAGGGAGGCTCTGCACATTTTCTCCTAGTGACTGTGTGGGATTCATTGGAATCTTTCAAAGAGTTCGCTGGAGAGAAACCTGAACTAGCGAAATACTATCCAGAGGATGATAAATTCCTATAGGAGAAATACGTGAGCCTTTACAAAACATTCTATGAAGCTTGAGACATTTACGTTGTGATGCTTATAGTAAATATTTATTTACAGCTCTTTTTTACGAATGTATGTAGATATGAAGGAGAAAAAGCCTCGTTTCCCCAGAGGAATAACGCTGCTGATAGCGTCTTTACTGCTAATATCCTCTGTAATGCTTTTCCTACAGGCCTCAGGCTATGTGAGCGCTGCGTATACCTCTGAATTACGCTTATATGACTTTATACAGATGGCGGAAGACGCTTACTGGGAGACAGGTACCCCTACTGAGGGAGAAACAATAGAGTTTGGAGGTCCGGATACAGACCCCAAAGGATTTGCGATGTATAAGAGTAATGTCAAGCTCAACGATGGTGAAACCTATAGCCGTATTCTCGAGACTCATCCAAGGTGGCAGCCTGATGGTTGGATTAAGGGAACATACTCAAACATCTACATTCCAGAGGGTGGAGCAACTCTCCACGGAAAGGTTGGATTTATCTCAGGGGGAACAGCTGGAAGTGTTAAGATAAAGATTTGGCTATCTTGGTCAGGTGGTGCTGAAAAAATCTACCTAAGAATCTTCGACCTAGACTATTCTGATGGAGTACGTACCTTTGAGGCAGGTGTTCCAGGGGCGGCGCTAGGACATACCTGCAATTTCCACATTAAAGTTGAAGCAGGCGAGTCCTCTGGTCAGGATTGGGTCGCTTGGGCAGAACTCTACATGACCGGGAGATATAAGATGGGTGTAGAGCTGGATGAGGATCACCTCACTATACTTCAAGGAGGGTCGGAAACCGTTACCATACATGTCACAGGAGATTATGAGGGTACAGTAAACTTATACTTGTCGAATCTTCCTTCAGGCGTATCCTTCTGGTTCGATCCCTCCTCAGGTACACCGCCATTCGACTCAACTCTAACCTTAACGGTTTCAGAAGATGCTGATGTTGGAACCTTTGATATGATTGTACGTGCAAGTGGTAGATTTATCAGTGATTCTAAGACTCTCACACTTACAATAGCTCCATTCTTCACAGCGACGACTTTGACATCTACAACCACGACGACTCAGACATCACCTACTACGACGACAACTGAAACAACGACGCCCTCTACGACTACGGTCACGGAGACACAGACGACAACAGTAACAACAACTGAAACAACTACATCGCCGCAGCCCACGCCAACCACTACAGAGACTACGCCGACCACGACTCAGCCGACGACAACTACAACTGAAACAACTACATCTCCGACGACAACTACAACCCAGCCAACGACTGAGGTCCAGCCCACGACGACTCAGACATCGCCCACGACAACTACAACTGAAACCCCTACAACCACGACTGCTCCACCGCCCTTCGACTTCAGCCTCTCCGCATCCCAGACATCTCTAGTCCTAAAGACCGGTGAGGAGGCGACTATCATTATTACCGTGACCCTGTCTTCAGGTGAGCCTAAGCAGGTCTCTCTAAGCGTCATCGGCCTCCCAGACTCCGTTACCTACAACCTGAATCCACCGACCCTGACTCCCACGGCATCTGCAACCCTGAAGCTTTCAGCAGGCGCTCAGCCCGGAACCTATAACTTCATAGTTCAGGCTGAGGGCGATGGGAAGGTTAAGACTCTGCCGATAACCCTTAAAGTTGAGAAGGAGAGTAGATGTCTAATAGCTACGGCTGCGTTTGGCTCGGAGCTCGCTGCCCCCGTCCAAGCTTTAAGAGAGTTTAGAGACGGCTTTGTTATGGAGACCTTCGCTGGAGAGAATTTCATGGAGGCTTTCAACGGCTTCTACTATTCCTGGAGCCCGTATGTGGCGGAGGCTGAGCGGGAGAACCCAGCTCTAAGAAACGTTGTTAGGGTTACGATATATCCTCTGCTCTTCTCGCTTAAGGTTTCTAGAGATGTTGCTCAACCCCTCTCTTCGGCTCCCGAGCTAGCCGTATTGACTTCAGGTATCCTAGCAAGCTTCCTCATAGGCCTAATATATCTCTCCCCGATACTCCTAGCTGCAGCCATAATCTCGAGGAGAATGAATAGAGAGTCCGGTCCAAGCCCCTTCTACCCGGTTCTACTAATGCTCCTCGGATTATTCCTGTTCTTCATAGCCGAGGTTGCGGCATCCGCGTCTCTCATGACCTTAGCCTCATCCATGGTCGTCCTCACATCAATCTCCATAGGAGCACTCACGCCCCTAATGGCCGCCAAACTCATCGCTAAACGAGGCTAAATCCTTCAACATCATCCTCCATTATTT
>CAYTSD010000048.1:0-6287 GCA_964440495.1 uncultured Nitrososphaeria archaeon | reverse complement strand
TTCCATTGATGGTCGATGTTTTAAGCATTTGCCAGTTACTCTCAGCTATGTCGTCCTTTACGAAACTCTCCCTTCTCCCTCCATTTCTCATCCGTCTTTAAGCGGCCTTCGATAAACGCTTTAATGACTTCTCTCACCCTCCCCTCAACACCTGTTAGGACCTTTATCCCATAGCTCTCGAAGAAGGCTGCCGCTCTACCCCCTATCCCATAGGCTAAGATTACTTCCACATTTTCTCTTCTAAGAAGTGTGGGAAGCTCTCCAGGCTCATGAGTCATCGGGGCTTCCAGCACCCTAACATCCTTTATCTCTCCATCCTCAACTTCTATTAGAGTGAAGTAGGGTGCGCGTCCAAAATGTTGGGCGACTTGGCTGTCTAGCCCCCTCCCATCTTCCGTGGGAATAGCTATAATCATTCTTTTGCTCACCTCGTCCTAGGCTTGGCGATTATCTCCTTAATCTCTATGTCGAAGAAGTTTGAGGAGTTTGCGGGTTTGAGGATTATAGCTGTGTCTGCTCCCCGTGAGGTTCCAGCTATGGAGACAATGTCGCTGTCAACCGGTATAAGACCCGCGTCAGCGGCCATGACAGCTATCTCGACGCAGACCTTCATCCCCTCTCCGAAGAGTCTTAAAGTCTCAGCTATAAGCTCGACAGGCCCTATAAGTCCGAGTTTATTCTTGAGTGCTTTCTCCACCCCTGAGAATGCGTGGGTTGCGGTGAGAATCTTCACCCCCTTTGACAAGATCTTCTCCTCATACTCTCTGCTCATCTCCTGGAACCCTGGCTTCGAGAACCCTGTATGATGCCTCACAATCACGATGTTAAATCCCTCAAGGATGTCGCATGCCTTTAGAGCTGTTTTACCCGTGGTTGAGGCGACGACGGCGTGGGTTACTCCAAGCTCAGCCGCCCTCTCCCTCGCAGCCCAGAGAGTCTTCTCAGTATTCACAGGGCCAGGAGCATCAAAGTAAATAATCTTCCCTATCGTAAGCATAGCCTTTACTAGATTCTCCCCTCAATTATATTTTGAATTCAGATTTTTACTGTGAACATTGTGTGGGTTGCTGTCATGTTTACCTCTGTTAGGAGCCAGAGTTGGCGGAAGACTTTGTTGAAGAAGTCTTCTCTGGCGTCCTCGCTTATGCTTACCACCACGTCGTAGAATCCATAGACTTCATGTGCCTCCATTACTGGGTCTATTGAGCGGAGGTGCTTCTCCCAGAACTTGGGTGCGCTCGGCCTCCTAATCTTGATGAAGATGTAGGCGCTCTTACGCGTCTCGTCGCATCCCTCCTTCTCGAAGCTCAGCCCAGAGTCATTCACTATAAGCGTGTTCGAGTCCTGGAGGCCTGTGCGGTTAAGTATCTCGAGGAGGCTGTTGAGGTGGTCAAAGCTCTCGAACTCTGTCTTACATATCAGGTCATAGGAACCGTAGAGAAGGTACGCCTCCTTAACGAGATTCGAGCTTCGGACAGCGTTCAAGGCCTGGATGAGCCCGCTCCTCGTGCTTATAACACCTAGAACAAACGCCTTCATCCCCTTTTTGCGGAACTGGGATGGATATAAGCCCTTTTCCCCGGACGTGTGGAGACGTGTCTTTGTGAAAAACGTTAAAAATAATCATTCTCACTAAACATTTTCACGGTTTTCTCACGTTTTTCGTTTTAAGCCTTATAGGGAGGGCTTCTCACATCGTGGCGGCCTTGCCAGTGCTTCTCGACTCGACTCTGAGGGAGGGGGAACTCTACCGTCAGCTAAGTGTTGAGGTTAAGGTCAGGGTTGCCGAGGCCTTGGCCGAGGCGGGTGTCAGACGGGTTGAGCTGACCGTCGACTATCCTCCGAGAACTAGGCGTAAGGATGTAGAGCAGGTTGTCGAGGCTCTACGCAGCCACCCAGTCCAAGTCATAATCCATGGAAGAGCTTATCCGAGAGACGTTGAGGCAGCTGCCAGCTACGACGTGGATGGGGTGGGGGTCTACCTCGCTCCGACGAGAATCCATAGGGAGCATAAGCTTGGAGGGATAGGGTATAGGGAGGCCGTCGAGAGGCTTAAGGAGGCCGTTGAGCTGGCCAAGTCCTATGGATTCAGGTATAGGAGGGCGACGGTTGAGGATGCTTCGAGATTCTATCTGGAGGAGGGTGTGGAGAGGCTTTCATCCCTCGTCGAGGAGCTTGGAGAGGCTGGCGCAACCCTTGTAAGCGTCCCCGACACCGCTGGGATGCTGACACCCCCTCTTGCCCGAACCCTCTTCACAGAGCTTGCGGAGCGCTGTAGAACCCCGCTCGCAGCCCACTTCCACAACGACTATGGATACGCCTCAGCCAACACCCTTGAGGCCGCCCTAGCTGGAGCCGAGGAGCTTCACGTAACAATCCTAGGAATAGGGGATAGGAACGGTATAGCAGACCTCTACGAGGTTGCGGCAGCCTTAGCAGACCTCCATGGACTAGACCTCGGGGTGAACCGTGAGAGGCTTGCGCGGCTCTACAGGGAGTTCAGCAGGCTTACGGGGGTTAAGCTCTTCTTCCGACATCCCCTAAGCGAGGAGGCGCGAACCATACGGGCGGGGGTTCACCAGTCAATGGTTGTGAGGAAGCCTGAGGGCTACATCCCCTCAAAGAAGCTACACTACGACTTTGAGGGAGCCGTCTTCGAGGCCACACCCTTCCTCAGCAGGAAGCTTGTCCAGATGCTTCTAGGAGATGGAGCAGACGAGGAGGAGGTTAGGAAGGCTACCGAAACCCTCGCCCAGGAAGCCTACAGGAGAGGTGGAAGGCTTACGGTTCGGAGGGTTAGAGAGGTTCTAGAGGCCAAGGGTTACCGGCTTCGAGAGGAGGCGCTAAACAGGTTCTTCCAGCATGAGCGTGCCTACATCCTACTCAACCTAAACCCCAGATACCCTGTTCGGAGAGTCTTAGCAGAGCTCTCAGGATGGGACGAGGTCGAGCAGGTTGACGAAGTATATGGAGACGTAGACCTAGTGATAGTTGCCAGGATTAAGCCTGGTGAGAGCATCGTTGAGCATCTGAGGAGGAAGTTTGGGAGGGTGATAGAGCGGATGCGTATCCTAATCACCGACTAGGTTTCCCAGAATCTCCTCAACGCTCTCAAGCACCCCATACTCCTCAGCCCTTCTCCTCAGATAATCTTCGTCAAACTTGCCGAGGTTTGCGTAGAGAACCTTCGCCGAGAGCTCCAATCCAAGCACTCCCCCGACCCGCAGCATCAGCCACACGGCATAATCCTCGACGGAGAGAACCTTGACGCCTCCTCTCTCGATTATATGGTCCTCAAGCTCCTTACTCCATCTCAGCGGGGTCGGCTCAGCGACAAGCTCCACCACAAGGTTCTCCACAAGGTCGAGGACCCTAACCCGTTCACCCTTCCGTGAGAGAACCTTGACACCCTTCTCGGAGTCCTCCCTAAACCTCTCCAACCCTTTAACGGCGAAGACTATCTCCCCCCACATGTGAGGAACGCCATAGAAGGGGAGAGCCCTAACACCTATCAACACGTGGGTAAGTCCATTCAACTCAAGGAGCTTGGAGACTCTTAGGAGAGGTTCAAGGGGTCTAAGCCAAGGAGACTCTCTACCCAAGTAGGCCAACGCGTCTCCCTCAGCCGCGTCAACCTCCCTCTTAATTCTCTTGTAGTCCTGCTCCCGAAGCATCGTGAACCCCACTCTCCAAGCCACAAAATTATCCTTTCCCTAGAACAGGTTGTAGAGGGATGCGAGGAGGCTTAGGTAGGAGAGGAGGAGGGCTGCGGGTAGGCTGCGCTCCCATCCAATCCCCCTCGAGTAGGTGAGGGCTCCAGCAAGCATGATGAGCTGGACTACGTGGGCCACGATGAATCCTGCCTGAAACAGCGGGATAAGCTCCCCAGCAACCATCCCCAGATGGGTTACAGCCATAAGTATGGCCAAGTAGATGTCGACGGGAATATAGGAGAGAAGAACGGAGGCGGCTAGCCCGCCGAATCCACCCCTCCTCCTAGAGAGAAACCCTCCCACGATGAGGAAGTAAGCCATGGTTAGGCCGAGGCTCAACACAGGTAGGATAAGGTTGACTCCCTCTCCAGCGAAGCTCAGATGGAGGAGAACAGGCTTAACAGGCATCAGGAAAACCGAGGCGAGATAGAATCCAGCGGCAGCCACGCCGACGGCTAGATAGATGGGTGGCGAGGCGGCTGCGCGCTCCGTTAGAAAGGTTAGCGTCAGGACGCTGAGCATCCCAGCCTTCCTCCACTCTTCAGGCCCCTCATCATGTCTAGACATCTCCTCAAGCATCCGCTCAGCAACCCTGACACCCCTATAGTTCAGCCGATACCTTCCGCGGCCAACCTGAGTTATGAGAGGCTTCAAGAAGTCTAGGTGATAGTATAGTGTTCCGTAGCTTATGTCGAGTAGGAGTTTAAGCTGCGTCGCGTTCATCTCCCCCCTCGTGTAGAGAAGAGAGATGATCTCACGTCGGATAGGGCTCTTCAGAAGCCTGTAGACCTCGCCTCCAGATTCGCTCATCCCTCGAACAATCCATGAACATGCAGCGCCCCCTCATATATCTAAGCTTCCTCAACCCCCGATTTCCCGAGAAACCTCGGAAAAGAAACCTTGATAACGGCTTAACCCGCTGCTTTAGCCGAAGATGAAGGCGAAGGTCACAACAATCGCAGCGGTCTTCGCAGCAATCCTGCTGCTAACAGCCATAATGGGAGCTTCAGCCTATACATCCCTCAAGAAGGATGTTCCATGCAAACACTGCGACGGAGAGGCAGCGGTTAAGAAGACTATCTCTCTAACAAAGACTTTTGAGGGCTCGATGAGGAAGAAGGCTGCTGAAGCCTTGGAGGAAGCTGAGAAAGCAATCGAGGAGGCGCGTAGACTGCTTGAGGAGGCCGAGTCAAAGGGAGCGGAAATCCAGCTGCTTCAACGCCTCAAAGGAATTCTAAGCGACGCTGAAGATGCTTTAGAGAAGGCGGAGGAGATTCTCGACGAGTCTCCATCATCCGCCCTAGCTCTAGCGAAGAGGGCTGAAGCATTCGCAAAATCGGTGAAAGAGTCTATAGAAAGTGCTCTCAAAAGTCTTCAGACAAATGCGACCGCAACCGAGACCGCCATCACCAACGTTAAGGAGAGGATAGAGCAGCTGAGAGAGTTTCTAGACGACTTGGCTGCGAAGGCTGGAGAGCTCGCCAACATAGGGATAGATGTTGCTAAGCCTATGGAGTTTCTCGGAAAAGCTAAGGTAATCCTAGACCAGCTTGAGACACAGATTCCAGAAAACGTTGAGGAGCTTCTAGAGCAGGTTGAGGAGCTTCTCAAGAAGGCTGAAGAACTTCTAAAACAGCTCTCCACACAAACTCAGACAACCTCAACAACCCAAACCCAGACGCCGACTGGAGAAATAATCCCAGTAAATGAGACCATCACAGCCTCAACAACACAGAAGAAAACTACCACCATGAAGATTACGACATCCACGGAAACCCGGAAAGAAACCTCGAGAACGGGAATGACTTCAACCATGACCACTACATCACCCATGTCTCCGACGAAGATTAAGGAGGTGAAGGAGGAGGTTAAGGTCGAGGTAGGTGGAGAGAAGGAGAAGCAGGTAGTCATCGAACAGACGATGCAGGTAACAAAATACGCTAACGGGACAACAGTGATAATCCAGGAAAAGATTGTGGCTGTAGGCAACAAAACCTTCCTAAAGATAAGTAAGATTCATCGAAGCGACGGTGAGCAGAAGATTGAGCACTCAGTGGTTGTTGAACGTAACCAGACGATACTTGGAGCGCTCATCAACGTTAGGCAGATGAATGTCTCTACACTGCAGATTGATAAGAACCTCACTGTAAGCGTCTTGGAGAGGGAGCGTAACAAGATTAGGCTGAGGCTTAGCGCACCGGATGGAACGCTTGGGAGGCTCATAGTGGTTGAACTTGAGCCCGATGCTGTTGACCTAAATAGGCTCCAGAAATTCGAGGTGATGGTTAACGGTAAGCCAGCAATCCTTGCCTCAGGGATAATCGACCTAGCGTCAGGGGTCTACGATGAACCAGCATACGTCTTCGTAATCTCGTCGAAGGGTGCGAGCATCCTCCTCTACATACCCCACTTCAGCGAATACACCGTGGACATCCTCGGAATAATCGGTCAAGCAGCCTCGGCAGCGGCCTCAGCGCTCCAATCAATCCTCTCAAACACCTCGATAGCGACATCAACACTCGCGGCGACAGTAATCCTCCTACTCGCAGCAGCCATAACCATGAGAAGACGGAG
>CAYTSD010000047.1:0-7511 GCA_964440495.1 uncultured Nitrososphaeria archaeon | reverse complement strand
CCGGACTATACTACCGGAGCCTAGGGGTATTTTTCCTAGGCTGTATTTAAGGTTCATCGGCTTCTTTTTCCAAACTGTATGGTAATTATTATTGCCGTGAGGATTAGTATTGCCCCTAGTATCCAGGTTGTAGTGAATTTTTCTCCTAGTGTGAGGGCGGAGAAGATTGCTGCAAACACTGGTTCTAGGAGTAGTATCAACGCTGCTTCATGGGGTCTCAGCCATCTCTGTCCATAGACTTGGCTCATGAAAGCTAAGACCGTGCAGGCTAGGCCGAGATACAGTAGGGATGGAATTATTTTGGAGGCTGCTTGAGGGTTGAAGAGTCCTGCGGCTATGCTGGCTGGAGCGAAGATAAGTGAGGGAAGTATCTCGTAGAAGGTGAATGTTACCGGGTTTGAGCGGTTGAATCTATTTACGAGGATTATCTGCATCGCCCAGAACACTGCGCTCACCAATACGAGAATTTCTCCAATACCTATTCCCCCTTTAGGCTCGGTCAAGAGATAAAGCCCCGAGATGGAGAGTATCAGGGAGATGAGGGCGCTTAGGGGATAGCCTCGCCCCATTGCTGCATCGTATATGTGCACGAATATGACGTTAAGCCCTGTTATGAAGGCTGAGCTGGACGCCGTCGTGAATCTCGTCCCCCAACCCTGAAGCCATAGACCAAGAGAATAGACAACCCCAGTGATCAATCCGCCGATAATTTCGAATCCTCTAACCCTGTTTTTTACGTGATAGTAGGAGACCAAGGGGGCTAAGGCAAGCAACGCGATGGCTCCTCTAATCCATGTATAGGTCATCTCATCAACCATGGAGACCGTGACCTTTATCGCTGGGAAAGATGAACCCCAAAGTATCGCTGTGACCAGAAGCATTGCAGCTCCTCTAAGCTTATTCACTTCAACACCCTCTCCATCCTTTGACACAATTTGGGATAGATTCCTTTTACGGGGATGTAAACTTTATCACTGTGCCGACGTGCCCGTCTCCATAAAGCTCTGGATACTCTCTCTGAAGAATCTCCCTAATTCTCTCACCGCTACAGTGTATCGGATATATCTTCTGAACTCCAAGTGACTTGAGGTTCTCAATTATTTCTCTCACCCGTTCTTCCGATGCTCCTCCAAGATGGAATCCTCCTATAACCGCGTAAGGCTTAACCCCTAAATCCTTCGAAGCCTTCTCAACAATCCTATCCACCCCTGGATGACTGCATCCAACAAGAACTATTAATCCCAAACCCTTAACATTGACGGCTAACGCCTGCTCCCATGGAGGCCCAGACAGCTCACCCACAACAGCGACACCTTCTGCAACGGTTCTCGTCTCCTTAACCTCAACTAAATTGAGGCCAAGCCCCCTTAATCCGCTCTTCGAGTACTCAGCCATACCTCTTGGAATGTATACCGTTAACCCCTTGGTAAGTGATGCAATATAGCTGAATCCACCTATATGGTCTCCATGCTCATGTGAAGCCACCGCAAAATCTAGTTTAGATAAATCTATTCCAAGTTTGTGAGAGTTTCTCTCTAGAGCCTCTGGGCTGGGACCTGCGTCAAAGAGTATTATTGAGTCGGGTGTCTCCAAGAGCATGCTTATCCCCCACGGAGAGCTGAGGCCATCGAATTCATGATTATCAACCAAGACGTAAAGCTCCGCATAATCAACCTCGCCTATACTTAACGTCTCCTTCTCAGAAGAGGAGATACTGGATTTCCCTTGAGGCTTAATGGAACCCGTGTAGAGCATATAGGATGTAGATAAAATAATGACTAGGAGGAGAGCAGCTATTATAATGAAACTACGTCTATTCACCGAGTAATATGTTAATTTTTAGAATTATAAGGGTTGCGGCGACCTCATTCTGAACTGTGGTGGGCCCGGAGGGCTTCGAACCCTCGACCTTCCGGTCTCTGAGAACACATATCAGCCGGACGCTCCAACCAGGCTGAGCTACGGGCCCTCGTCGCTAATTCTGATTTGGGGCTGTTTATATATTTCTCGTCTAGGGCATTATCTCTACGGTGTTGTTATAAGATGGGTAGAGGAGGTCTCGTCTCTTTATGACTCCCTCCCTTAGCAGTTTCTGTATCTCTAGTAGTTTTTCTCTGAGAAGGTCTATTATGAGTTTTGAGGCTTCACATACTGCTTTCACGCCTTCTTCACCCCATAGTCTCTCGACGTGGGTGTAGAGGCATCTCCCTCCACAGATGTTGAAGTAGCTGCATGAGGTGCATGGCTCACCTATCGGCGGAGTATAGTTTTCAAAGTCTTCTCTCACAGTGTCCCCCAGTCTTCCAACCTCAGCCCACTTTTCGCTTACAGCTATTGGGCAGGCGATAATCCTGCCGTTGGTTAGGATTGTGAAGGAGTTTACTCCTGAGCCGCATGGTGGGTTCACCCTATCTTCTCCGAGAAGCCTCTTAACTATCCCTTGGAAGGGCGCTATCCCCTCAACCCTACCCTCATACATGGATTCAACCCATTCCTCGATCAGCCTGCGTAATCCTCTGGCATAGCTTCCCCTAATCCATCCCCAGAGGTCTCTCCAGTTCCTCCTATCCGTCCAGACGAGGTTAAGCTGCCAGTGTACGTGGTTGAAGAGCTTTAGGCTGAGGAGGTGGCGGACATCGCGGTAAATGTCGGATTGCTCGGTCACAGTCATCCTCGCAACAAGGTCTCCCCTAAAACCTCTTGAGAGAATCCCACGGACATTCTCGATAACCTTGGCATAGACCCCTCTCCCCCTCCATCTATCGGTAACTTCCTCAACACCGTCAATAGATACTAGTATCGTGTCGAGTTTCCTCAGAGTCTCCCCATCAAGCAGCTTTAGGAGAAGCCCATTGGTTTGGATAACAAACCTTCCAGCGTTAAGAGAGTCTACAGCCCATTTGATGAAGTCTAGGTTGAGAAGGGGTTCACCTCCATAGAATGCTACGACGTCTCCTTCCCCAATAAGCTGTTTAAGGAGCTGTTTATCGTACTGGATGCTCCAGGGAACGAGGCTGGGGCTGAAGCTTCCTCCACAGTAGCGGCAGGAGAGATTACACCTCCCAGTCGTGTAGAGGATGAAAAGCATCTTCCAGGCTGGGGAATCAATCCGAGACATGGAAAAATATTTTACCCCTCATCGAAGATTTAAATGGAGCCTCCGACCTCGATTCACGGAGCCGGCGTAGCTCAGTCTGGTAGAGCAGCGGGCTGTTAACCCGTTGGTCGGTGGTTCAAATCCACCCGCCGGCGCCATCATAAATTCCCCAATTTTCCCTTTTTTCTAACCCATGCGAAGAGGTGGTTGATGAGTGGTAAGAAGAATATGTGGTGGTTTAGTTTGAGGTTTGCTTTTTCTTGATGATGGTTGTTGGGATGGTGGCTCCGAGGATTATTGAGGAGAGGACGACCGCTGATGATGAGAAGGCCATGAGGATGGGGGACATCGCTGCCTCCGCTGCGGCGTAAAGGGTTAAGCTTACCGGCAGCATGGGTATTATGTGGATTGGCTTTAGGTTCCATTTTCTCTGCTTGTGTCTCGCTAGGAGGAAGACTACGAGGAGCGGTGGAGATAAGTATATCAGTCCTATGAGGATGCTTGCAGTGATTCCTGAGACGAGTACGGCGAATTCAGGCCATGTGGAGAATGGCTGGGCGGCAAGTCTTGAAGCTTCCAAGGAGAAGATTAGAGGATATATGGCTATTTTAATCAGCTCTCTCAGCGGCGGGTTTTGACGCTCAACTCCAGCCACGTAGGGACTCCAAGAATAGTAGAAGGCGTTGAATACTTTCAGGAACTCTCCGCCCGCGAATGTTGGAGCCACGAATCCGTCTCTGAATCCTCTTAGGACCTGAACCTGAGGAGCAATCTCCGACCCAAAGGCAGCCGTAGCTATTATGCACTGGCTTTGCTCTTCGACTCTTATGCTGAGCGCTGTCTGTCTAGTCACTCCTCCATCCTGTCCCTGAATGATTACAGTATAGGTTCCAGGGCTGTCGATTGTTAGTTCAAGTATCGCTGTGTCTGGAGGTGTTATGATTGTTGGATTAATCGTGTAGGAGGCGCTTGAGGGGAGTCCAGCTGCTGTCAGGATTATTGGCTCCGCCTCACCTGAGACTAGAGAGCCGGTGATGGCGACAGTTGCATATTCTCCAGGCCTAAGCGTTAGTGAGCTTGGAGTCACAGAGAGCTGGAAATTGAAAGGCTGAGACGATTTAACGCTAGTAGTCGTCGCAATCTGAGTAGTTGGCTTACTGCTAGTAGTTGTAATCTGGGATGTAGTCTTCGTCGAAGTAGATGTCGTTGACTCAGCTTCCTCAGTTAAAAGAAAATCAACATGCTCCCACAAATCAATCTTCAAAGCCTCAGGATCATAGACTCCGACAAACAGGGTTGGAACTCTATAATGGTGAGTCTCTCCTGTAAGATGGATTAGTATATATGAGTCGCTGTCAGGTAGGTCAAGGAATATATGAACCTCGTCAAATTTCTGAATGTTGTAGTCATTATCTTGACTCTGTTCATACTCCACTATCGCGGCTCCTTTATAGGCTAGAGTATCCACGTTACAGGTATAGGTAGGAGTAGGACAGCCTTTCGTTAGATTCTTCACCATGCTTTGAACAAGTTCATCGAAAGCATATCTATTCTTAGGATAGAATTCCCATCCATGATAGAGAACGTATACTATAGTGCCTGCCTCTTTAAGATACTTATTATTCACTTCCTCCGAATAATCACCAGGATTCAGTATGTCTCCAATAACCCCTCTTCTAGCATCTCCCTTAAAGCACATTATATAGGGGGAGAGGGAATCCTCATAGTTTACGGCGCAGTTTAGATTACGATACTTATATATGTACCAACTGTGCACTATGTCTATATACCAGTCTTTGGTTACCCAAAATTGTCCAGCTTGGATTGTGGCTGTTTTATTTATTCTTCTCTGGGAGCCGAATGTTCCTAACCCATTCATGATAGCGTCGTAATGTCTTTCGTTATAGGATAGCACGAAGTCTTTGGAAGGTTGACGTGCTGACACATTGTTCAAAGCCATCGGAGAAATTATCAAGAAAAATATTGTAAGCGATAGGACAAATATTTTAAGGAATCTTTTACCCAAATTAAGGGCACACCTCTAACTTGGCTTTTTTAATAGAATTTCCTGCTTAAAAATATTCCCTATGAGAAAAATGGAAGGAGATTATTGGAGTAGGTAGATTATTGAGACTGTTGCCGATAGTTTTCCCTCTCCTGGAAGTATTGGTGGAGCTCCGCCTTCAGCTGCCTCAGCTTTCACTAGTCTTGGAGTAGGCGTGTAGCTTGGACTCAGGGTTATGGACTCGACTCCAACTATCTTCATTCCAAGCGCCTCTGCAGCTGCCTCGGCCCTCGCCCTTGCATCGTCTATCGCAAGCTTTATCACCTCTTTCTGAAGACTCTGCATAGCGTCCTCCGATAAGGTGAAGCTTAATCCACCGAGAGTATCCGCTCCAGCCTTAATAGCCGTATCTATCGCTTTTCCGACTAGGTTTATGTCTCTGACGCGGACGTATAGTGAGTAGTGTGCCTCGTATCCAACTATCCTCGGAGGCTTAACATCCCAGTCATATCTGGGGCTAACACTTATCCCAGTTGTCTTCATATCCTCCTCACTTATCCCGATACGCTTCAACGCCTCGACGACCGCGTCAGCCTTAGAGCTGCATTCCCCCAATGCCTCTTCAGCCGTATCTCCCTGCCCAATAACCCCGAAGGTCAAAACCGCTTGGTCAGGCTTGTAGGTTAGGGTTCCATAGCCTGTCACCGAGAGCCTTGTGAACCCTGCTGTGGTGCTTGTCACCTGTGTTAGGGTTACAGTATTGTTCGCCGACGTTAGAGCAGCGTTTGCAAGCAACGCTATCGAAGCAACCATCACTGCGACCAGTATTCCTGAAACAAGTTTCCCCACGTTCATCTTCGCCCTAAACCATGCCTAAACCAAGCTATAATCTCAACATCTAGGACAATGTGTTCGGAAAATCGTACACCTTTTCGAAGTTATTCTTAAAAGGCTGTAGAGATTCTATTAACTACCTGAAGGGTGGAACTGAGAGCTTGGAGGCTGAGTCTCCGTCAAGGCTTGTCTGCATCTCATGCGGAGCAGAGCATCCATCGGATTATCGAGGTTACAGATGTGCTAGATGCGGAGACCTTCTAGACGTTATACCTAAGATTCCAGAGATCAGCGGCTGGGAGGCTTTCAAGGGGAGAGAGTGGGGTGTCTGGAGATACAGGGAGTTTCTACCTCTAAGCTATTCGAGGAGGGTCTCGCTGAGAGAGGGTGGAACCCCTCTAATAAGATGCAGGAACCTCTCAAGGTGGGCTGGAGTAAGAGAGCTTTACGTTAAGTTTGAGGGGGCTAATCCTACTGGAAGCTTCAAAGATAGGGGGATGACCGTAGCCCTCACAAAGGCAGTCGAGTTGGGAGCACATGGGGTAATATGCGCATCGACTGGAAATACCGCAGCCTCCCTCGCAGCCTATGCCGCACGAGCAAGTCTCAGAAGCGTTGTAGCGATACCTGAAGGCGCCATAGCTTTTGGAAAACTCTTCCAAGCAATCGCTCATGGAGCCACAATAGTAAAGGTGCGTGGAAACTTTGACGACGCGTTGAAGCTTGTTTTCGAGGCTGCTGAGCGCCTAAACCTCTACCTACTTAACTCCGTGAATCCTTGGAGGCTTGAAGGACAGAAAACACTCGCATTCGAGGTCGCTGAAGAGCTCGGCCACGACCTAAACATAGCTGTACCTGTTGGAAACTGCGGCAACATAGCTGCGATATGGAAGGGCTTCAAGGAGCTTCATCAAAGCGGGTTGACAGGTGGTCTTCCAAGGATGATAGGCGTTCAGGCTGAGGGAGCCTCACCCTTCGCGAGACTCGTAAGAGAAGGCAAAGAGACGCTTGAACCCGTTGACAAGCCACAGACAATCGCCACAGCAATCAGAATAGGGAGACCCGTAAACTGGAAGAAGGCTCTCAGAGCAGTCAAAGAATCCAGCGGTCTAGTTGAGACAGTCTCAGACAAAGAGATCCTCGACGCACAGCATGCTCTCGCGAGACTTGAGGGGATAGGGGTAGAGCCAGCCTCAGCCGCCGCACTCGCCGGAGTCAAGAAGCTCGCCGAAAACGGTGAAATAGACATAGATAAACCGATTGTATGCGTATGCACAGGCCATCTACTCAAAGACCCAAACCCAGCCCTCTTCAAACCCGCCCACGAAATAGAAGTAAAGCCTAGAATAGAGGAATTCCTAGAAAAGATGGAGAAAATAATATCCCCCATCACAAACCAAGTTCTTTAGGTAATTTATATCCGAGGGAAGCGTTTAAAACTGCTTTATAACTAGTTTACATGATGCATCTAGATAGAATAGTAATCGACGAGAAAATAATGCACGGCAAGCCTGTAATCAAAGGTACCCGTGTACCAGTTGAAGTCATTCTTGGAAGCTTAGCAGCAGGAATGAG
>CAYTSD010000046.1:0-7844 GCA_964440495.1 uncultured Nitrososphaeria archaeon | reverse complement strand
GAATAGGAATAGGGGTAGAGATAGATTCTAAATACTGTAGGTTGGCTGTCAAAAGATTAAGGGAGTATGGAGTGGGTCAGAAAAAATTGGAGGAAACTTTCTGAGAATCCATTCTATAGTCTATAGATAAGCCTCTTAGCTTCATCCGCCCATCTCTTTATATCTTCTGGGAGTTCGCTTAAAGGTCTAACTATTCCTCCGAAAGTTGTTCCTTGACCTGGTTTAATATTTTTACACCATTCTTCTATGTTTTCAACGTAAACTCCGTCGATATATGATTCAGCTAATAGGCGATCCTTCGTTGGTTTTTCGGGTGTTCCCCACTCGGAAGCCCATTCTTCTCCTCCTCTGCCTCCGTCAGGAGTTGCTAAAACTACCTTGATACGTGTAAGCATCCTGTAAAGTAGGCTCCAGAAAAGCGTCTCAGTGAATCTTCCATGTAGGCTGACTTTACAGCTTATTACTGCTATCGGGATCTCACCTTTCACGGCAACGAGGTCTACGTCTCCCCATACAGACTCCTTAGTAGTTGAAGTCTTTAACGGTAGGGAGAGCATCTTCCACAGAACTTTACTTCTCGACCTTATCTCACTCTCAGACCTACCGCTAATTACCTCTATCCCGGTTCCCTCTAACTCTTCATCGAGATATATTCTGACATAGTCCTCCCATTTACCACCTGATAGAGCGACCCTCGACTGACGCTTCCTAACGGCCTCGTCCACAGAGTTCATTTCGCTTCAGAGAGCGAATATCATAATTTAAAATTTATAAACTTCTTAGAGAAAGCCTACGCCACAAGATACCATAAAGTTCATATACCATATTTCCAGCGACCTACGCCTTTACTGGCGTCTTGTTCCCTGTTCTTATGTGGGAGAGTGCTGGTGGAGGGGAAAGGTTTTTAGAGTCTGTTTATGGCTCCTTTTCTGGGAGAAGGTTAACTGTGTTGAGTCTTCTTCAGTTCGGTGGCCAGCAGGACTTGGCGTCGCTTATAGCTACTGTGATGTGGCTTCTCTTTATGATGATTTTCTTCTTTTATCCGACTTTTTCTCAGCGTATCCAGCTCTCCTACATTCTTAGAGACTTGGAGAAGAAGCTTAACAGGCTTAAGCTGATTAGGGATGATGTCCGTGGGAGAACGCTCTACTCTCTGAGAGATTTCTCCGAGGCTGGTGAGAGACTCGACGCCGAGCTCGACAGACTCCTAAACTCCTTCATGATATACCCTGAGTCGATGGACCCCTATGGGATTGTGTATAAGCTTGAGCATATCGTTACGACTTGGGAGGACTCGTTTGAGGAGGCTGTTAGGGAGCTCTGCCCCAAGGCCGATGGAGATAGGGCTAAGACTCTTACAAACCTCGTTGAGGTGGCACGTGGAGTAGACTACATCTATAGGATTGTCCGCCACTACTATCTCCTAGGAAAGAAGACAGCTAACATCTACCTCGTTCTCCAGCTCCAGATGCTTATGCCTCAGATAATGGAGATAGCTGACGCCTATCGTCAAGCGAGCCACGCATTCGCTCACGGCCAGCCTATAGGAGATGGAGTAGGAGTCCTAGCGGTCGCAAAGCTTGTCAAAGACCTGGAGAAGAAGACCTACGAGATTGCGAAGGACACGGTGGTTCAGGAAGTAAGCCTCGATGGGAGGAGGCTTCTGGTTCTTAGAGCTGTTGGCCCAGGCGGAGCTGTTGGGAAGCCTGGGGAGGGTGTGAGGAAGCTTATGGAGGCCGAGGGTGAGAAGGTTAAGGCGATAATAACTATCGACGCTGGGTTGAAGCTTGAGGGTGAGGAGACGGGGAAGATTGTTGAGGGGGTTGGAGTAGCGGTAGGTGGAATAGGGATAGACAAGTATAAGATTGAGGAGATTGCGAAGAAGAGGAACGTCCCCCTCTATGCTTTCGTAATCTACGAGTCGATAGCTGAGGCGATTACACCTATGAGGGAGTCGATAGCCAAGGCCGCTGACAAGGTCTTAGAGAAGGTTAAGGCAATCATTAGAGAGAAGGTTGGGGAAGGAGAGACAGCGATAGTCGCTGGAATAGGGAACTCAATCGGGATAGGGATGACCTAAAAGAGGTGAAAAGAATGTTCCAATCCAAGCAGAAGTTCGGTGAAGTCCCTAAGCCTCTGACCTACCTACAGTGCCTCAACTGCAACACCGTGAATTCTAGACCCTTCAAAGACGGAGACCATATCTTCAAAGAAGTTGAAGAGAAGTGTCCAAAATGTGGTTCAACGAAGATGCTTATCATAGGAATCTATGTTAGGGAGGAAAAGGCTAAGACTCGGAAATCCTCCTTGTGATTCTACAAAGCATCACCAGAGAGACCGTTAGGAGAACCGTTGCCAGAAGCTCTATAGGAGCCCTAACGAACAGTATCACATCCTCTGGAAGAACTCCAAACAGTATCTCGAAGCTCATTATCCGGCCGGCCGTGAATAGTAGGATGCTTACGACAAGGGTTATGAAGGCATAGATGCTTGAAGACTTGAGGAAGATTCTTGCGAGAGAGTAGTTCAAGTCTCTCTCAAGATTTAGATAGAATCTCACGGAGAAAACTAGGTAGAGTAATGCGATAACCACTGCAACCGATGATAGGATTACTGCAAGCATTTTTCCACATCACCCCTTTAACACGTTTCTGAAGCAGTAGGTGAAGTAGAGGATTAGTGTGAGGAAGACTATGAGGCTGCATCCAGCCGTCACCCTATAGACTTCTAGGGGGTTCATGCTCCAAAACAGTAGGGCTACCGCTCCTATAAGGCCGAATGGTGTCGATAAAACGAGGCTCCGAGAAGCCTTCAGGAGAAGTTTTCCACGGAGAAATATTCTCGAGGAGGCTAGCTTCCTCTTCCTAAGTCTGAGGAGGCTGTCGACGCTTAGATAGAAGAGCGGTACCGCTATGATTATGAAGGCTGTCTCACGGATGAGCATGAATAAATCCAGGTCCATGACCGTCTCAAATATCTGGGAGCCTTGACTATATATTGGTTAGGTTATGACCTCGCATCCGTCTTCGGTTACAAGTATTGTGTGCTCCGCTTGGGCGACAGGCTCACCCTTCTTCTCAACCAGCACCGGGTATCTATGTATTCTACCAAGCTTCACCATGCGTTCATGGAGTCTCTTAATCTTCTCATAGCTGGGTATCCATCTCGGGCTGTAGGGTAGGCTGTCAAACCTCTCGGCAAGCAGCTTCGCAAGCATTTTCTCCTCCTTCTTCAGACGCATCTGGAGAATCCTCCCAGAATCCACTCTAAAGATGGTTGTTAAGCGTCTTGGAACAACCTCTCCCCCGCCTCTCGGGGTCGTGACAAACGGCTCTATAGCGTAGATGTGCCATGCTTCGAGCCTGCCTGACTGGTGGGAGGCGACGCTCGGTATCGAGAGGCCTGCGTGGAGGCTGTAGCGTGCTATCTCATGGCCTGTGAGATTCCTTATAGGCTTAAACCCCATCTGCTCGACAACCCTCTGGACAGCTGCCCCTATCCTGGAGACACTTACACCCGGCCTAGCAAGCCTTATAGCTTCACGTAGAGCCGCCTTCGCAGCCTCAACCATGGGCTCAAACATCGGGTCAACGGCTACAGATATAGCCGTGTCTGCTATGTATCCATCCACTGAGACACCTATATCAACCTTAACCACCGATGAGGGTGGAATAACGGTAGAGTCTCCAGGCAGGGGGCTGTAGTGTGCAGCCACCTCGTTTATGCTGATGTTGCAGGGGAAGGCGGGCTTAGCATCCTCTTCTAGGATTATTGCCTCAAGCCTTTCACAGACCTCTAAGACGCTTGCACCCTCCCTGACGATTCGATAAGCCTCCTCCTTAACCTTCCTAGATATGGCTCCAGCTCTTCTAAGATTCTCCACCCAATCACTCAACTTCACCACCTCTTGGAGAAGGGTGACGATTTAAACTCTCCTTAGAGTATATATCGGGGAAGATTAAGTGATGGCTGAGAAGAGGCGGAGACCTGAAAGGTGTAAGCCATGAACGGGGAAGAGTTCATCGTAACACCGTGGAAGGTTGAGGGGAAAGTAGATTACGGTAAGCTGATTGAGAGATTTGGAACCTCGCCCATCGACGATAAACTTCTAGAAAGATTATTCAAGGCTGCGGGAGCAAAACACCACCTCCTAACCCGTAGAATATTCTTCTCCCACAGAGACCTAGACAAGGTTCTAGACGACTGGGAGCAGGGGAGAGGATTCTTCCTATACACTGGGAGAGGGCCAAGCGGCCCCATGCATATCGGACACATAATCCCCTTCTACTTTACTAAGTGGCTTCAGGAGAGGTTCAATGTAAACGTCTATATTCAGTTGACTGATGATGAGAAGTTTCTTGAGGAGGAGAGGGGTCTAACCCTCGACGAGACGAGGAAGTGGGCCTATGAGAACGCCTTGGACATCGCCGCAGTCGGATTCAACCCCGATAAGACCTTCATCTTCCAAGACACCGAGTATATTCGGAACATGTATCCGCTTGCCCTCAGGGTTGCTAGGAAGGTTAACTTTAGCTGGGTTAAGGCTGTCTTCGGCTTCACACCCCAGACAAACATTGGATTAGCATTCTATCCAGCCATACAGGTTGTCCCAGCCCTATTCGAACGTAGGAGATGCCTAATCCCGGCGGCGATAGACCAGGACCCATACTGGAGGATTCAGCGAGACATAGCGGAGTCCCTTGGATTCTACAAGACGGCGGCAATACATAGCAAGTTCCTCCCACCCTTGACGGGGCCTGTTGGAAAGATGAGCGCAAGCAAGCCTGAGTCAGCGATCTACCTAAGCGAGGACGCGAAGAGTGTTAGGAAGAAGATTTGGCAGGCATATTCAGGTGGCCAGCCCACAGCCGAGCTTCACAGAAAACTTGGAGGAAACCCTGAAGTCGACGTCGCCTATCAGTGGCTATACTACTTCTTCGAACCCGACGACGAGAAGGTAAAGAAGCTTGAAGAAGACTATAGGGCTGGAAAGATTCTAAGCGGCGAGATGAAGAACATACTTATCGAGAAGGTTACAAAGTTTCTTGAGGAGCATCAGGAGAGGAGGGAGGAGGCGAAGGAGCTTCTCCACCTCTTCAAATACGATGGAGAACTCGCGAAGGAAATGTGGGAGAAGATTCATGAATAGTAGCTGGGTGAGGAATTGACCTATCTATGGAAGTTTAAGAAGTTTCCAGAGCCTGGGGTTAACCCAAGATACATCCGCATCCTCCTATACTTGAAAGATAATGGGCCTACATCCTCCAGAGAGCTTGCAATGAACCTTGGATACAGTGTTAAGGCTATGAGGAGGGCTCTCCAGTTTCTGAGGAGGATTGGAGCGGTTGAGGTTATCTGGAGGCCTAAGAGGGGGTTGGAAGACTACTCCGCCTAACACTCACAGCAGGATACCTCTGCTTCCTCCCAAGATGGGCTACGGCGAGATGGACCCGGGAAGATATGGAGAAGGATTAGACCAGGTTAAGACGAGATTCAAGCCCATAGAACCTACAGCCGCCAACCAACATGGAAACTCAATAAGGTTATATCAGGGGAAGACTCTGGATAAAATGGGCGGCGGCAGGTAGGGCTAAGAAGAGAATAAATCATCTTTCGAGCAGAACTCCTTGATGAGGTGAGAAAGGTTAATAGGTGATGATGCGAGAATTCAATATGAAAATGCATCTTCAGCAGATAGAGATAGAAGGATATAGAGGGATCGAAAGGCTCAGCTTAAATCTAGACCAGCAGATAAACATCTTCGTCGGAAGGAACAATACGGGAAAATCATCGATCTTAGAAGCAATAATGTTAGCTGCAACGGCCCCAAATCTGTATCACGATGTCTTAAATAACGACTTATTACAAACTATTAGAGATAGGTTAGGGTCAAAAAGTATAAAGTATCTCATCAACGTTAACGAGCTCTCAGCTGAGATAAAGATGCGGCATGAGAGAGGATCTATTGACGTGATTATAGTCTCTTCAAGTAAAATTAAAGAGCTTGAGAAGGAAATATTACAAAGAACTAATATCGGAAAAATGATTCAAAAATACCCTGAGATTAAAATGTCTCAGAAAAAAGAGGCTATTTACTTCTTCACGTTTATTGATGAAGCGCCATATCAGTATTATTGCGGAATAGATGAAGAAGGTGAAATATTCAGGAAAGGTAAATCCTTTCCTTCAGAACTTATTTTTATGGGATATGAAGCAGAGCCATCACTTATTGAGCTCTATGACACACTTACTAGACGTGGTTTGATTAAGAAAGTTATCAAAAATGTGAGAGAAGATATTCAATATTTTGAGGATCTAAGACTGGCTGCTACCCATGAACTGCTGGTGTTCTTAAATTGGCTTGAGGAGCCATTACCTATCGAATTAATGGGAGATGGATTTAAGGAGATGCTTAGAATTGCTATGTTAGCTTCTGTTGCTGAGGATAAAAAAGTATCCATACTTCTTGAGGAACCTGAACGACATCTTCATCCCGGTTTTATGGAGCTGGTTACAGATTACATTGCAAGAGTTGCAAGAGAAAGGAAAGCGCAATTTTTTATCTCTACTCATAGTAGTGAGCTTCTTGAGAGCTTAATAGATAAGGCAACGACGGTTACTAAGGTCTTTAGGATGTATAGAGAATTTGATGGGAGAATAACCTATGAATACTTCACGGGTTTAGAGGCTAAAGAGCTGCTGGCCGAGATTAAGGAGGACTTAAGGGGAATCTGATTGCCTCTTAAGCCTATAGTACTTTGCGAGGGAGATCATGATAGATGTTTAATTGAAGATGTCTTGAGAAAGAAGTTTAAGATTGTGAGAATCGTTATAGCTAAAAGTATTGAAGAGGTTTATAAATTTTCTAGGAGAAAACGAGGTGAGTTTATAGTCTATGTTGTTGGCGGTAAGCCAAGGATATATCGGGCCCTAAATATTCTCTCTTCACAGCTTCTCAGAAATAGGTTCTTAAAAACTCTCTGTGTAGTGATCGATGAAAATTTAGAAAGACCTATGGAGAGGATCCCTGAACTTTTAAGAAACTATTTAGCGAGTAGGTTTGCTAAAGAAGCGATAGAGATGGTTAAAGATAAGCATAGCTTCACCCTTAGCTACAGAGGATTCGGCTTAAGAATCTGGGTGATAACTATCCCTAAGAGTCTTGAGAAACAGGTTGAAGCTGTTGTAGGGAGCAGAGAGATAAATTACTGTAAATTAGATTACTCAAAATTATTCGGAGATAGAGGCTGGTTTAAAGAACTTGTGGAAGCTCTTAACTCAACCATCCGGGGTTAAACAGTTATATCTTCGGTGGATGGAGCCATTAATGGCGGCGGCAGGTAGGGCTGGGGAGCTAGCCCTTCCCTACAACCCGAAATGGGCTACATGCGGGGGCCAGTAACCCAGCGGGGCGCCTGCGGAGGAGGAGGCACAGCAGGCAGCCGACGGATGAGAGCGCGCCCACACGGGGCCTCGTAGGAGTCTGCCTCACCCGTAGGGGTGGGCTCCAGCCTCCGAGCACGCCGAACCGCGTTAGGCCCGGGAGGGAGCGGCGCTAAGGCGTGGCGGGGCCGCTGTGTGGTTACGTGCTGGACGTTCGGCTGCTCTGCCCCGGCCTCTTCTTCCCTCGCCACCTGCTGGGGGCTGCCGCCGCCCTTTTTCCACATCCTCAACAATAATGTATAGGGAGCTGCCTTCACCGGGTTAGACCTCGCTCTAAATTAGCTTAAGGTTAGGCTGGTTACTATAAGAAAAATGAAAGAGGAGGGCTTAGAGCCTCCAGAGGAGTCTCCGTCTTCTCATGGTTATGGCTGCTGCGAGTAGGAGGATTACTGTCGCCGCGA
>CAYTSD010000045.1:0-8241 GCA_964440495.1 uncultured Nitrososphaeria archaeon | reverse complement strand
CCTAGGGATGAGGAACCCAGTCTACGTCGAGTATTCAAGGTTCGAGTTTAAGGGTGCGCCTGTCTCCAAGAGAAGGCTTAGAGCGGTAATCGAGGCGGGGATTGCTGAGAGATGGGATGACCCACGTTTCCCAACAATAGAGGGGATTAGGAGGAGGGGGATTCTGCCTGAGGCCATAAAGGAGTTCACAGTAACGCAGACAGGGTTCTCCTATGCGAAACGCTCCTACGACTGGTCTCTACTCTTCGCAGTGAATAGGAAGCTCCTAGACCCGAGGGCTCGCAGACTCTTCTTCGTCCCAAATCCAGTTAAGCTGAAGGTTAGGAACGCGCCTGAGAGAATAGTTTCAGCCCCCTTCCATCCAAGTAACAAGAACCTCGGCTCAAGAACCCTTAGGGGGAGAGGAGAATTCTACATATCCATCAGCGATGTTAAATCGATGAAGCCAGGTGAGATTCTCAGACTCAAGTATATGCTAAACTTCAAGGTCACGGAGAAGGGTGAAGACCTTGTTGAGGCGGAGTTCGCTGGACTAGAGCCTATCGAGAAGATTAGGATAATTCAATGGGTTCCAGCTGAAGAGAATGTTGAGGTCAGAGTCCTCGTCCCAGACATACTTTACTTGGACGGTGAAGTAAACCCTGAGAGTCTGAAGACTGTTAAGGGACTCGGCGAAAGATCGGTGAATGATGTAAGGGTTGACGAGATAGTGCAGTTTGAGAGGTTTGGATTCTGTAGGAGGGACTCGGCCGAAGACCTACTCTTCATCAAAGCCCACGACTAGGAAAGAGGGATTCAAGTCAATTTATCTGGCTCTCCAAGCTTCTCCAACCCTCTGCCTAACCCATTCGAGAAGAGGGTTAAACAGGACTATCGGCGTCTTCCTGAGCTCTTCAAGGTTTCTTGACCCAGTGAGGAACATCGCCGCCCTAAGCTCTCTATCAAGTTTCCTGATAACCCTCTCAACCGCTTCAGGGCTTTCTGTAGCAGGCTTCAGGAATGGATGAGCTAATCCCACAATCTTTGCGCCGAGCGCTAGGGCCTTGGCTGCTTCAAGCCCCGTTCTTATCCCCCCTGAGGCCACCACCTCCACCTTGACTCTCGCGGCAACCTCTATGAGAGAGGCTGCGGTAGGTATCCCCCACTCGAGGAAGACCTCGGCAAGCTCCTTCTTCTCCTCATCTAAACCCTCAGCCCTAAGCATCTCGATGAGAGTCCAGTTGGTTCCACCTGAGCCAGCGATATCTATTGCGCTCACACCAGCCTTCTCAAGCTTCAGGGCGGTCTCAAAGGGAATCCCGCATCCAATCTCCTTCACTATGACGGGGACATCGAGCCTCTCAACGGTCTTCTCAACCGCCTCCAAGACCCCGCTGAACCCTGGGCAACCCTCAGGCTGGACGAGTTCTTGGAGACTGTTTAGATGGATTGCGATGGCGTCGGCCTCGATCATCTCGACAGCCTTCTCAGCGAGCTCAACACCCTCCTTCGCGAGCTGAACCCCGCTTAGATTGGCTATTAGGAAGACTTTGGGAGCCCTCCTACGGGCTTCGCGGAAGGTGTAGGCTAGGGAGGGGTCTAGCAGGGCTGCTCTCTGGCTTCCCACGCCCATCGGGATTCCCGCCCTCTCAGCGGCCTCAGCGAGGTTCCCGTTTATCTCAGCGGCCTCAGGGGTTCCGCCAGTCATCCCCTCTATCATGAAGGCTGTTGAGAACCTCCTCCCAAGGAAGCTGGCCTCGGCTGAGACCTCTCCGAAGTCGAGTTCAGGTAAAGCCCTGTGAACAAGCTCGACGCACTCGAACCATGTGGTCTTCTCCCTGAAGCCGACATCCCTCTCCAGACTCAGCCTAATATGATCCCTCTTCCTCGAGCTCATGTCTATGCTCATGAAGCAGGTTAGAGATACTCCTAGAATGATAAATACTTGCGATAGCTAAGATCATGGTGGATATGTCGAGGAGGCTTCCAGCGGTAGCAGGAGCATTCTACCCAGCCTCAAAGGAAAGCCTACTAAGAGAGATAGAACGCTGCTTCCTCCACCCATTAGGGCCTGGAAGGCTTCCAGAGAAGCCGGGTGGCGGCACCCTACCACCATTCCTAATAGCCCCCCACGCAGGATACATGTACTCCGGCCCGGTTGCTGCGCACAGCTATCTACAGCTTGGGGGGAGGGCTGCCCCCGAGACCGTTGTAGTCTTAGGGCCAAATCACTATGGTGTGGGTACACCTGTCTCGGTCTATCCTGAGGGTGAGTGGGTCACGCCCCTAGGCACGGTCAAGATAGACTCAGAGCTCGCGCTCAGGCTTGCAGACATCTCAGACGTGTTCTCGCTTGACGAGATCTCTCACACAAAGGAGCACTCGGTCGAGGTTCAGCTCCCCTTCCTCCAATACGTCTTGGGAGAGGGCTTCAAGTTTCTCCCAATCTCAGTGCTCGACCAAGGCATGGCCACCTGTATCGAGGTTGGGAAGGCTCTCGCCGAGGCCGCTGAGAAGAGGAGGCTTCTCCTAGTGGCTTCATCAGACTTCACCCACTATGAGCCGGAGGAGTCGGCCAGAGAGAAGGACTACATGGCGCTGGAGAGGATAAGGAGGCTTGACATCAAAGGCCTCTACGAAACCATCCAACGCTACAGTATCTCCATGTGTGGATATGGGCCTGTGGCAGCTGTCTTGGAGGCTGCTAGGAGGCTTGGAGCCGGGGAGGCTGAGGTTCTCAAGTACGCTACAAGCGGAGATGTGACAGGGGATAGGGATGCCGTGGTAGGCTACGCCGCTGTGAAGCTTGAGATTCAGGCGAAATAGTTAAGAATCTGGGTAACGGTTCAGAGCTTCGGAGATGAGCAAGGCCTCCAGAGCAGAGAGACAGGAAGAGCCTGTGCCAGCGGTGGTGGAGCAGATAGTAGGCAGGACTGGTGTGACAGGCGAGGTAACGCAGGTGAGGGTCCGAATACTAGAGGGAAGAGACGCTGGGAGAGTTATCTCCAGAAACGTTAAGGGCCCCGTCAGGGTTGGAGACATCCTAATACTTCTAGACACCGAACGTGAAGCCGAGAAGATAAAGTAAAAAATAAAATTGGTTATTTCTTTGAGATAGCTGCTCCTGAAGTTAGGTCCATTATAGCGCCGCTGTATCCCCAGATGAAGGCTTTGATTCCGAAGGAGTCTGCAAACCTGTCATTCATTACAGCGATGTTGTGGCAGAATATCCTTACTTCGTCTCCGATCCTAAACTCTTCTGAGACATCGCTCCAGCTTACTTCACCGTCTCCAGCCTTCCTCCAGCTTCCGCCCACGAAGACATAGGCTCTTAAACCTCCTCTATCTATCACAAAGTAGTTCCCATACTTTTCAGCAATCTCTCCTCTGACGCCCATGTAGACCCTCGTGCGGAGATGCCTCTTCACAGAACGCTCTAGGAATCTAGCTCTGAAGAGGAACAGGTCTCCCTGCTTCAGTCCTAGGAGAACCCGGTTGGTTGCATTTTCTCCTCTGACGGTGAGGACTGCAACTAAGGCATCCCCCCTCTCTACATGGTTCATAGCATCAATCCAAGAGGCTTTGTTAGCGTATTCGTCGAGGAGAAGCCATCTCCCTCCCGTGAGTAGTTCAACTTCCTCACCGTTCATGGCAACCGTAATCGAGGAATTGCCCACAGATGTCACAGGTGCTTCAAGAAGCTCCCATTCCGTATCCATTTCCCCGTCGTCGCTTCTAACCGCTTCAACGTGCGGGAACATCCCTACGAACAGGACGGTTGAAACGATTAGAATAACGGCTGCAGCTAGAACCCATTTCCTACGAACAGTCTCTCCCAACATCTCACTCTATAATGGGAGGCGTGAGTCTAATTAGGGTCGTTGATGATTCATGCATAAAGTTTTTTAGAGGCAGCCTCAGCCAGGGGAGAACCTTCATTAAATGCTGTTTTCCCGTGGGACTTGACAGGGTTATGCGGACAATCCATCGCTGCGCCTTCTGCGGGAGAGAGTTCCCGCATGGTCGGGGGATACTCTACGTGAAGCGGGACGGCTCACAGCTCTGGTTCTGCTCAAGAAAATGTAAGGTCAGCATGATAGACTTCCGCCGGGACCCCAGGAAGCTTAAATGGACAAGCTACTATGGTAAGGAGAGACGTGGAGGCTGAGAGGTGAACCCTATATTCAGCCTCCTAGCCTAAACCAGGCATGGAAAGAACATTCGTTATGTTGAAGCCTAGCTGTGTTAGAAGAGGGTTCATAGGGGAGGTGATCTCGAGGTTTGAGCGTAAGGGGCTTAGAATACTTCAGTTGAAGGTTGAGAAGCTCAGCAGGGAGAAGGCCGCTGAACTCTACAAGGTTCACGAAGGTAAACCCTTCTATCCAAGCCTCATAGAAACCGTGGCAGGCAAGACCGTGGTTCTCATGATCCTAGAGGGCAGGGAAGCGATCTCGGTGGTCAGGAGACTCATCGGCGCCACAGACCCAGTTAAAGCTGAGGCCGGGACAATTAGGGGAGACTTGGCGCTAGAGCTTACCGACAACCTAATCCACGCCTCGGACAGCCCAGAGTCCTACGAGAGGGAGCATAGGATCTTCTTCTCGGAGGAGGAGTTGGAGACCTATTGACAAAGGGTTAAGAGTGGGGCTGCTGACGCTTGAGAACAGGTGAATCGAAGGCTTGTCGACGGTTAAGCCTCTGCCAACCCAACCTGAAGTCAATGTAGGGACGCTGGGACATGTAGACAATGGTAAGAGCACGATAGTTCAGGCGATAACTGGGATATGGCCAGCCCGCCACTCAGAGGAGCTTAAACGCGGAATCACTATAAGGATAGGATACGCTGACGCAGCTATCTACCGATGCCCACGCTGTGAGGAGCCCTTCAACTATACCTCTAAGGAGGTCTGCCCAAGATGTGGCTCCAAGACAGAGTTCGTCAGAGCGTTATCCTTCATAGACTGCCCAGGCCATCACTCACTAATGGTTACCATGCTCTCGGGAGCAGCCCTCTTTGACGGAGCCCTCTTCGTGGTTGATGCAAGGCACAGATTTCCTCAGCCTCAGGATAGGGAGCATCTCCAAGCAGCCTTCATAATGGGTGTAGAGAACCTAATCTTCGCCCAGAACAAGATAGACTTGGTCTCTAAGGAGCGTGCCCTTGAAAACTATGAGGAGATAAAGGAGTATGTTAAGGGGACGAGCGTCGAGGATAGCCCTATAATTCCCGTCTCAGGGCAGCATGGCGTCGGGATAGAGCCTCTGCTCTGGGCCATGGAGAAGTTTATCCCAACCCCTAGGAGAGAGCTCTCAAAACCCTTCCGAATGCCTATCCTAAGGTCCTTCGACGTGAATCCTCCAGGAACCCCTGGAAACAAGATTAAGGGCGGGGTTATAGGAGGCTCGATAATACAGGGTGTCGTGAGGGTAGGGGACGAGATAGAGATAGTTCCAGGGGTTCCTGAGAGGGAGGAGCCTGGAGCCAAGTACAGCTCCCTGGTAACCGAGGTTGTCAACATTAAGGCTGGTGGGAGGGATGTTGAGGAGGCGAAGAGTGGAGGTCTTACCGGGATTGAGACTAAGCTCGACCCAGCTCTAACGAAGAGCGATGGGATGACTGGAAACATGGCTGGGGCTCCTGGAACCCTTCCACCTACACGCTATGAGGTATCCCTCGACTACGAGTTATTCGAGTTCGTGGTAGGTGTCAAAGAGAAGGTTAAGGTTGCCCCGATAAGCGTTAAGGAGCCCCTCGTCCTAAACATTTACTCAGCTGTGACAAGCGGCGTGGTAACCAAGAGAACCAGCGACAGAGTTGAGATTAGGCTGACGAGGCCTGTGGTGGCCGTTGAGGGAGACAAGGTAGCAATCTCGCGGAGGATAGGCGTAGCATGGAGACTGATAGGATACGGTAAGATAGTGGGATGAAGATTCTACTCGATGCAAGCTTCCTAATGCTGATGGCGGAAACAGGTGAGAATCTTCTAGAAAAAGCTGAGGAAACACTGGGAGAAAAAATAGAGGCATACGTCTTGGAGGATACCTTAATGGAGCTCAAAACAATTGCTGGAAAAGGTGGGAGAAGAGCCATGTCGGCTAAAGCAGCTTTAAAGATCTCTGAGAGGATGAGGCATATAAGTCTCCCAGGCTCAGGGAGTGTTGATGAGAGGTTGCTAGAGGCTGCCTCGAAGTTTCAACTGATTTTGGCGACGATAGACTCGCAGCTTATCGAGAATGCTAGGAGGCTTGGGATACCTGTCCTCAGGGTTCGAAGGGACATGGGTCTAAGTCTGGAAGGTTATAGGTTTTAGGGAAACCCTTAAATTATCAGCTACTTTTAAAAATAAGTCAAGCTAATGAGTGTTGGATTATGTTCACACTTATTGAGATAGAAGATATTGTAGGAATACCTCCACGAGATTTCGGCAAGCCTCTCAAAAATGTAGCTCTCGAACAGCTTAGGAACAATTATGAGGGAACCATACTCGAGGGCCTCGGATACATAGTGATGGTGGTCGACGCTGAGGTGAACCCGATTGGAGCGCTTCTCCCAAGAAATGGTTCAACCTATCATAAGACTAAGGCAAAGCTCCTCGCCTTCACGCCTAGAATACAGGAAGTAGGTGAAGGTGAGGTTGTTGAGATAACGGAGTTCGGAGCATTCATAAGGATAGGGCCCATGGATGCGCTTCTCCACATCTCACAGATAATGGACGACTACATATCCTACGATGAGAGGCACTCTGTTCTCATGGGGAAGAAGACTGGGAAGAGGCTTGAGGTTGGAGACGACGTGAGATTCAGAATAGTTGCAGTCTCCCTAACTCCAGGCACAACTGGAAAGATAGGGGTAACCACACGTCAACCCTATCTAGGTAAACTTGAATGGATAAGGGAAAGCCTTGAGAAGATTAAGGAGTCGGAGGAGAAGGCTAAAGCAGTTGCGGAGAAGGGGTGAGATAGAGGATGCCTGCGAGGGAGAAGGCGTGTAGAAACTGTAAGCGGATAGTTGTTAAGGGAAATGTCTGCGACAACTGCGGCTCATCAAACCTTACAACAAACTTTTTAGGCCTAATCATAATAATAGACCCTGAGCATTCTCAGATAGCTGAAGAGCTTGGGATGAGGAAGCCTGGCCCCTATGCCGTCAGAGTCGGTTAAGTGGCCTCCCAATAAGAGGCTAGTCTTCGCTGGAGAGGTTAGGGAGATTCTCAGGAAGCCTGCTGGAAAACTCATCACAGGCAGTCCAAGAGAGGTTGCTGGAAAGATTAAGTGGATAATCGAATCCGAGAAACCTCCCCTGGTAGTCGCAGTTGGAGACTATACCTCAAGAATCCTAAGTGAGAACGATGTCGATGTGAATCTCTACATAATTGATGGAAGAATTGAGAGAAGACCTGTTGAGCCTCTAAGACTTGAAGCCGAGAATGTTGAGAGGGTTGTCAACAGAGCTGGTGAGATTTCACCTGAAGCTGCGTCGAAACTCCATAGACTTCTCAGGAGGAAGAGGTTGGAGAAGACCTTGCTCATCGTTGAGGGTGAGGAGGACTTACTGACTCTCGCAGCCATACTCTCAGCGCCCGATGGAACCATTATAGTGTATGGGCAGCCTGGGAGGGGGAGTGTTGTGGTAAGGGTGGGTGAATCTTCTAGAGCCTTAGCTATAAGAATACTCAGGTTAATCGGGTATGTGGAGTAGTGTGGAGGATTGGAGCTCTATTGCCCGAGATGCGGAACCTACACGGAGGCTGAGAAGGTTTTCTGCCTTAGATGCGGGTACAGGCTTATACCTCTCACACCCTACGACCTAGCAATCGACGACTACATCTACCCATCCGATAGAGATAACTTGGAAGCTCTGAAGGATACTGAGCCTCTCCCCCATCTGATTAAGCACTTCGTTCTCAAGAACTATGTGAGGTCCGCAATGGAGAGTCTCTCAAGAGATGCTGTCAGAGTCGGATACATGTCGAGGATAGGCGACCTTGTAAGGAGATGTGGGGTTGTTCTCGGGTTAGAGGCTCTTCCAGAAACCTATCTAGCCTTCGCTGACAAGCCTATAGCATTCACCTTCGGCTCCGATGACAGCCCAGTCCTCGTATTAGGCTCACCCCTCCTCAAAATCTTGGATGAAGAGGAGCTAAAAGCGGTAATCGCCCACGAGTTGGCGCATATAAAGAGCAGGCACATGCTCTACCACACCTTAGCTGAGCTAATTGTAAGGGGCGCAATCTTCTCCGCGAAGATTTCAGGGCTTGAGAT
>CAYTSD010000044.1:0-8315 GCA_964440495.1 uncultured Nitrososphaeria archaeon | reverse complement strand
AGAATTACTTAAAGAAACCAGGCTAAATCTAATATTCTAATTTGAATCCTGGGCATTTATGTTATTCTCCTTGGCTATTACGGCTGTTACAGTTAGGAATAAGCTCTTAACACCCTTCTCAAGCCTCTCTCTAAGCCCTGGAATATAGTTAGGGTTAAAGTAGTTCTGCATAAACACGCTCTTATTTACTCTCCCTTGAATCAAGTTTATCTCAGGCTCAGATAAGAACTTGGTCATGTAAGAAGCCCAGAGCTTCCGAATCTCCTTAAGCTTGATAGACATCTTAGCAGCCTCAAATCTATCGTATATCGTATAGAGGTTTATGGGCTTAGATTTTGTTATAGCTGTTACAATCTCGCTTGGGCAATAGCTAACATAAACATTCTTAACTCCTCTTAGGAAAGTTTCCTCAAATCTAAAATGCTCTAGGAATCCGTTACGGTAATAGTCTTCCAGCCTCTCCTCTTCACTCAGCTTTATGATTAGATTATATGATTTGATGGCTTCCCTAGGCCTCATACCTGTAGCCAATAGGAAATCCAAATAGAGAGCATATCGGCCTAATATCTGCCTAGCCTTAATGATCCATTCTGAAAGCGTCTTTAAGTCTGTATCCGTTAGCCTAGCAACTATCCTAACCTTCCGCTCCATCTTAACATCATAACGCTTCTTAAGCTCCTTGAACTCCTCATATTTTCCAAGATACTTAGCCAAGGCAGAGATAGCTGCTAAGACATGCCTCCGCTTATCAGGCGTAAGCTCTAAGACAGGTCTAAGGTCTCCGCTAAAGAATAGATGGCCGTATCTATGAGCATATCTCAAGATGCTTCTAGCATGATCACGGCTATATTTGTTAGAGACGTATCGAATGAATCCCTCCCACAGTTTAGGATCCCCAATATAGCTAGGAGCCGTCATGTAATCCCGTGCCGTAACGGGATTTAGACACGCCTCAGAATCAAAACGCCCTAAATCGCCTTCTTTTCCCGTAATAGCTGTTACATCCATGAGAACCCCTGTCCCATAGGGGTTCGTGGGTTCAAATCCCACCCCCCGCATTGTGGATTAAGCCTATATTCTGGTTCTTCTCCTAGGGTTTGAAAGGGATGGGATTAGCTAGATACGTGGCTCGTCGGCTTCTCCTGCTCGTCCCTGTAGTGGTGGGAGTGACGTTCATCACCTTCTTCATCTCAAGGGTAGCTGTTCCCAACCCTGCTAGAGCCTGGGCTGGGCTCAAAGCAAGCCCTGAAACAGTTGAAGCCTATGCGATAAGGTATCATCTCAAGGAGCCTCTCTACATCCAGTACTTCTACTATATCTCAGACCTGTTAAGAGGGGATTGGGGAATCTCACCGGTCAACGGTCAGCCTGTCCTAGAGGAGATAATGAAGTACTTTCCAGCGACGATAGAGCTCTCAATAGTCTCCATAATCCTGGCAATAGTGATTGGGATACCTCTCGGAGCGATTGCGGCGGCGAAGCAGGATAAGATTGAAGATCACTTGATAAGATTGTTCGCTCTAGGAACCTACTCTGTTCCACCATTCCTGATGGCTCTGGTGCTCCAGCTGGTAGTGTTCTATCATCTTAAGCTTCTTCCATCCGGAGGTAGGCTCTCCCCCCTCATCGACCCTCCCCAACATATCACGGGTCTCTACATACTTGACAGTCTTCTGACGATGAATTGGCCTGCCCTTGTCAGCAGCATAGAGCATATAATTCTACCGGCTTTGACTCTTGCTTTAATGGTCTTTGGAGTATTGACGAGGCTTGTTAGGTCAAGTATGCTCGAGATACTTAGACTAGACTACATTAGGACTGCGAGGTCTAAGGGTCTCGACGAGAGGACGGTTATCTTTAAGCACGCTCTTAGAAACGCCCTCATGTCCGCTGTCACTATAACAGCTCTAATCTTCGCGTGGATGCTGAGCGGAGCAGTTGTAGTAGAGTATATCTTTAACTGGCCTGGAATAGGGAGATACGCTGTCCAGTCAATCCTATCCCTAGACCTACCTTCAACTATGGGTGTAACAATACTCTACGCACTGACAGTCACAATCCTCAACCTAATAGCGGATATAACCTACGCATTCCTCGACCCAAGGGTCAAGTTAGGGTGAGAAGGAAATGTCTGAAGAAAGCGAGCTAAGATACTTTGTTAGACGTCTGATGAAGAACAAACTTTCCCTAACTGGGGGAATACTGATTGTGGGATACTTCCTACTTGCTATAATTGTTACTGTGACTGGAGACGCCATAGCCCCTTACGACCCCTACTCTCAGAACTTCTCCGAGCGTCTCCTCCCACCCTCCCCCCTACACTGGTTTGGAACGGACGACCTTGGAAGAGACCTCTTCAGCAGAATTCTCGTTGGGACTCCGATTGATGCTCAGATAGCCCTGATGGTAGTTATCGTTTCAGCTGTGATAGGGGCTTTCCTAGGGGCTGCGGCTGGAACCATGGGGAAGTTCTTGGATGAGGCTGTGATGAGGGTTACAGACATCTTCCTCTCCTTCCCACCGCTTGTCCTAGCGATGGCAGTAGCAGTAGTTCTAGGTCCAGGGATAATCCAAGCAACCATGGCCCTAATAGTTGTCTGGTGGCCTTGGTACACTAGGCTTTCTAGAAGCGAGGCTCTAGTGGTTAAGAGCTATCCCTACATCGAGGCCGCTAGAGCCGCTGGATTAAGAGAGATCACGATAGTCTTCAAACACATTCTCCCAAACATTCTCTCACCAATCCTAATCTACGCCACGATCGATATGGGTAACGTGATTCTGACAGCTGCTTTGCTAAGCTTCCTTGGGCTTGGTGCTCAGCCTCCTCTCCCAGAGTGGGGTAGGCTTGTCTTCGAGGGCCAAGACTATCTCTTCAGCGCTTGGTGGTTCCCAGTTATGCCTGGTATAGCGCTCTTCACGATAGCTTTAGCCTTCAGCCTACTCGGCGACGGGCTGAGAGACGTCTTGGACCCAAGGCTCAGATACCTACGTTAACCCGACTCCTCTATCAGCTTAACAACCTCGTCAGTCGTCTTAACCTTCAAGCACATATCTTTGAGCACACGGATTATCGTGTCATGTGTCTCCTTCTCATGGGTTGCGGTGGCATCCTCGACGAGAATTATATTGTATCCGAGGTCTGCGGCGTGGTATGCTGTTGCTGCCACGCATTCATCTGTTAGGAATCCCACGAGAATCAGGCTGTCGATATCCATGTTTCTTAGGAGGAAGTCGAGGTTTGTTCCAGTGAAGGCTCCACCATTCGTCTTCTTTATTACAAGCTCGTCTCCAACAGGCTTAACATCGTCAAGTATCTCGGCTTCAGGGGCGCCGGGCGGAATTATCAGCCCAATCCTCCTATTCACCTTCGCCGTGTATCTTGGGTCGGCTTTAGGGGCCTCCAATACAACATGGAATATGTCGTAGCCCTTCTTCCTACATGCCTCGAGAATACGCTTCGCGTTCTTGACAGCCCTCCAGAACATCTCCTCATACTCTTTTGCAGCCTCTCTAACCTCATCCTCCGGGAACCCTTTCTCAATAGCCGCCTGTATGAAGGGTTCAGGTGAAGCAATCTTCTGCATATCTATGAGGATTAGAGCAGTCTTGCCAGGCTTAATCTCAAAGTCTGGATAAGGCTTCTCCAACGCCATTATAAGATCCTGCATAGTTAACTTACGTTTCTCAGAGCTCATGTCATGTCAGGGGCAGAGTATTTTATATAAATGTTCTCTGTAGAACGTAACTTCTTGCGTGTTAGATTTTCTCAGCGAGGTGGCAGGCGACCCAATGTCCTGGCTTAATTTCTCTAAACTCTGGCTCCACTTTCTCGCATATTTCTTCCTTGTAGGGGCATCTTGGATGGAATCTACATCCCTTAGGTGGTTTTATTAGGCTTGGAAGCTCTTCGACGAACTTGAGGTTCTTTATCTTCCTCTTCTTCGGGTCTGTTGAGGGTATCGAGCTTATCAGGAGTCTAGTGTATGGATGGAGCGGGTTCTCGAAGACATCCCTCGCAGGTCCAAGCTCAACTATTCTCCCAAGATACATTACACCTATCCTGTGGCTCATGTATTTCGCTACATCGATGTTGTGTGTTATGAAGATGTAGCTTATCTTCTTGGTTTTCTGGATTTGTTTCAATAGGTTGAGTATCTGAGCCTGTATTGAGACATCGAGAGAGCTTGTAGGCTCATCCAACACGACTAGGAGAGGGTCTCCAGCTATCGCCCTCGCTATACTTATCCTCTGTCTCTGGCCTCCGCTGAACTCATGTGGATACCTGTCCATGCTTTCCTCGTCTAATCCAACCGTCGCCAGAGCCTCGGCAACCCTCCTCTTTATCTCGTCCTTCGTGTAGAGCTTCGAGGCTTTCAGGGGCTCAGCGACTATACTTCTTATCTTCATCCTAGGGTCAAGCGACCAATACGGGTCTTGGAAAACTATCTGCATCTTCGGCCTAATCTTTCTGAGCTCTCCATCCTTCAGCTTCGTTATCTCGGTTCCGTCGAAGATTATCTTTCCAGAATTTGGCCGCAGGAGCATTAGAACCGTTCTTCCAAGAGTGGTTTTCCCGCATCCGCTCTCCCCTACAATTCCTATGGTCTCCATAGAGTTGAGGTCGAAGGATACTCCATCGACGGCGTGGACTGTTTTTCCACCTCTACCTCCGAAGAGTCGAAGCCCTCCACCCTCTTGGAAATATTTTACGAGGTCTCTTACCTCTAGGATTACTTCTCCCCTGCTCATATACTTCACCTCCTAGAGTATAGGAAGCATGCGACCTTGTGTCCCTGCTTAACCTCGATGAGAGGCGGCTTTTCGCTCCTACATCTCTCTATCGCATGCGGACATCTTGGATGGAATCTACATCCAGGCGGTGGTGAAACTAGGTCTGGAACGTTTCCTGGGAGTGTCTGAAGGGGAGGCGAGTCATAGTATCCTCTTGGGATAGCGTTTAGCAGTGCGTGGGTGTATGGGTGGAGTGGGTTCTCGAAGAGTTCATAGACATCTGCCTCCTCAACTATTGTTCCAGCATACATTACTGAGACCCTGTCAGCGACTTCTGCGACTATTCCGAGGTCATGGGTGATTAGAAGCATGGACATTCTCGTCTGCTTGGAGAGGTCTGTGAGAAGCTTTAGAACCTGAGCCTGAGTCGTTACGTCGAGAGCGGTTGTAGGCTCATCAGCTATCAGGAGGGAAGGCCTCTCAGCCAACGCCATAGCTATCATTATTCTCTGCCTCATCCCGCCGCTAAGCTGATGCGGATACCTGTCAATCACGATCTCAGGGTCAGGAATCCTAACAAGGCTTAGAAGCCTGATTATCTCCTCCCTCAACTCAGGCGACTTCAACCCAAACCTCGGCTTCCTGGCCTGAAGAGGTGTAACAAGCTTACTAGGGCCTAGAGGTGTCTCCCTTAGTCCAGGGTTACCTGGATACCTGAAGGGGCCGTACTCCTTCTTATACGCCTTCTCTCCAGCCTCCCTCTGCATCCTGATTAGAAGGGCTTCCTGTATCTGCTCCCCTATAGTGTATACGGGGTTAAGTGAGCTTAGAGGCTCCTGGAATATCATCGAGATCTCCGTCCCTCTATACTTTCTGAACTCTTTCTCTGGAACCTCTAGTAGGTTTACACCCTTATAGATTATTGACCCAGACTTTATTGAGGCCTGCTCGGGTAGAAGTCTTATTATTGTCAGTCCGAGGGTGCTTTTCCCGCATCCGCTCTCCCCCACGACTGCGACCGTATTGTTGTATGGTATCTCCAGCTCAACACTGGTAAGAGCCTTAACCTCACCTAACCTAGCCCGATAAGTTACGCTTAGGTCTCCAATGGATACAAGCGTATCTGAGGAGTCTGTCAAGGCCTTCTTGACTGATGGAGCTAAACGTCAATATAAATAGCTTTTCTAAAAAAATAAGGAGTGAAGGAAAAACTTACTCTGGCTCTAAGTAGATGTGGTAGAAGTCTGGGCCTGCGAGCATTGGGTTGTGGTAGATTCCCTTGACATTGGAGCGGTATACATAGTATCCCTGGAACTGTCCAAGCCAAACATATGGAACATCATCGTACATTATCTTGATTATCTCATGGTACATCTCAGCTCTCTTCTCCGGGTCCGGCTCATAGGGAGCCTTGGAGATCAGCTCCGTTATTCTCGGGTTGCTGTAGAATGCTGGGTTCCATCCGACTGGCGGGAAGTCCGGGCATGTGAAGGGCACTATGTAGTCGTCTGGAGCGGCGTAGTCTGGGTACCATTCAGTCCACCCCATCTCTGGGACCCTTGGGTCAAGCGGGTCCTGTATCAGTGTGTCCATGTAGGTTGCGAAGGCGACTCCAACGAGCTTGACGTTAATCCCTATATTAGCCAAGTCTTCCTGGACTCTTTGGGCGATTAATGCCACGGAGGCGTCTCTAGAGTAGTAGAGGTAGGTTACCGTGGGTAGGCCTTCACCGTTGGGGAATCCAGCCTCTTCTAGAAGCTTCTTAGCGAGCTCCGGGTCATACTTGTAGGGCTCGATCGTTTCATCATATCCCTCCATACCCTTCGGTATGGGTCCAACATATCTTATTGTGAGTCCCTGGTTTATTCCCTCCATGATTGCGTCATAGTTTATTGCATGTGCGACAGCCTGCCTAACCTTCGTTATGTTGAATGGGAATCTCTTTGTGTTCATGAATAGGAAGTCTATGTGATAGGTTAGCCCAACGCTCTTAATCTCTATTCCAGGCTTACCCATAACATCTTTGACGTGGTTTATGTCGACTGTCGCCATCTGGGCTGCGCCGCTCATCAGGTCTAGAAGCCTCGTCTGAACGCTCGGCTTGAAGTAGATTATCACCTTCTCGAGCTTTGCCGGCTCACCCCAATAGTATGGGTTGCGTTCAAGCGTTATGTGGTCTCCTTTAATCCATTCCTTGACGTAGAATGGTCCTGTTCCGACTGTGTGGGTGTCCATCCATGGGTTGGTTTGGTTATCCTTTATTCCTCCGTGTGCTTCAACTGCCTGTGGGTCGACAACTGATGCGACAACTGTTGCGAGAAGTGCGAGGAAGTCTGCGTAAGGCTTTGTGAGGTGGAATCTGATAGTGTAGTCGTCGACGACTTCTATTCCATCGGGTGTTAGAACTTGGGAGAGTATCCATGATGGAGGCTGATTCATTCTGAGAACTCTGACGAAGGAGTATCTCACCGCCTCCGCGTTAAAGTCGTTTCCAGTCGAGAACTTCACACCCTTCCTGAGGTGGAATGTCCAAGTTAGTCCGTCTTCACTCTTCTCCCAGCTTGTCGCCAGAACTCCTCTAAACTTATCGGTCCTAGGTCCATCATACCAGACAAGCTGCTCATAGACGTTCTGCATTATCCACCATCCGACATACTCGTAGTCGAAGGCTGGGTCTAGGCTCTCAAGCTCGGTGGCCGCATCGTATATCAAGACTTTAGGAGCCGGTCCAGTAGGCTTCTTAGTGGTTGTAGTCGTTGTAGGGGTTGGCGTAGGTGTTGCTGTTGTAACAAGAGTGGTTGGGGGTAGGGTAGTGGTATAGGTTACAGTCGTGCCTCCGATGGTCTGTGTCTTAACTATGGTTTGAGGAGGCTGAGTCACGGTTACAACAGTTGTTTTAGGCTGAGCGCTGGTGGCTAGATAGACTCCCGCAACACCCGCTATAACAATTATGACTACTACAATTATTGCTGCCGCTGTCTTGCTAATAGCTTTCAAATCTTTTCGGCTCATGTTACGGTGGGCTGGGAACCAGTCTAATAAAAGCTTTATCCTATTTTTAAACATGAAAGAATTTTCTCAACTTCTTGGGCCGAGAGCTTTAAAAGCCCTGTCCCTGGAAGCCTTCTCAACAACGTTATCATAGCCCTGTTCTCCTCGAAGACCCTTCTCAGAATAGGGGCGGCCTCCCTGACTCTTCCATGGTTAAGCATCGTCACGGCTTTCCAGAACTCGTGTTCCTCGACCTCCGGCGCCAGGGAGGAGGCCGCATCATATTCTTTCATAGCTTCGTCAAATCTACCCTGTGAGGCAAGCTCGTCACCCCTATTCGCATGCTGATAGGCTTTATGAAGCCTTAGTAGTCTCTGAAGCTCTCTGAGAGGGTTAGAGCTATCCTCAACCCTCAGGTCGACAAGCTTGTCAAGCCAGGGTCTGCCTGTTGGCCGTGCCCTAACGATTAGTATTGCGGCTGACTGCATCCCTCTAAGGTCTCCTCCAGCCCTCTCCCCTGCGAGCAAAGCCTCTAGAAGCCTCTCAGCCAACTCTCCCCGCGCCCTCCTGAAAGCTTCAGCCATCGCGGGCCA
>CAYTSD010000043.1:0-9216 GCA_964440495.1 uncultured Nitrososphaeria archaeon | reverse complement strand
CCCATAGAGCAGAGAACCCCTAATATCCCTTTCCCGGAGAAGAGCCCGGGAGGGGATTTGAACCCCTGTAGAGCGGGTCTGCAGCCCGCCGCCTAGCCGCTCGGCCACCCGGGCTTCGGCTCCAGAGTGTTTCACCTCTCTGGAGGTTATTGAGTTTTGCCTAGCTACGTAGTTTAAAAATGGGTTATCGAAGGATATATGGTCTACTGGAGGGGTGTTTTGTGGCTCTTGGAAGGCGGAGAAGCCTCATCAAACTCCTAATGAATAGGAGGAGCATCAGGCTCTTCAAGCCCTCCGAGCTTCCAGAAGAGGTTCTCGAACTCATAATTAAGGCGGGGAGGAGGGCTCCAACCTATCTCCAAGCCTACACAATCATACACGTAAAGGATGCTAGGAAGATTGCTGAGGTGGCCAGGCTCTGCCACGAGGAGATAGTTAGGAATGCCTCAGCCGTCCTACTTGTATGCGCAGACCTTTACAGGCCGAAGCTCATGCTCGACCTGCTAGGCCATAACCATGTCCTCCAATCGGATAAGCATCCAATCGAGTCACTCTTCGCGGTCTTCGACGCGGCGATGGTTGTCGAAAACATGATTATGGCCGCTGAGGCGTTAGGCTTAGGCTCAGTAATCTTGGATTGCCCTCTCCTCGAGGTGTGGAGATTCTCGGAGCTTTTCGAACTCCCTAAGGGAGTGATTCCAATCGCTCTCCTCTGCATAGGGGAGAGGAATGAAAGCCCACCGCTTCGCCCCCGCCTCCCCCTCGACCAGATATTCCACATCGACGAGTATCAGGAGCCCGACGAACAGGCTCTCGAAGAATTCCTCCAAACACTTGAGAAACACATGGAGGGGGAGAACTATGTGAAAAAATACGCTGGAATGGATATGAAGTATCTAGACTACCTGAAGATGAAGACAGAGCTCACCGATGAAGCAAAGAAACTTAACGACTCTATCTCGAAATACCTTAAAGAAAACTTCATTAAACTTTAGCTGAGGGAGCAAATTTTAATTAGCGGCGCTAGTTAGAGGCTGGAGAAAAAGTTGAGCAAGGTAGCTGAGGTTCTCGCAAAGTATTCGGGTCTCATTGAGAGAGAGCTTAGAAAACTTATTCCAAAACAGGTTGATGAAGAGGAACTTGAGAAAATTTTAGGCAAACCCATCTACCGATACGAGGTTGAATCCATAAACAAGACCGTGCTCGAGCCATTCTGGGATCTCTTGGAGAGAGGGGGGAAGAGGTGGAGACCAGCCCTCATGCTTATGATCTATAAAGCCCTTGGGGGAGACCCTGAAGAGATAGCTCCCCTCTCAATAATACCTGAAGCAATCCATAACGGAACACTAGTTGTAGACGATGTAGAGGATAACAGCGACTATAGACGTGGAAAACCCTGCATACATAAGCTCTACGGAGTCGATGTCGCGATAAACATGGGGAATACCATGTATTTCCTCCCACTCATCTGGCTCACCAAGAGCGGAATCCAGGAGAGAAAGAAGCTAAGAATACTGGAGGAGTATGTTAGAACTATGACTGAGCTTAGCCTCGGGCAAGCGATGGATATAGCGTGGCATAGAGGCCTAGTGGAATCCATTGACGAGGAGCAGTATCTTCAGATGACTCTCTTCAAGACAGGCGCCCTCGCAAGATTCTCCGCAAAAATCGCCACAATAATGGCTGAAGCAGACGAACATGTCGAGAAAAGCATCGAAGACTTCTCCGAGTCTATGGCCATAGCATTCCAAATACAGGACGACGTCCTAAACATAGTTGGAGAGATAGAGAAGTATGGGAAGGAGATAGGTGGAGACATAAAGGAGGGGAAGAGAACCCTCATGGTAATCCACGCGTTAAACACCCTCCCAAGAGAGAAGGCTGAGAGGCTTCAGCAGATACTAGACATGAGGACAGAGGATGACAAACTGATAAGAGAGGCAATAAACCTGATTAAAGAATCAGGAGCAGTTGAATACGCTAAAGAAGTGAGTAGAAGACTTGCCCTGAAGGCACGTGAAGAACTTGAAAAAGCATTACCCGACTCAGAGGCAAAAGAAGACCTCAAAACCCTCATAGAGTTCCTAATCTCCAGAGAATACTGAGAAAACCTTAATTCCCCACAATCAACGAAATCTATACATGAGCGAGGAGGTAAAGATAGAGATAGTTGACGTAAAGATACCTGAAGGATGCAACGTCATATTTGGAATCACACACTTCATAAAAAGCGTTGAAGACATCTACGAAGCCATAGTCAACACGGTTCCAGGGGCAAAATTCGGCCTAGCATTCGCAGAGGCAAGCGGCCCATGCCTGATAAGACATGAGGGAACAGACGAGGAGCTACGGAAACTCGCAGCCGAAACCCTGATGAGAATTGGATGCGGCCACACATTCCTAATCTACATGAAGGAGATGTATCCCATAAACGTGATGCAAAGACTCAAATCAGTTCCAGAAGTATGCTCAATCCTCGCAGCAACAGCAAACCCACTCCAAATAATAGTCGCCGAAACAAGCCAAGGAAGAGGGGTAATAGGAGTAGTAGACGGATACAAGCCAAAAGGAATAGAAGACGAAGAAAACATAAAGAAGCGGAGAGAATTCCTGAGAAAAATAGGATACAAATTCTAAAAAGCTATTAAAGAGAGAAACCAAACTACCCTTGATGATGTGAGCGGGTAAACCTGACCTCCACAAGGAGGAGATGATGACTGATACCCGAGCTGACTCATATCATCATTAGATTTTCAACATTCACCCAGAGTTTTCGCTAAGATATTCATGGGCGCTAATCCTAGAATATAGTTTATTGAGTGGAGTGGCAGTCGATTTAGTGGGAGCAAGCGTGGAGCGACTGAAGATTAAGATAAGCCGGTATATGAGTTACTTGCTGAGGCATAATCCAGGGGACTTGAAGCTGGATGAAGAGGGATATGTAAGTTTAGGAGATCTAGTGGCGAAGCTCAGGAGAAGATACCTGCAGGTAGATGAGAGGCTAGTTCGCGAGATAGTTGAGAAGAGCGATAGGCGGAGATTTGAGATAAAGGATGGGAAGATCAGGGCTCTCTACGGTCACAGCATACCTGTTAAGATTAACCTAAGTGAAGACCGGGAGGTGGAGGTGCTTTATCATGGGACAACTCAAGAGGCTATCTCGAGGATTCTGAAAGAGGGTCTTAGACCGATGAGAAGGAGATGGGTTCATCTTTCTCCGACTATCGAGATTGCTCGAAGAGTTGCCTTAAGGAGGACCAGCAGACCTGTAATCCTGAAGATAGATGCGAATATGGCTAGGGTGAAGGGTATAAGATTCTATAAGGCGACTGAGGAGGTTTATCTCTGTAAGACGATTCCACCTGAATGCATCGAGGTTTTGAAATTCAAGTAACTTCTCACATTCTAAACAAGTCCTAATGTTTGAGATTTATTAATAAGGAACTCACGTAGGATAAGGAGGCCTGTGCTTACGTTTTATGGGGTGAGGGTTTCTGAAGCCGGGTTGTTTTGTTGATAGGTTGGGAGGTAAGGTTGCTGTTGTTACGGGTGCGAGTAGGGGTATCGGGTTTGCTATTTCTAAGAAGTTTATTGAGAATGGGATGAAGGTGTATATGGTGTCGAGAAATAGGGAGAGGCTTGAGGATGCTGCAAGACGGATAAGAGGCTCCTCTGACGAAGGTTATCCTGTGGCGATACCTGCGGATGTGAGCAATGAGGAGAATGTGAAGAGAGTGTTTTCCTATGTGATGGAGCGGGAGAATGTTCTCGACGTGTTGGTGAATAATGCTGGTGTAATAGTTGTTAAGCCGTTTCTTGAGACAAGTCTTGAGGATCTTAGAAAGGTGTTTAGTGTGAATGTGGAGGGAACTTTCCTCTGCAGTAAGGAGGCGTTCAGGATAATGAGGGAGCAGAGAAGTGGATGTATCGTTAACATTGCTTCAGCTGCGGGTCTTAGGGGTTATCCGAATCAGAGCGTATATGTTGCGTCTAAGCATGCGATTCTGGGGTTAACGAAGGTTCTAGCGCAGGAAGGAAAGGAATATAATATTAGAGTGATTGCTGTTTCTCCAGCTGGGGTTAGAACAGATATGATGAAGGCTATTCAACCCTATAGACCTGACCTCAAGCCAGAGAATCTTATAGAGCCTGAGGATGTCGCCGAGGTTGTTGTATTCGTGGTAGCTCTACCTGAGAAGGCTGAGATAGATAACGTAGTCATCAGACGTAGAGCTGCTCAACCGTACTTTCTCTAACCGGAAGTAATATTTCTAGCACCTTCATCAGCAAGTCTTATATAGCGTCTATGAAATCAACCTATGTGGGATAGTGCCGTTTTACGTAGTTTTAGGAAAGTTTACGGATGAAGGAGCCAGGAATATAAAGGAATCTCCTAAATATGTTGCGCAGACGAAGGCTATGGTTGAGAAGGCTGGAGGGAAATGGCACGGCTTCTACTACACGATGGGAGAATACGACTTCGTGTCACTGGTTGAAGGCCCAAGCGATGAGGTTGCCTTATCCCTTCTGTTCGCCATAAGTAGTGTGGGACGTGTCCGCACAATAACCTTGAAAGCGTTTTCAGTAGAAGAAGTAGAAAAAATACTTGAGAAACTGCCTTAAATCAAGCTTTTTCTTAATTCCTCCAATTTTTTGGTTACTTCTAATTGTTGAAAACCTTTTTAATCATTTTTCATCGTTTCTCTCCTAGATGCTTGAGCCTCTTCTGACCTTAATCCTGGTGCTAGTTCTTACACCTCTATTCATTAGGGTTGGGTTTAAACTGGGTTTAACCGGGGTTGACCTCCATAAGCTTGAGAAGCCTATTATCCCTAAGACAGGTGGGCTAGCCATTATTGTCGGCGTTGCTGTAGCCGTTGTTCTATACGGGTTTCTCGGCGGAGACCTTGTCTTGGTGTTAGCTTTTCTTCTACCCCTTCTTACGGCTGGATTGATAGGGTTTGTCGAGGATGTTAGAGGTGAGATTAACCCGAAGCTTAAGCCTCTTCTCCTAATAATTCCAGGAGCGTTTCTACTGGTTTTGGGAGCCTATGTGCCTAGACCTGTTCTCCCATTCATCGGTGGAACAAGGCTCTATAGAATCTATCCTGTGATGGTGTTGGCGGCCTACCCGGTTGTCTGCAACGCTGTCAACAGCCTCGACGTGCTCAACGGCTCCATGGCATTTACCTCGCTTCCATTCTTCATGGTTTCAGGCATCATAGCATACCTACGTGGAGACGGCTTCATCCTAACGATGTCTCTTGTAATGCTTGCAGCCCTCCTCTCATTCCTATTCTACAACAATTATCCGTCGAAGGTTTTCGCAGGGAATAGTGGGAGCCTGGCAGTCGGGGCGTCGATAGCCTCCATAGCGATTATTGGAAGAATTGAGGTCGCCGCGATAATCGCCCTTCTACCTCACATAATGAATGAGATGCACGTGATATTCTCTATAGGTGGGTTGAAGTCCGCTAAGACTCTTAGGAGTAGGCCTATAGAGATTGTAGGAGAAATGTTGACGGCCTCGAAGGATAGAGACGCTCCCATAACTTTGACCCGCATGATTACTGCCGGAGTGAGGGCTGGGGAGAGGGATGTCGTGAAGGCGCTCGCAATCCTTACAATCTTCACAGCGGTTCTAGCTCTTCTCACAGACCTGTTGCTCGTGGAGGCTTGGTAGATGAGGTTGGTGAGAAACATCCTTCTCGTATCGCTTCTCCTTCTGATTGTCTGGGCATCCTTTCTCGCAGTCATGTATGTGATGGCCTCCACGATGTTTCCCGCACTTGAGCAGGCTGATGGAAACCTAGCTCTAAGCATCTCTAGAGTCGTCATAGGGCTGGCGGTCTTCGGCCTATGGGTTTATGCATGGTATCTCTTGACGAGGTTCTGGCTCTACAGAGTTCTTCTCGCTGAGACTTAAGAGGAGGCTGGTTGGAAGGGTTTAGGGAGGATTGAGGGTTTGGGTGAGCCGCTGAGGGTCGGTGTAGTCGGTGTAGGGTTCTGGGGAAGAAATCATGTGAGAGTCCTCAGCGAGCTTCCAAACGTTGAGGTGAAAGCGGTCTGCGACATAGACCTTGAACGTGCCAAGACCGTTGCATCGAAGTATGGTGTGGAGACCTACTATGGAAACCTGGATGAGATGCTTAGAAAGACGGGTCTCGATGCTTTAACAGTCTGCACGCCCTCGGTGACCCACGCTGAGGTAGCTATCAAGGCTCTTGAGGCAGGGTTGCATGTATTGGTTGAGAAGCCTCTCGCAGCAACCTCCGAGGACTGTGTAAGAATAATCGATGCGTCGAGGTCGAATGGAAGGCTCTTGATGACCGGGTTCATCGAGAGGTTTAATCCAGCGGTTGGGAAGGCTGTTGAGCTTCTTAACGCGGGGGAGATAGGTGACGTGATAATGTCTCATGGGAGGAGGATTGGGTGGTGGCCTGAGAGGATTGGAGATGTTGGAGTGATAAGAGACACAGCCATACATGACATAGACCTAACGAGATACGTATTCGGAGAAGACCCGCAGGAGGTCTATGCCCGTGGGGGAAGGTTTAGGCATAGGCTTGACGACCATGTTCAGGCGATACTCTCCTTCTCCGACAGCTCCAAGACAGCGTTCATAGAGGCTAACTGGCTCACACCTAGGAAGAAGAGGGAGCTCCAGATAACTGGGAGCGAGGGAGTCCTCTCCGTCAGGTTCCTAACACAGGAGCTATCCCTGGAGAAGGCTGACATAGTTATCGAGCCGATAATCAAGTGGAGGGAGCCTCTCAAGCTTGAGCTCTCACACTTCACCGAATCAATTCTCAAGGGGAGGCAGCCTAGAGTTGATGGGGTAGATGGGTTTAAGGCTGTGGCGATAGCCGAGGCGATGCTTGAGTCGATAAAGAGGAACAAGATAGTTGAACCGGACTTCACTCTACTATAACCCTTAATTTACCTCCTCCCTGTAGGATAGCTTGGGCTGTGAGGACAAGGGGGTCGGGGGAGCCGCGTCTCAGAGGGGTGGCGGTGACCTTGACTTACCCGTCTGAGCCCCTCTAGCAAATGGTTAAGTCGGGCACTAGTTCCCCTATTGAGGCATGAAGGAGCTTCGGACACTTTACTGGAGAAACGGAACCCTCGTCATGATCGATCAGAGGCTTCTACCCCATAGGCTCCGATACCTGAGGCTTAGGACCGCTAAGCAGGTTGCGAAGGCGATTAAGGATATGGCTGTCCGTGGAGCCCCGGCTATAGGCGTCGCAGCCGCCATGGGTTTGGCCTTAGAGGCATGGAGGTGTAGGACCAAGAGGAGGGAGAGGATTCTGGGGAGGCTTGAGAAGGCCGCCGAGCTTCTGAGAGCAACCAGGCCTACCGCGGTTAACCTCTTCTGGGCTATTGATAGGGTTATGAGGGCTGCTGAGGGCTGTGAGACCGCTGAGGAGGTTAGGGAGAAGGTTGTCGCCGAGGCCTTGAAGATGGCTGAGGAGGACGTCGAGACCAATAGGCGGATAGGGGATAACGGCGCAGAGCTAATCGAGGACGGAGACGTAATCCTGACACACTGCAACGCTGGAGCACTGGCAACCGTTGGTTATGGGACCGCTCTCGGCGTGATTAGGTCGGCTGTCAGGCAGGGGAAGCGGATAAGGGTCTACTCCTCCGAGACTAGGCCGAGGCTTCAGGGAGCAAGGCTAACCGTCTGGGAGCTTATGAGGGACAACATTCCAGTAACCATGATAACGGATAACATGGCGGCCTTCCTGATGCAGCGTGGAGAGATAAGCAAGGTGATAGTTGGAGCCGATAGAATCCTCGCCAAGACAGGCCACGTGATAAACAAGATTGGAACCCTCAGCCACGCAATAGCCGCCAAGCGATTCAACATACCTTTCCTGGTGGCCGCACCCTTCTCGACGATAGACTTCGAGCACACTCCAGAGGAGGTTGTGATAGAGGAGAGAGACCTGAAGGAGGTCTTCTACGTGGGACGTGAGCGGATAGCTCCACGCGGAGCCAAGGCCGTTAACCCAGCCTTCGATATAACGCCTCCAGACCTAGTCACCTACATAGTAACCGAGAGAGGCGTCTATAAGCCTGAAGAGCTAGCAACACTCTCACCCAACTGAGGGAGTAAGAAGGTTTAGGAGTAGTAGAAGTAGGAGGGTTGCGACGCCGAATGCCAGAGCCTTGAACCCTGAGAGGATGAGGTTCCTCCCAGAGACCCTTCCCAGGAAGACGCCGAGGACGAAGAGCATCCCGAAGGAGATTAGGAGGGAGACGTAGAAGGCCGCTGCCTCCGTTAGGATTCCAGCCACAGCCGCCGCATAGGGCGAGACAACGGCGAGACCCGCGAGGAGCGCCGCGAGAGAGTCCACCATAGCTGAGATAAGGGCTGCTTGACGGTGGGCACGGCCTAGAATAGAGTCATCTAAATTGGTTAGCATAGCCTCCTCAATCTCCTTAATCTTCCTCTCCTGCTCAGCCATCTCAGCCATGTAGGTTCCGCTGGCGCCTGAGACCCCCATGGCTAGGGATGCTCCGACTCCTGCGCCAACGATGTGGGGGGCGTGACCTCCGCCTAGAAGCTGTGAGCCTAAGACGATTCCAAGCACGGTCATAACCCCGTCGAAGGCGTTCATCACGGCGTAGCGTCTAGGATACTCCTCGGCCTCCGAGTACCTGAATATCCTAGAGATCTTCTCTCTAAGGCTTCTCAGCACCTCTTAACCCTCACCCCGTGGACTCGACAACCACCTCGTCGACACTATGTATAGCTGCGCCAAGCCTTTTAACCACTGACTCAAGCTCCCCGTAGTCTATCCCCTTCCCCTCAACTGTAAGCTTTATGCTGTCGGTCTCTGCGTCGACCTCAACCAGCACGGCGTTAACCCTCTTAACCCCTTGAACCCTCGAGACCTCCATGCTGAAGTCGACTAGAGACGGTAAATGAGGCTTCAAGATATCTAGCACCAGCCTCGAGATCAGGGAGGGCTTCTCCCGCACCCTCTCTTCCACCAACCCACACCCACCACAAAGAGAACACAATAAAAATGTTATTCCCCTGCCAGAGAGAAAACACTATAAATAAACCGCACAGCAAGGAATCCTCGGCGGCGGTACCCTAGCCCGGTAGGGGGCAGGCCTGCTAAGCCTGTGGCCCGATGGGCCGCGCGGGTTCAAATCCCGCCCGCCGCGTGGATTATTTTTCTATGGGGGAGGGGGTGGTGG
>CAYTSD010000042.1:0-9443 GCA_964440495.1 uncultured Nitrososphaeria archaeon | reverse complement strand
TGCGGGGGGTGGGATTTGAACCCACGAACCCCTATGGGACAGGGGCTCTCATCCTTTGTGGATCCTGAGCCCTGCGCCTTTGACCAGGCTTGGCGACCCCCGCGTGTTTTCTCTAGGTTATTGTTTTTAGAGGTCTCGCTAATAAATTTACCCAGGGTATAGTGTTTAAGGTTAATAGAGCTTGTGTTTCTTTAATGAGGTATGGTTAAGGAGCTTGGAAGGTCTGTTGTGAGGCTTGTCCTATCGATCGTTCTCTATATTGTTGTATCCGCTGGGGTTCAGTTCCTATTCGCATCTGTTTTGGCAGGCTTCATTCCTCAGGTTATGGATTATAAGATGTATATTGATATACTTATGGCTATCGGGTTTGGTTATCTTATTGTCTCGGCTTTTGCTCAGAGTGTTTACTGGTTTATGAGGCTGGAGTATCCTCACTCTACTGCAGCCGCCGTTAGGAATGTTTTCAAGATTATTGGGATTGGCGCCTTGGTGGCTGGGATAGGTGGGTCGCTGTCTTCTCCTACGGCTGGCGTTGCGTTGGGAGGTTTTATGGGTATGGTGATAGGTTTTGCGTCTCAGCATGTTCTTGGTCAGGCGATGTCAGGTCTTCTACTTCTTCTAACTAGGCCGTTCGTGATAAATGATGTTATTGAGGCTGGCGGTGAGAAAGGTGTTGTGAAGGATGTCCGAATATTCTTCACAGTTATTGAGCGTGAAGACGGTAAGATAGCCTTACTTCCAAACAATAGTCTCCTCGGCTCTAAGATTATTAAGCATGAAAAAGGTGGGAATGGTTCTTAGAGTACTCCGTAGAGCAGCCAGAGCATGTAGAGCGGTATGAAGACGAGCGATATCGTGTTCAGCAGCTTTATCAGGATGTGGAGTGACGGACCTACAGTATCCTTCAATGGGTCTCCGACGGTGTCTCCTACCACTGCTGCTTGATGGGCTGGAGAATGCTTCCCTCCAAGGTTTCCCGCCTCTATGAATTTCTTCGCGTTATCCCATGCTGCTCCACCCCACATCATCATTATCGCAAGCGGAATCGTTGAGGCTGTCGCACCTATGACGAGGGCGCCTATTCCTGGGCCTCCGAACAATAGTCCAATTATCAGCGGCGTAATTATGATTACAAGGCTCGGGGTTATCATGCTCTTCAACGCGTACTCCGTGCTTATTGAGACGGCTCTATAGTAGTTCGGCCTAGATTTTCCTTCGAGTAGTCCTGGTATCTCTCTGAACTGTCTCCTAACTTCCTCAACCATCTGGAACGCTGCTTTTGAGACTGCTTTAAGCGCTATTCCTGAGAAGAGGTAGGGTAGGAGAGCTCCTATTAGAACTCCTATGATTATGTCTGGTTTGAGGAGCAGTAGGTTGTTGATGAACTCACTCATATAGCTTAGGAGACCCTTCACCGTGAGCTGCGTTATCCCAACCTCTCTTGCAACATAGTCCTGTATGAATGCTTGGAACAGTAGGAGGGTTGCTATCGTCGCTGAGGCCATGGCGTACCCCTTTGTGAGAGCCTTCGTCGTGTTCCCGACGGCGTCGAGGGGCTCGATGTTCGCTCTAACCTTCTCCTCAAGCTGGGACATCTCGGCTATCCCTCCAGCGTTATCGGCTATTGGCCCGGCTCCATCCAAGGTCATTATTGTTCCAGCTAGGGATAGCATTCCTCTAGTTGCGAGAGCTGTTCCGAAAACCCCCTTAATGAAGTCCATTAGCCATCCCTCGCCAATTCCAGATATCGGCATAACCTTGCCGGCATAGAATGCGATTCCAAGCGCTGCTGCTATGATTATTATTGGCTCTGCGACGGCGCGCATCCCAACTGACAGCCCGGAGAGTATTGTTATAGCTGGCCCGCTTTGAGAAGCCTCTGCGACATCTCTGACAAGTTTCTTCTCGATTCCTGTATAGCGGTTTGTTGAGAGAACGACGAGTGTTGCTCCCACTATCCCTGCTACCCCTGCCGCAAGCATGTAGAGCCACTGAACTGGAAATAGCCAGTAGACTACTACAGCGTACATTATTACTGAGACTATTGCTGAGACAACTATTCCGAAACTCAGAGGCTGGAAGGGTTCCTTGAACTTCTTATAGGATAGGATTCCAAGCATCCCAGCTATCGTTGAGATTATTCCGACGGCGCCTATTGCGAGGGGGAGAACCATGAAGAGTGGGTCACGTGTTAGGACGTAGAGAACCCATCCAATAATCATTCCTCCAAGGGTTTCAGCGGTCACGGACTCGAAGATGTCTGCTCCTCTTCCAGCGCAGTCTCCAACGTTATCTCCAACCTGGTCAGCTATCACGGCAGGGTTTCTCGGGTCATCTTCAGGGATTCCAGCCTCAATCTTTCCAACCAGGTCTGCCCCCATGTCGGCTGCCTTCGTGTAGATTCCTCCTCCAAGCTGTGCGAAGAGTGCTGAGAGGCTTGCACCGAAGGCGAATCCAGCCAAAGCGTCGAGAGCCATCCTAAACTCTATCTCCTCAGCCAGCCCCCCAGCTATTCCGCTGTAGATTAGGAAGAGGACTGAGAGTCCGAGTAGACTTAGACTGTATACTGAGAATCCTAGGACTCCTCCGCCGAGGATTGAGACCTTAAGTGCTTCGACGCTACTCTTCTTCCCAGCCTCCGTAACTCTAACGTTTGTCCTTGTTGAGGCGTCCATGCTGAAGAATGCTGCGGCAACCGAGGCTGCTCCACCTATCAGCACCGAGATTCCTGTTAGACCTGCTTCCCTGATAGCTAGTCCAGGCTCAATACCCATAGTCCACGTATAGACCACGTAAATCATCGCTGCGACCACTATTGCGAGACCAACCGTGAAGCTCATAATCGTTTTAATCTGCTTTGACATGTAGGCGGTTGCTCCCTCCCTGATAGCCCTCCATATCTCCTGCATCCGCTCGCTTCCCTTGGGATACTTCTGGACAAGCCAGTAGAGGAATAGTGCGGCGAGGATTCCTATTATCCCCGAGGCTATCGCTAGCAATAGTACGAGAAAGGATTCACCAGCTAGAATCATCTTCCCTGGTCACCTTTCTGCTATTCTGGAGCAGAGAGAACTCTTAAACCTTAGGTCTGGAAAGAGATTAATTCTCGGTTGACGGTGTTTTCTGTGGATGAGGATCTCGGGTACGGCTGACCTCCCGCTTCACGGTGGCCACGTCCCTCCCTGGCTCATGAAGAGGATGAGGTCTCTTGCCTCAGCGATAAGCAGCGTGATAGTTGAGGAGTATGGGCGGAGAGAGCTTCTTAGAAGGCTAGGTGACCCCCTCTGGTTCCAGAGCTTCGGATGTGTCCTCGGATTCGACTGGCACTCAAGCGGTCTCACAACGGTTGTAACCGGAGCCTTAAGGGAGGCTCTAAGGCTTGAGGATCATGGAGTGGCGGCTGTAGGCGGTAAGGGTAGGCTGAGTAGAAGGGTTCCTGAGAACATTCTCTCCATGAAGCTGGGTGAGGACACCACGTCGAGGCTTCTGAGAGTTAGCAGGATGACCGCGAAGGTTGATAACGCCGTCCTCCAAGACGGCTACACAATCTACCACCACATAATCATCTTCACCGACGACGGTGAGTGGACGGTGATCCAGCAGGGGATGAATGAGGAACTAGGCTATGCCCGACGCTATCACTGGCTTGGGGAGAGGGTCGAGAGCTTCGTCGTTGAACCTCACTCAGGGCTGGCTGGAGAGAAGATTGAGGAGAGGGTGCTAAACCTGGTGTCTAGGAAGAGTGAGGAGGCGCGTAAGGCCTCGGTGGACCTTGTCTCAGAGAAGCCGAGCAGGCTTATGAGGCTCATAAACATGGCGTTGAACCGGCAGGAGACCCTAACCCGATGGCTCGGCGGAGAAACCCCCTCCATAGAGCCTCCCAAGCATCTCACCATGCCTAGGAGGATAAACTGGGAGGCTGTGAGAAGGCTGTATGAGGTTAAGCCGAGAAACTATGAGGAGTTGGTGGAGCTGAGGGGGCTTGGGCCATCAACAATCCGCGCCCTCGCCCTCGTCGCAGCCCTAGTCTACGGTGTCGAGATCGACTGGCGTGACCCGGTTAAGTTCACCTTCGCCGTCGGCGGGAAGGATGGCGTGCCGAGACCCATCTCCAGGAGAACCTTCGACAAGACTATACGGTTTATGCGGGAGGTTCTCGAGGCTTCTGGGATTGAGAGGGAGGAGAGGAAGGCTGCCCTCAGGAGGCTCTTCAGCCTCGAGAGGAGAATGTATGGCCCCTAGGGTTTCCCGAACTCTGCTAAGACTATGGCCATGGCCAAGCCGCAGAGAAGAAGCGGGATATGGTAGGTCGCTATCCTCCACGCCACCACAGCTCCCCACGGGTTCTCAGAATAGAACGCTAGGGCTGAGAAGGCTGCTCCAACCTCGCTTAACCCTGAGCCACCGATTGTTACGGGAAGTGTTGAGAGGGCTACCGAGGCGAAGACGATAACCATGGCTACCAGAAGATCTACCCCTATCCCCACAGCGTTCAAGAGGACTTGAAGCGACCCTGCTAGAAAAAGGGCTCCGAGCAGCGTTAGAAGTATGTTGGCTAATATTAAGCCTAGGTTTCTCTCCCCTACAACGCTCTGTGCAACTATGGAGAACTCTGTGAGGGTTTCGTCTACAGCCTTGTATATACGTTCCCCTAGACTACCTGGCAGATACTTCAAAAGCCTATGGACTATCGAGGGAAGGTGGAAGACATGCTTAACGGAGTAGGTTAGGAAGACTAGGTGGAGAACTAGGGTTACTCCAGCGATGGCCGCGGTTGCCCCACCTATAAGCATGGCTCCATGGACTAGGAGAAAGGCTGCCGAGATCAGGGAGAGAGCCGTCCCGATTAAGACGTCGAAGAATATCTCCATATAGGCTATCCATGCCGCATATCCGGAGTCGACGCCTTTCCTCGTCAGCCAGCCAAGTCTGAAGACCTCGTCTCCAACGTAGGCAAAGGAAACCAACGCTATGAACTCGCTTCCCAACCTAACCAAGAGAGCCTTGAAAAAACCTACCCTCAACCCGCCATGATACCTTCTTAGGATTATGGGGAATCTTGCTCCCCTAGCTAGGAGGCTGCCGACTGAGAGAAGGCAGGAAAATAGAAACGCATTAAGCCCAACCGCCGACACGTCGCTTAACCTGATTCCAAAGAATACTGTAATCAGCAGTAGAACTATCAGGCTCACGAGCACGCCTATCAAAGCCTTACGGAGAAGACCCTTCAAACCCTCTAAACACGGTGAGAACCCTAAATTTATACACCACCACAAGACTAACAGGAGAGAAATGGATGTAAGCGTTGGAATCCCCTCCTATAATGAAGGCTACAACCTCCTACGACTACTCCGACAACTCGCTGAACAACAGCTAGACGGCTTCAAAATAATCAAGGTAATAGTCTCGGATGACAGCTCCGATGAAACCCCTAAACTCGTTGAAGAATTTATGGAGAAAGAGCCTCCATATCAACTCATATTGCGTCACCACGATGAGAGGAGGGGTGTGGCATCAGCATGGAATGAGATATTCAGACTAGCTGAAGGAGAAGCTCTACTACTCTATGACGCAGACATAAACCTCAAACCATACACATCGAAAAAGCTACTTCAACCACTCCTAGAAAGAAATGATATAGGGATAGCTGCGTCAAATACGGTTCCACTGCCTACAGAAAGCATTGCTGGAAGAGCCTCGACGATAGTTGCGCGATGGCTCAGAATTATGAGGCTTAGATACCCTGAATGCCAGCTAATTGTGATGGGGAGAGGGCTGGCGGCGAGGATGGAGCTTGTCGAGAACATAGAGATTCCAGAGCAGATAATGGCTGTTGACCTCTATCTACAAGGAATGGCTCATAAACTAGGATGGAAGGTTGTCTACGTTGATGACGCCAGAGTCTATTTCAAGCCCACTGAAACCATAAGAGACTTCGCATCCCAGACTATTAGAGCCTACTTCAGCCACCGTCAACTCTCAGAACTAGTTGAGAGAGAAATCCCAAGAAGAATAGGTCTAAGAGAACAGTTTCAAGGATTCCTGGAAGCTCTAAAGCCACGTGACCTACCAGCCGTTCTAGTATCCTACCTCCTAACACTGCTCTATACCCCTAAACTAATGCCAAAAGCATGTAAAGCTACATGGGACATAGCATCATCAACAAAGAAACATAAAGAATATTTTTAATCGAATAGGCTTAAACTGGAGTGCCGCAATTATTCATGTATGGAGGGTTTCGGAAACTTATTTATACTCTGAATAGAGTATGTAATCTTCACGGACTCTGAGAGGGAAGAAAAGAAATCAAAGTTAACAAAAATTAAAGAATTTCAAAGTTTTTTGTGGCAGAACCACCAGTCATAGCATTTGTATTGCTTCACTCTTTCCTTCGCTGTCTGCTCATCGGTTGCAGGTGGGATTATGACCTCGTCTCCTATAAGCTCATTGTTAGGCCAGTTTGCAGGCATGGCTACCTGATTCTTGTCCGAGATCTGGAGGGCCTTAACCATTCTTAATATCTCATCCATGTTTCTTCCAAGCTCTTGCGGATAATAGAGCAGCGCCCTTAGAATGCCGTTTGGGTCGATTATGAAAACCGCTCTCACGGTGTTTGTTCCCTTACCTGGATGAATCATTCCAAGTAGGTTCGCTATCTTTCCTTGGTCGTCGGCGATTATTGGGAACTTTATCTCAACGTTAAGCTTCTCCTTTATCCACTCAACCCACTTTATATGGCTGAATACCTGGTCTATACTCAGCCCTATCAGCTCGCAGCCAAGCTTCTGAAACTCTTCAAACCTCTTCTGGAAGGCTACAAACTCTGTTGTGCAGACAGGCGTGAAGTCAGCTGGATGCGAGAAGAGTACAACCCACTTGCCCTTATAATCGTCTGGAAACTTCATCTTCCCCTTGGTTGTCTGCGCCTCAAAGCTCGGAACCTTCTCCCCCAATAGAGGAATCCTACCAGATGCACCTTCCATATTCCTACCCTCTTTGTTCGTTACATTTATTAGGATGTTTGATTTATAAGCATTGTGGTTCGAATTTCAAACAAAGACCTCCTAAGGATACTTCAACAAAATTCCAGAACTCCATTCATAGAGATAGCCCGACGCCTAAAAGTAACTGAGACAGCTGTTAGGAAGAAGGTTAAGAAACTACAGGAAGAAGGAGTGATAAGAAGATTCACGATAGAGATAGATCCTAAGAAGATAGGGTTCGCTGTTCAAGCGATAATAGGGGTAGATACCAAGCCTGAGAAGTATATTCCAGCAATTGAGAAGATGAAGAACATGGAAGAGGTCTTAAGCCTCTACTCCTCAAGCGGAGACCACATGATACTAATGGAATGCTGGTTCAAGGACACCGAAGAACTCAGGAAATTCCTAAAAAAGCTTGAATCCATAGATGGAGTTACGAGAATATGCCCTGCGATAATTCTAGAAAAAATAAAGTAGTAAAAATTATTCTCCCAGCTCCTCAACCTCTTTCTTACCCTCTTCTAATTCCTTTTCCTGTTCCCTATCGATGTCTAGCAGCAAGGCTAAGAATTCACCGACATGAGTCTTCTCCTCTCTCGCAATATCCAGTAACACTTTCCTAATCCGTTCATCTCTAACCATGTTAGCCATCTGCTCATAAAGGTTAATGGCGTCAAGTTCAGCGATTATCCCAACCCTCAATACCTCCTTATCCAAATCACCAGCACGAATCTTATCAAGCTCTATAGGAATCTTGGAGAGCATGCTAGGAACATCGCTACATCGGATATAAGCCTTGATTCCCGTGCGCACAGTCTTTAAATAGTGTTAGAGCAACTAAAGTCAGGGAATTAGATTAATAATGAGGGAGGTAGCCTTCCAGAAAGTTTCACAAATTATGAGAACGTCACCATTGATATTTTCATCAACCGACACTGTTTCCAGCCTTTTAGGAAGGATGATTGACGACGATGCTCAAGAAGCGTTAGTAAAGTATAGGAGGAAGATAGGTTTAGTAGTTGTAGGCGATTTACTCAGGGTCTCTCATCCTAACCGCACCCTCCTTGGAAGGATTGCAAGGAACATCATGCACATCGCACCTGAATCAACCATCCTAAAAGCCGTAGACTTAATGGTCACTAACAAGGCTTGGGCTCTGCTCGTCAGAAAAGAGAGAGGAGACATCACCGGCATTATCTCTCAGCTAGATATAATGAAAACTATGACAGAATCTTCAGACCTTCAAAAAATAACATGTAAGGAAGCCATGAAAACACCCGTAGTCTGCATTAACTTAGATGAGAAGATCTCAAGCGCCCGTAGCATTATGAATAAGCATGATGTAAGTTATCTACCAGTCATTGATGAGGGAGAGGAGTTAATCGGCGTGATAACTGCTAGGGACATACTCTCTAATCTTATACAGCCTAAGGAAAGCGTGACTCGAGGGTCACGTGGTGGAAATATTGTGAGAATGTGGGATATTCCCGTTAAAGGCTTAATGAATAGACATCCACTAACCGCCAGACAGGAAGACTCTCTTCTAGAAGTAGTGAGAGACCTTAAGAATCATAGGAAAGATGTTTGCATAGTTGAGGAAAACTCAAAGGTTTTAGGAATAATAACGCCCACGGAGATAATCTCGCTTCTCCTTAAGTTCAAGGCGGAAGAAAGGATGCGTGTATACATTATAGGGTTAATGGAGCTTGGCGACTTCCAAGACATAGCAACGGCTCAGGATAAAATAATTAGAGTGATAAACAAAGCATACGACTTCCATCAAGACATAGTTGAGATAGTAGTAGACGTAAAGCGAAGAAGAAAGAGTGGGAGAAGAACACTGTACCAAGTAGCAGCCAGAGTCTATCTACTTACAGAACTAATCACAGTAACCGCGCAAGGATGGTACCTATCAAAAGCCTTCGACAACCTATGCAGAAAACTAGATAGACAGCTAGTCAACAAGAAAACAAAGGATGTGTCTAAACAGCAATCACCGTAACAACTCTTATTTGAGATGCGGCCATAAGTAGTAATGAGAAGGAGCTGCTATCCAAGTGAAGGCGGAGAATCCTACTTGATAAGTTGCATGGTCTTAGCGTTAAGCCTGAGCATATTAGAGCCGTGAAACGGCTGCTAGAAACCCCTAAAAGACCTCCAATTAATCTACGCCGTCTTCCCAGACCTCAAGAATGTTGCAGGCGTTACGATGGTGCTGGGGATGAGATTATCAACAAGATTTACTGGTATATTTTTGTTAACCGAAGAATGCAAACGCCTTTCTAAATAACGTCTTATTCAATTTATGTTTCTACTAAACTCACTAACACGTTAATTATATTTCTTCAAACCTGTCATTCATAATGAACAGATGCCAGTCTCTCCACATATATTCTGTTGTCCTAAAGGGCAGGGGCGTAAGCCCGTAACGTATATGCTAGGTTATCTGATGTGCTGTAC
>CAYTSD010000041.1:317-9679 GCA_964440495.1 uncultured Nitrososphaeria archaeon | reverse complement strand
TGAGGGCTAGGTTTATACTCAGCCTTTAGTCAAGGTTTCCATGAGGGGGCGTGGCCCAGACTCCAGAATAGCTGGAGGGGGAGCAAGCCCTTTCACTGAAGAGGGGCTGAAGGCTACGGCGCCGGGCTCCAGCGCAAACGGATGGGGATGAAGCCGACTCCCCTCAGCGGGAGAGGATGAGGAAGCGCTGGAGCGCCGTCCCCTCTCTGGGCGGAGAGACCCGGAGACCCCCGGTTCAAATCCGGGCGCCCCCACTTCCCCCTCCAGAAATCCTCTAATAGTATAGGTTCTCAGTGTTACTGATAAAAATGATTTGTGTCACTTCTCGTCGGCTCAGCCTACTGCTTCTCGTGCTTCTCCTGATCATGGCTCCCTTGGCCGGGGCTGAGTCTGCGGAGAAGCCTGTCGTGGTTGTGACCACCACGGTGTTGGGGAGCGTTGTGAGGGATTTGGCTGGGGATAGGGTTGAGGTTGTGACGATTCTGAATCCTTCGCTCTGCCCTGCCCACTATGATGTTAAGCCTAGCGATGTCTATCTGCTTCAGAGGGCGGATCTGGTGCTTTATCATGGGTTTGAGCCTTGGGTTGAGAAGCTTGCGGAGGCCGCGGAGACCAGCGCGCCTCTGGTCAAGGTTTCTGGGCCATGGAATACGCCTGAGGGGGCCAGGAGCTACTATACGGCTGTTGCGGAGGTCTTGGAGGAGTATCTCGGCTTGGATACCTCTGAGAACCTGGAGAAGAGCTTGGCGAGGGTTGGGGAGCTTGAGGACGAGCTCAAGGCCAAGGCCGAGGAGCTAGGGGTCTCGAAGGTTAAGGTGATAAGCATGGCCTGGGTTAAGCCCTTCGTCTCATGGCTGGGATTCGATGTTATCGCCGACTATCCGCCGCCCGAGAAACTCTCCTCCCAAGACCTCGTAAACCTTGCCTCGAAAGGCGAAGAAGAGGGAGCGGTCCTAGTGATAGATAATCTCCAGAGCGGGACAGGGTTCGGAAGGTCTCTCGCAGAGAAGGTAGGCGCAGTCCACGTAGTTTTGTCAAACTTTCCTGGAACCGAGCCAGGGGTCGAGGACCTGGCAAGCCTGATGGAGAGTAACGCCGGGAAGCTATTCAACTCTCTTGAGAACCTCTCGGTTAGGGCTGAGGTTCAGAGCCTCCGATGTAGGCTTGAGCTCTATCAGACTGTAGTCTATGTCTTGGTGGCTATAGTTGCTGCCGAGGCCTTGGCGTTGGGGTATATCCTCTTGAGGGTGAGGAGAAGTGCTGGGTCTTAAGGAGGCTGGAGAGTTCCACGGCCACCTCGGCCCCTTCCTAGTCTTAGGGTATCTCGCCGGAGCTCTTGCCGTGAGGATGTTGAAGCCTGCGAACGAGCATGAGTTGAGAGCCGAGGTCAGGGTTCCGCTTAGACGCCCCTACTCCTGCATCGTCGACGGGGTCCAATGCTCCTCGCGCTGCACCCTCGGGAAGGGGAATATAGAGGTCGAGGACTCTGAGGAGTATGCGCTGATCTTTAGAAAGGGTGATAAGGGGCTCAGGCTTGATATCAGGCTGGAGGTTATCGAGAGGATTTTGGAGAGAGGTATGGAGGAAGGGGTGAGGTGGCTTCTAAGCCTAGGGGAGGAGAAGGTCTTCAGGATAACCTGGCTGTAAAGCTGGTGAACGTCTCAACCTACTACTCGGGTGAGCGGAGGCCGGCGATAGCTGACATAAACCTCGAGCTCCCGGTGGGAGACTTCGCGCTCATCGTAGGTCCTAATGGCTCCGGGAAGACCACGCTCTTGGAGACTATTCTCGGGCTGCTGAAACCTAGGAGGGGGAGGGTGTATCTCTTCGGCAGGGAGCTTGGGAGAGGAGGGGAGAGGCTTAGGAAGCTCTGCAGCTATCTTCCCCAAGACTTCATGAAGCCTGTCGGCGAGCCCTTCACCGTCAAGGAGGTCGTCGCTATGGGGCTCTCACCTCTCAAGCCTCTGGGCAGGCTTCATGAGAATGAGTGGAGAGAAGTTTACCATGTGCTTGAGCTTCTCGGCGTAGAGGAGCTCGCGGATAGACCCTTTGGGAGACTGTCGGGCGGCCAGCAGCAGAAGGTTATGCTTGCCAGGGCCTTGGTTAGGAGGCCGAGGCTCCTCCTACTTGACGAGCCGTTCAGCGCCATGGACAGGGAGTCTAGGAAGCAGCTTGCCTCAACACTCCTCCCAAACCTCTCAAGGTCTGGTGTAACTATAGTTATGGTGAGCCATGACCTCTCCTTCAAGCCTGAGGGCTACACGAGGCTAATCGAGATGGAGGCTGGTAGAATAAGATGCTCCTCCTCTTCCTAGCAGCGCTCTCAGGAGCCTTAGCTGGACTGGTATGCGGCTCAACCGGGGTCCTAATCAACCGGATGAGGCTGACGACGATAGTCTTCGCGGTGGCGCATGGAGCACTGGCTGGAGCAGCGATGAGCCTAGCGCTCGACACGGACCCCCTCGCGACGGGGATGCTGATAGCGTTGCTGACAGCCGTAGTCTTAGGCCCCTTAGCCGACAGCCTAAACATTCCGAGAGACATGGTCTCAATGTCCCTGTTCTCGCTCTACAACGCTCTGGCCTTCATCTTCATAGCTTTCTCGCCTGGAGCTGCCTTGGCCGCTGAGAGGATTGGGGAGCTTCTATGGGGCAGCGTCCTGGCGGTGACATGGAGCTACCTCATAATACTTGTAGCCCTCACTGGCTTCTACCTCCTCTTTGTAGGGGTTTTCTGGAGAAGGCTTCTCCCAATATTCTTTGATAGGAGGCTTGCCGAGGCTGAGGGACTGAACACGAGGCTCTACTCCTATGCTTTAATCGCCTTGGCAGGCGTGGTGATAGCCTTCTCACTTAGAATTGTCGGAGGATTCCTAGTTTTCTCACTCCTCTACCTCCCAGCCGTAAGCTCTCTCCAGCTCTCGGAGCGTATGGAGAGAATCTTCCTCCTCTCAGCCATCGTGGGCGCAGGAGCGGCGGCCTCAGGAGTCTTCCTCAGCTTCCTCCTCGACCTTCCAACAGGCTCCTCGATAGTCGTCTGCGCAGTAGTAATCCTTCTAGGGGCAAGCATACTCGCATACCTGAAGAGGAGAGCTGTTCTCCGGAGCCTTGAAGACAAATAAGGCGGCTTCCCGAAACCTTCGGCCATGAAGGAAGAAGTATCTATCGCAGCCGTGGCAAGCCACTCAGCTCTAGACGTCTTCGATGGAGCAAGGGATGAAGGCTTCAAAACCATAGCGATATGCCAGAAAGGTAGGGAGACACCCTACAAACGGTTCCCAGTAGTCGATAGAGTAATACTCCTCGACAGGTTCAGGGACATGATAAAGGAAGAGATACAGACTGAGCTCATGGAGTACGGCGCAGTAATAGTTCCCAACCGGAGCATGGCTGTCTACGTTGGATACGACGAGATAGAGAACTCGTTAAAGATACCCGTCTATGGGAATAAGAGGCTTCTAAGATGGGAGGAAAGAGTTGGAGAGAAGACCTACTACAGACTCCTAGACGAGGGCGGAATAAGGAGGCCGAAAACCTACAGAGACCCAAGCGAGGTCGACGGCCCAGTCATGGTTAAGATGCCTGAGGCTGCTCGAAAGGTTGAGAGAGGATTCTTCGTGGCGGCCGATAGGAAGCAGTTGGAGGAGAAGCTTGAGGGGTTGAAGAGGAAGGGCGTGATAAGCGACGAGAGTATAAGGGAGATGGTTATAGAGGAGCTTGTCCTCGGAGCGCACTTCAACCTAAACTACTTCCACAGCGTTATGCGCAACCGTGTCGAGCTCCTAAGCGTTGATAGAAGAATACAGAGCAACCTCGCAGGCGTGTTGAGGCTTCCAGCCAGAGACCAGCTCGACATAAACCCCGTGGTCAGGATGGTTGAGGTCGGACACATCGCCGTAACCCTCAGGGAAAGCCTCCTGGAGAAGGCCTTCAGAATAGGTGATAGATTTGTTGAAGCCTCCAAGAGACTTGAGCCGCCTGGGATAATAGGCCCCTTCACACTCCAAGTGATGGTTACCCCTGAACTCGACCTCGTTGTCTTCGACGTCGCCACCAGAATAGGTGGGGGAACAAACGTCTACCTCGGGATAGGGCAGCAGTATAGCAAGCTCTACTTCGGGGAAGCTATAGCCACAGGCAGAAGAATAGCTATGGAGATTAAGGAAGCTCTCGAGAGAAGGGAGCTTGAAAGAATAGTAACATAGATGCTTTGGAGGGGAAAGGTGTGAAAACCTCAACGGCCGTGACGCTTGCCATAATCTTGCTTCTACTTGGATTCGCCTTCGGAGCCCTATCCTCGCCTGTGAAACAGTATGTCTACACAACGCTGATACTGGGTGAGACTTTTAAGACAACCTCCACGACAACTACAACGATTATTCACACGGTCTTTGTCTCTACATCAGTTCCAGGAGGCAGAGTCGAGAAGGTATGCTTCTCAGCTGTTGAGGACTGCTCAAGCCTAATAGTATTCTGGATATCTAGGGCGAACAAAAGCATCCATGTAATGATTTACAGTTTCACTCAGGACGAGATTGGGGAGGCATTAGCTCAAGCCGTTAAGAGGGGAATAGATGTGGAGATAGTGTTTGAGGAGAGTCAACTCAGCAAATACTCGGAGCTTGAAAGGCTGAAAGAGGCGGGCGCAGAAGTCTACTTGGATGGAAACCCCTACACGATGCATCACAAGGTTGCGGTAATAGACGGTGTGGTCGTGATTACTGGGAGCTATAACTGGTCTAAGTCGGCTGAGGAGAGAAATGATGAAAACCTCGTCATATTGTTGGGAGAAAATGTCGCCAAACTCTATGAGAGCGAGTTTCAGAGGGTTAAGTCCGAAGCCGTAGCCGCCTAGAGGACAATCAACTCAACAGGCTCAAACACCTTCTCAGAGCCTAGTCTCCATACCTTAACATCCTTCACAGCATGATTGTAGACCGAGACTATTAGGTAGAGGTAGCCTCGATAGGCCTCGGACTCATCCTTCTTGGAGGGCTTGGCAGGCTTATCAGGATGCGAGTGATAGATTCCTAAAACCTCGACGTCTTCAGCCTCAGCCCTCAACTCAGCCCTATAATACTCCAGAGGGTCAACCAGGTATCCAGCCCTTCTATCACCCGGATAGACGTTCCTTGCTTCCAATACTTGAAGCACCATGGCTTCCTCTCCACCCATCCTTCCTAAAAGTAGGCCACAGCACTCATAGGGATACTCTCTGACAGCATGCTCCTCAACCTTTTTGAGTAAATCCTCTGGAATCCTCAGAATCATTACTCTATTGGGGTGCCTTCGCTTGGGTCTCCCTTAAGCTTCTCAAACTCTTCCATAAGTCTTCTAGTAACTTTTCCAGGGGCTTCTGGAAGTTTTCTCCCAGCTATCTCTGCGACTGGAACTATTTCTGCCGCTGTCCCGGTTAGGAAGACTTCGTCGGCTGTGAAGAGCTCCATGGGCGTTATCTCTCTTTCCTCGACCCTGAATCCGAGACTCTCAGCAAGCTCCATAACTTTTCCACGGGTTATTCCTGGAAGGATTCCAGCTGTCTGCGGAGGAGTTATAATGACGCCGTTCTTTACGAGGAATAGGTTCGCCGCCGACGCCTCGGACACGAATCCCCTATTATCCAACAGTATTGCGTCATCTGCTCCAGCCTTGATAGCCTCCAGCTTCGCGAGGATGCTGTTAAGATAGTTTAGCGACTTTGCTTGGTGGCTTGTTGCGTCGACGTTGTCCCTCCTCACAGAAGAGATTATGAGTGAGACGCTCTTCCTCCCAAGCAGGGGCTTCATCTCACGGGTAATTATTATCACCGAAGGCTTACTACACTTCCTAGGGTCTATTCCAAGGTCTCCTACACCTCTCGTAACTATGAGCCTGATATATGCGTCTCGGAGATTGTTTCTCTTCAAGGTCTCTAGAACGGCTTTAATCATCTCCTCCTTGCTTAGAGGGATTTCAAGCATTATCGCCTTGGCCGAGTCGTAGAGACGGTCTATATGCTCCCTGAGCTTGAAGACTACGCCCTTATAGACCCTGATTCCCTCGAAGACCCCGTCGCCGTAGAGGAAGCCGTGGTCGAAGACGGAGACCCTTGCCTCAGATTCTGGGACAAACCTGCCGTCAATATACACTAAATACTCCGCCCTACTCACAGGAAGCTAAACACTTTCTAGAGGCATTTAAGCATGCTCCCAACCCTTTTAAGAAGGCTCTACCAAACTCTAAACGGATTCGAGATGGGTAAGCGGAAGATAGTTTCAGAACCCGACGAGCTTGAGCAGCTTATGGAGCCTGGGCCAGACGATGTCTACGGCGTAGTAGTCAAGATGTATGGCTACGACAGGGTGCTGGTCGAGTGCAGCGACGGGAAGACCAGGCTCTGTAGGATTAGGGGGCAGCTTAAGCGCAGAATATGGATAAAGGAGGGAGACCTTGTTCTCGTGAGTCCATGGGATTTCCAGAGAGATAAACGTGGAGATGTTTGGTGGAGGTTCACGAGGGGGCAGGCTCTCAAGCTCGCTGAGAAGGGAGTCCTACCAGACTTCCTCAAAGCAAAGATAATGGGCTAGTTTTTGGAGAAAGTTACTCCTCGACCTTATACTTCTCCAGAACCTCCTGCTTAGGCTCAACTCCAACCCCAGGCTCCTGCGGGAGATACATATAATTGCCCTCAATCTTCGGCGGATACTTCCATATTTTGAGAACGGATTCATAGCAGTGCTCCATTAGGGGGGCGTTTGGAAGAGCTGCGGCCAGCTGGCTATGGATTTTCTGGTGAACATTTGTGTGAGGGATAACCAATAGTCCGTTGGCCGCGGCCATGGAAGCAACCTCCATGAACTCCGTTATCCCACTTAGCTTGGTTACCTCAGGTTGAACAAAAGTAACTGCGCCAGCCTCGATGAAGTCTCGGAACATCTGCTTGTTGTAGAGTGTCTCGCCGAGAGCTATTGGAACGTTCAGCATCCTGGCAAGCTTTGCGTGGCCCTTGACGTCGAAGGGGTGGAGAGGCTCCTCAAGCCAGTAGACATCAAACTGCTCAAGCTTCTTACCCCAGATAATCGCCGTGTTTATGTCCCATTGAGTGTTGACGTCGACGGCTATCCTAACCTTCTCACCCACTGCCTCCCTCACAGCCCTAATCCTTTCAAGATCTTCATAGGGGTCGGGCAACCCTATCTTCAGCTTAACCACACGGAATCCTTTCTTAACCTGCTCTACAGCCTTCTCAACAAGCTCCTCCTTACTGTAGGTAAGCCACCCAACATCAGTGTTATACAGTTCAACCTTATCTCTATAGGCTCCTAGAACCTTCCAAAGAGGCGCCGAGAAAGACTTACACTTCAGGTCCCACATCGCCATCTCGATTGCGCATATCCCGACCAAGGCGACACCAACTCTTCCAATGAAATGTGTCTTGTAGTATAGTTTCTCAACCACCTTCTTATGCATGAATGGGTCTTCGCCCATTATCGCTGGGAAATACACCTCGTCGATCATTTTCTTGACGGCGCTCATCCCCTGAGTATAGTTCCAGTTGAATCCCCATCCCTCCAACCCGTTATCCGTCACCAACCTAACGAACAATAGGTCAACCGTGTTCGCCTTGCTTTGAGCATCTCCAACCCAGTAACCTATTGGGAACCGGATATAGTGAGATGAAGCCTCGACAATCTTCATAGCTATCAAAAATCCCAACCCTGTATATAAGAATTCACCAGCAGACATTACACATTTTTTAGGTCTATGAATATTAGATTAGGTTGGAATGGCGGAAGATAGAATTGAGAAAAAGCTTCGGCGACGTGAATTCAAGTATGAGAGGGAGCAGAGATACCTTAGGAAGCGCTCAGAGCTTGACGAGGTAATGGAGGAGGTATTCGACAAGCAGACCCTCATGACCATTTATGAACTTATGAATAGGAAGGAGATTAAGGAGTTCTACGGAGTTGTAAGCGCTGGGAAGGAGTCGAGAATATATCTGGCTAAGAGCGGGAATGGGGAGGATATCGCCGTCAAGATATACTTGGTTACAAGCGCCGAGTTCAGGAAGAATAGGTCGATGTATATCGCCTATGATCCGAGGTTTAAGAGGGTTCCGAGAGATTTCAGGGAGTTCATCTACCTCTGGGCTAGGAGGGAGTACGGTAACTTGGAGGCGGCGTATGAGGCCGGTGTGCCTGTCCCTAAACCCTACTTTGTTAGGAGAAATGTTCTCGGAATGGAGTTCATAGGAGAGGATGGAAAACGTTATCCAACCCTGATTGAGATAGAGTTAACCCTGGAAGACTATGAGGAGATTTACCCGCAGGTAATTGAGGCTGTTAGGAAGCTTTACAGCGGCGCGAAACTCGTCCACGGAGACCTAAGCGAGTACAACATCTTCATCCTACCGGATAATAGAATAGTTCTGATAGATTTGTCTCAAGCTGTTCACGTTGAGCAGCCTGTCGCTGAGAGGCTTCTTCTGAGGGATTTAAGAAATATAGTGAGGTATTTCAGGAAGAAGGGTGTTGAGACCCGTGGGGCTGAGGAGCTGTTCGAGGAGATTGTGGGGAGACCTCCATTAGAGTTCCCTGAGTAGCTCCCTCCACGGAGGTGGGTTGAGGGATGTCCTACTTCGCGGTGAACATACCTCGTGAGAGAGTCGGGGTATTGATAGGGCCTGAAGGCTCCGTGAAGAGGAAGATTGAGGAGACTCTCGGCGTAAGGCTTAGGATAGATAGTGGGTCTGGGGGTGTGATTGTTGAGTTGGCGAAGCCTGTCGGGGAGGGGGGAGACCCTGTAGCGCTCTTCAAGGCGAGGGACATCGTCAAGGCTATTGGTAGGGGATTCTCCCCTGAGAGAGCCTTCAGACTCTTCGAGGACGGAGTCATCCTAAGCGTCATAGACATAACCGACTACGTTAAGCGGAGTAGAAATAATCTTGTGAGGGTTAGGGCTAGGCTTATAGGGAGAGGGGGTAGAACTAGGAGGATAATAGAGGAGACGACGCACACCTATGTCTCAATCTACGGAGACACCGTGGCCATAATAGGCGACGAAGACGATGTGAGAGCCGCCGAGGAAGCCGTAGTCTCCCTGATTAAAGGCGCCCCCCACTCAGCAATCTATAAGATGCTTGACAACTATGCAAGGAGAAGGAAGCTCGGAGGCCTCCGGCCAAGACACCTATAATCCAATCCCCTCTTTGAGACCCAGCCATACCTAGATCTCTCTACAGCACAGATAAGTCGCCAAATCTACTTTCAATTCTCTTTATGAGATTCAGCTGGCTTAGGGAGCTGTATTTGTGGGCGATAGCGAAGTTCATCTTTCAATTCTCTTTATGAGATTCATCCAAGATGGGTATGATAAGGTGGTGAG
>CAYTSD010000041.1:0-307 GCA_964440495.1 uncultured Nitrososphaeria archaeon | reverse complement strand
CTTTATGAGATTCCACTACATTATTATTATCCCTAAAGCCTTCAACCCTACACCTTTCAATTCTCTTTATGAGATTCGATTATTGCAGGAAAATGGTATCCGATTTGTGCAGATAGAGGCCTTTCAATTCTCTTTATGAGATTCAAAAATTCCTAGTAGATTTTGGGAAGGCTGTGGAAAGCTATGCTTTCAATTCTCTTTATGAGATTCCCATATGATGACTCCTGCGAATCTACCTTCTTTATCATAGCTTTCAATTCTTTTTATGAGATTCACTTATTTTCAATATCTATTCCTATCCCTATCC
>CAYTSD010000040.1:0-9684 GCA_964440495.1 uncultured Nitrososphaeria archaeon | reverse complement strand
CCGTCGTGACTAGACCTAAGATAATTCTAGCGGATGAGCCTACAGGTAACCTTGACTCTCACTCAGCCGCAGAGATAGTTGAGCTTCTAAGCAGGCTAAACAAAGAGCTCGGGATAACCGTTGTGGTTGTAACCCATGACCCTGAGGTTGCAAAGGCAGCTAGAAGAATTGTAAGGATGAAGGATGGTGTTATCTATGAGGAGAACTGAGTTAGCAGTAATCCTACTAATTCTAATCGCCCTCGCCTTCATCCAGCCAGCCTTAGCAAAAGCTCCAGAAGTTCTCTTCTCAGAGGCATGGTTTGGAACAGAAACCCAGAAGATTGAGGTTGAGCCTGGAGACCAGAGAGTCCAACTCGTCGTAAGGCTGGTAAACGCATGGAACAAGACCTATAGATATGCTGAAGGCTACATAATCCTACCAGACGGATTCACCGACGCCGTGACAGGTGAATCAAAGACAAGACTCTACGCCGTTGAGAGCCCAACAGAGGGAGAATACTTCTACATGAAATATCTCCTCAACATAAACGAAAGCGTTCAGCCAGGAGAATATATGGCGAAGATGCTTGTCAGATACGTGTTCTGGGACGAGGAGAACATCAAGCATGTATATGTATGGATTAGGTTCAGGGTTACTGGGAAGGTAAAGCTCACACCATCTCTAACTTTGAGCGAGATTAAGCCTGCGGAGGCATCTACACTGGCATTAAAGCTGACTAATAGAGGGAGCGCGACAGCCTCATCTCTAGAGGCAAGGGTTGAGAGCCTAACTGAGGGACTGGCAATCCTATCAGGGCAAGGAAAACATGTATTGGGAGACCTTGCTCCAGGGAGCTCGAAGGAGATTCCTCTAACGCTTCTCGTAAGCAGGGCTCTAGCAGACCGAGTAGTTGGACTAAAGCTTTCAGTCGACTACTTAGACCCATACGGTAACTCGAAGCACGAGGATTTCACCCTATACTTGAAAGTTAAACCCCTCGGAAGGATAGGAGTAGTCTTGGACTCATATATCACTCAGCCAATCCTAAAACCCTCAAAGGTAAATGACCTAAGAGTTATCATAGCGAATAGGGGGGTGGAGAAGGCTGAATCCGTTGACGCGGTTATCTCGATACCTTCGGGGATTCAACCCCCAATAACGCTCATAGAGGGACCCATGGCCGTTAAGCTTGGTGACATAAACCCAGGTGAGGAGAAGGTCATCGACCTCAAAGTATTCGCAAACTCCTTCGCCGCTGGAGGAGCCTACGTCATCCCCCTAAAGCTCACCTACGTCGACAGCGAAGGAAGACACAGCGAGGAGAGAAGCCTAACAATAACAATAGCTGAAGAGAGCAAGAAAAACAAGCTCAGCATATACTGCAGCGAATACGTTAAGGGTGGAATGGTTGAGGATGTGGACGTCAAGGTGAAGAACATTGCTGGAGAAAATCTACGGGATATAACCATAACGATATCACCTGAGGTTGACTGGGTTACGTTGCTGGGGCCGACGACATGGCATATAGACTCTCTTGGAAACATGGAGGAGAAGACCCTTAAGCTTAAGATGTATGTTCCATCGGATACGCCTTCAGGCTCAACTATAGGGGAGCCGTTCAACCTCAAGGTTGACGCAAGCTTCGAAGACTCTTCAGGGATTGTGAAAGATGAGGGACACACCCTAGGAATGTATGTTCGTGGAATAATAGACATAAAGCTCCAGGAGATATCTGTGGAGAAGCTTGGAGAAGAGTTCTATCTGGTTGGGAGGCTGCTTAACGAGGGAACCGAGACGGCTCTCTACACCCGTGTCACCGTAACTGGAGGAGCAATCCACTCCTCATCTCTAAGCTATCTAGGAGACCTCGACCCAAATGCTCCGCTCCTCTTCAGCATACCTATAGACAAGGTTGACGCAGCGCCTGGAAGCAGGGCAGATGTTGAACTGAAGGTAACCTACATGAACTCTCTGAGGGAGAAAGGAGAGACCCTACTGAAGGCCCAGGTCCCGATACCTACTCCAACAGAGACCGAGTCTCAGCCCGCCTCAACGGTAATGTTTCTCCCAATCGAGTGGATAATCGTTGCCGCTGTAGCGGTACTCGTCGTGGCAGCAGCCCTCTATGTTTGGCGGAGGAGAAGGGGAAGTGAGGTTCATTGACCTCATATGGTATGCCTTTGGAGGATTAAAGGATAGACGCATCAGAAGCGTGTTAACTATACTTGGAATAACCATAGGAGTGGTCCTCATAATCGCGTTGATGTCGAATACAACGGGCCTCAACAACTTCATAAATGACACACTCTCGAGAATAGGGGTCAACAATATATTCATCGTCCCAACCGAGGATAGTAGAGTTAAGCTTACTGACACGGATTTGGTGAAGCTTTCAAGGCTTCCAGGGGTTAAGGTTGCCTCCCCATTCTATCTACAGAGAGTGAAATTTAGGTCGGGGTCAATTGAGAAGGATGTGAACCTTCTAGCTCTAGACCCTAGAACAGTTAAGTTCGTTCTCCCCGACATCGAGTTAGGTGAGGGAAGGGAACTTCAGCCAAGCGATGTAGCTATAGTTAGCCTAGGATACAAGGTTGCTCACCCACCTGAAGACCCGAATAAGAGAGTCAACCTCTATGCCTCGATAACGATTGAGTTTAACAGGGGTGGAGTAATCGAGCGCCGCTCCTACATGGTTGGAGGAATCTACAAGGAGTTCGGCTCCACACCTTACCTAGATGTTGATAACAGCATTCTCGCAACCGTGGAGACGGCTAGGAGCCTATTCCACTCAACAACTTATCCAGCGATAGTTGTCGTCGCCGAGTCTCCCGAAGCGGTTGAACCACTTATGGACACCCTAGAGAACATCTACGGAGATGACGTAGACCTGATAAGCCCGCTGACAATAGTTAGAAACGTTAGAGCAATCCTCAACAACTTCTCAATATTCCTCCTAATAGTTGCAAGCATATCGCTTCTCGTCGCTGGAATAGGGATAATGAACACTATGGTTATGTCGGTTATGGAGCGTACGAGGGAGATAGGTGTCCTAAGGGCGCTAGGGTTCAGCCAACGCGACATAGCCTCAATCTTCCTAACAGAGGCTTTACTGATAGGAATTATTGGAGGAATATTGGGGCTGCTGGGTGGAGTGGCTGCTTCAACAACTATGGGAGGCATATTCGCCCGCATGATGTCGGTTGAGCATCCGTCAACTAGGATGGCTGCAGGCCTCCAGCTAAGCTACACGCCGGTAATAGGGCCAGACCTACTCCTAACAAGCTTCCTCTTCGCCGTCGTCGTAGGTGTTCTCTCAGGATTCTATCCAGCCTTGAAGGCTGCGCGCATGGACCCTGTTCAAGCCCTTAGAGCAGAATAGCTCCTCAACCATTTCCACTATATTTCTTCGGATAACACTATTAGCTTGAGAGTGTCTGGTTCCTGTGAGGAGTTGGTGTTGGAGGCTAGGGTTGCGAGTTGGGGGGAGGCTAAGGAGATTGCGGAGCGCGAGGTTGAGAGAAGGCTTCAGGGCAAGATAGTAGATGAGTGGGTTGATACAGTCAAGCTTGAACCCAGATGGGCTGGAGACATCTGGGTAGTCCGCCTCAAAGTCATAGTCCGCCACGGAGCGTTAAGCAAGAAGGGATACTTGGCCTCGATGAAGATAGACCCCTACACAGGAGAGGTCTCGGAGTTTCAGGCAAAGCCGGCTCGGTGAGGGCCTATAAACTTCATCCCCTCCGCACTCGGCAAACTCCTCATCGCCGGCGCCTAACCATCCATCCACCCTCCTTTTAGCGTTTAGCCCTGAGAAGCATCCCGCAGCTGAAGCCGCACTCTAGGCTTCGAGAACCTAAATCGGCTGAGCGGCCTTCATGCCCCAATACTTATCGGCGGAAACTTCACTCCGCTCCTCTCAGCAATCCATTCTCAAAAGCTTTAGACATGCCTTGTCGAAGATGCTTGTGGAGGAAGAATGCTGAGGGCGGGGTACGATGTCCTTCCCGAGGGGTATGAGGAGCTCTATGGTGAGGAGCAGGCTGAGAAGTATGAGGCGGCCCTAAGCCTCCTAGATTTACCCAGCCTCTCAAAGGTCTTGGACGCTGGATGCGGGATAGCCCTACTCTACAGGTATCTTAGGGGAAAGGGGTTCAAGGGACTCTACGTAGGGATCGACATAGATTTGGGGAGGCTTAGATACGCGGCGGAGAGGTTGGAGGGATTGGAGCTAATCCAAGCCGACGCCGAGCATCTGCCCTTCCGCTCAAACTCCTTCGACCTCGTAGCATCCTTTACGGTAATCCATCTCCTAGAGGTTGGGAGGGCTGTGGGAGAGCTTCTCCGGGTCTCCTCTAAATGGGTGGCGCTAAGCCTCCTGAAGAAGAGGTTAGACCTCGGCAGACTGGTTGCGGAATCCTTTAGAGGAGTTGAGGCTAAGGTCGTTGATACACCTTGGCTTAAGGACAGGGTCTATCTCCTCGACTTATCCTTAAATGAGGGACAGGGTCTAAGAGTAGGCGGCTATGGGTCTGGTCGGCAGGCTTCTGAAACCGCTCATCGTCGGCGTCAGACACGTCTTCACGAAACCTATCACGGTCAAATACCCCTTCACGAAGCTTGAGAACATTCAGGAAGAGCACTACAGCTATGACCCGAAGATCGGTGTGGCCGTACCAGGCTACCGGGGAAGACACCTACTCTACTTGGATAGATGCACTGGATGCGGTGCCTGTGAGAGAGCGTGCCAGGAGATCTCGGAGGCCATGTCCCTCGTCTATGCCTTTGATGTCGAGCTAGAGTTTGATGAGGGGTTTAAACGAGAGCTAGAGGGGGGTGGAGACGCCGCCGTCCTTGTAGCTAAGCTGTCTAAGCCCTTCGGGGTCTTCCAAGCCTCGGTTGAGAAGCGTGGAGAGACCTATGCTCTGAGGCTGAACGATGACCCTCTCTGGGAGTGTAGAAGCGAGACCGTGTACGAGAACTTTCTCCTAGACCCCCTTGAGGAGCTTAAAGGCCGTGGATGGAGCGTCGAGAGGCTTGAGAAGCCTAAAGGAGTTGAAGCCTTGGAGTATCTGCTGCGTAGGGGGGAGACGGAGGTCAAGCTCAGCGTGAGGCAACGTAACCTAGGCTACCGACAGAACAGGCGCAGCATCTTCCCAGCGATAGACTATGGTCGATGCGTATTCTGCGGGTTCTGCGTAGATGCCTGCCCCTTCAGGGCGCTTGAGATGACTGGGGACTATGAGCTGTCTTCACTCACCCGTGAGGAGCTCTTCTACAATCCATTGATGCTCGCCTCACCTCCTCTGACGACCCATCCACCTGAATCGACATGGGCTGAGAAACTCGTCCTAGTTCTAAGGAGGTATAGGTGATGTCGGAGAAGAGGAGGAAAACCCTCGAGGCCTACACGCTTGCCAGGATGATCCTCTCAGACCTCCGAGGCTTCCTAGACCACGAAGACTACCGCTACCTCCAACGCGCCTACCGGCTTGGAGAGTATGCATGGAACAATGGGTTCCTCGACGAGATGCCTGGGCTTAGAGACCTCTACAGCAACCTCAAGTCCATGTATGAGCTGGGAGCCTCAAAGAGGTGGGAGCTGAGCGACGAGGAGTTTGCCGAGCTAAGCCACCAGGCATCCTACACCCTTCTCAGGGCAAGCGTGATCGCCTCTGGGCTCAACTATAGGCTTAAGAGGATGAGGGGGGTTTAGGGAACCCTTAAAAACCGGGCTCCTCTCCGAAGCCATGAACCTGCTCTAGGAGGTGTAGCCTTGTGGAGATGCTGGCCCTCTCACTCTACACCCTTCTAGCATTCCTCACGCTACTGGTGATGCTCCTCCTAAACCTAGTGCTTGCGCCGAGGGAGAGTAGGCGGGGGAAGCGGGTTGGGTTTGAGTGCGGTCAGAAGCCTCTTGAGTGGAGGTGGACAGCCTTCCCCGTCGAGTACTTCCCCTACGCGCTCATCTACATAGCCTACGCAGTGATAGGGGTCATAGCCTTCCTCTCAGCCCTGACTATAACAGCCCATCCAGAGCTTGTTGAGAGGGTTCTAGTCTTCCTAGCAGCCCTAAGCGTTGGAGCACTCTATCTCGGAGCCACGCTTAGGAGGCTTCCACAACGCCTATGGAGCCGTGAGACCAGATGACCTGGAAAACACTGCTAGACCTACTTCTCAGCGACTCCATGATTAAGGCCGCAGTCTTCCCAGGCGTCACCTTCGTGATAGTCTTGGCGATGATGACCGTCTGGTATGAGCGGAAACTCCTCGCAAGGGTTGCCCTGAGGATAGGGCCGCTTCATGTCGGGAAGGTTGCAGGAGTCTTCCAGCTTGTGGGCGACGGAGTGAAGCTAATCGCTAAGGAGGTTGCGGTGCCTGGTAGGGCGCTGAAGTCGGGCTTCGTCCTGATGCCTATTCTCGGAGCCTTCATCCCCATGATGATATACCCATTCCTACCCTTCGGAGCAGACTGGATAATCTTCCCATCGGAGATAGGTCTCCTACTCGCCTTCGCCGTCATAGCGGTCTCACCCATACCCCTACTCCTCGCAGCCTGGTCCTCTAGAAGCAAGTACCCTTTCCTCGGGATGCTTAGGCTCGCCTTCCAACTATTCGCCTACGAGGTTCCGATGTTCCTTGCCTTGGCCTCGGTGGTTGTTCTCTCGGGGACATTCAACCTGGAGAAGATTGTGGCAGAGCAGGCCTCTCTTCCCTACGTCTTCCCGCTGCCGCTCTCCTTCCTAGTCTTCTTCATCTCCTCTATAGCTGAGTCTGAGCGCATACCCTTCGACCTCCCGACAGCCGAGCAGGAGCTTGTAGCGGGGTGGACAACCGAGTACTCAGGGATACTTTACGAGCTGATTATGCTCTCCTCCTACCTGAAACTGAACGCTCTGATGATTCTCACAGTCCTCCTCTTCTTCGGCGGATGGATGGGGCCTCCGATACCCTTCCTCCCCGAGACGATTACAGCCCCCTTCTGGCTTCTCCTGAAGTCCCTGATACTTCTCTCCCTAGTCCTTCTCTTCAGGGGGGTTTATCCGAGGGTGACCATTGACCGTCTCCTAGATATTGGTTGGAGGATACTGATTCCACTTGCCCTCATAAACCTCTTCGCTGCAGCCTTGCTCTCAGCCTACGTCTTCTAGGGTGTGAGCCTGAACCTGTCCCTAGGGTAGAGGATTACCTCCCTGATATTCCACCTATTGGTGAGAACCATCATCAGCCTGTCGAAGCCGAGCCCCCATCCAGCGTGGACAGGCATCCCATAGTCGAAGACCTTTAGATGCTCTGAGAAGGACTCTGGGTTAAGCCTCTGCTCCCTAAGCCTCCTCTCCAGCAGAGCTCTATCAGAGATTCTCGTCCCACCCGAAGCAAGCTCAAGCCAACTATACATTAGGTCGAATGACTCTGAGAGTCTTGGATTATCCTTGCATGGCTGGATGTAGAAGGGCTTCGACTCGGTTGGGAAGTGGGTTATGAAGTAGTATCCTTTATGCTGTTCTCCGAGGAGCCTGAGATGCGGTGTCCCGAAGTCCTCTCCCCATGGAAGCTTCTCACCAAGCCTCTCAAGCTCCTCAAGCATCTCATCATAGGTGTATCGTGGGAAAGGGGTTCTAGGAACCTCAAGCTCCACCCCCAGTAGCTCAAGCTCCCGGCGCCTCTCCTCCAGCACACGTTTATGGATGTAGGCGATAAGCCTCTCCAAGACCTCCATCACGTCATAGAGGTTCATGAAGGCTGCCTCGATGTCAACGGAGGTGAACTCGCTTACATGCCGCCTTGTATGAGACTCCTCAGCCCTGAAGAAGGGCCCAATCTCGAAGACTCTCTCGAAGACCGTTGTAAGCTGCTCCTTGTAGAGCTGGGGGCTCTGGGCGAGGTAGGCTGTCCTCCCGAAGTAGTCGACCTTGAAGAGAGCTGCCCCGCCCTCGGTTGCGGTTGCTATTATCCTAGGCGTCCTAACCTCCACGAATCCTTCCCCTCCAAGATACTCTCGGACAGCCTTCAAGGCGGTGCTCGCCACGAGGAATATGGCCTTGTTCTCAGGCTTTCGGAGGTCGAGGATGCGGTGGTCAAGCCTCGTGTCGATGTTCGCTGGAACCTTCCCCGTAACGTCGTAGGGTAGGGGTCTCCGGGCTCTTGAGAGTATCCTAAGGTCTTCGACGACTACCTCGACTCCGAGTCTAGCTTTAGGCTGCCTCTTCACAACACCCTCAACATAGACGACGTCCTCAAAACCTATATCCTCAAGGCTCTCCAACGTCTCCTCGGAGACCTCACGCTTTCTAACGGTTAGCTGACATATCCCTGAGATGTCTCTGAGGAGTATGAACTTTATTCCGCCTAGGTCTCTGACCTCGTGAACCCATCCTAGAAGCTTTACCCTCTCTCCATCCCTCTCAGGCGTTATGTCCATGGATAGATGGGTTCTTCGCGGCGGCCTTTCCTCTCCGTATCCTCTGCCCACCTCTCCTCCACCTACGTTCAAAGTCAACCCTAAGCTTAACTCCCTTAACCTTGCCGACGACCTGTATTAAAGAGTTGACGCCAGCCTTCAGGTTACGCTCATGGTCTAGAACCACTCTCATCTCCTCGCTTCCATCGGGAAGCCATATCTTGTTTATCGCGACAACCCTAGCTGGGACAGCGACACCTTCAATGAACTTCGAGACCTCTGGAGAGTCTTCAACGACTCTGACATGCTTTCCAAGCTTCTCCGACAGCTTCTTCCTCAAGGCAATAAGGTTCTTGAAGTCGAAGCCTCTTAGACTCCCCTCCTTCAGGACGACGAAGACCGTCTCGTCACCGTTCACGGCCTTAACGTAGCCAGCCTTCTGAAGCCGTGGGAAACTCTTCTCAAGCTCTAGGAGAAGCCTCATAACCTTGATGTCGAACTCGTCGTAGAGACCTGCACGTATCTTTGCCTCGCACTTGGGGCAGAAGATGCCTGTCTTGAGGTCGAAGAGGCATAACGGGAACTCCACATGCTCACCTCACGCCGCATGCCCACAGGCCTCAGCAGACCCAACGACGGCTGCCTATACCAAGACCTAGCGCTTGAGCAGTATCTCTATCGTGCTTACACTGACAGGCTGGTTATTAGGCCCAGTCATCTCCTCGGTCCCTATCTTTATGTCCTCCACCTTGATGTCTTTGTAGAACCTGCGTTGGAGGACTTGGACTACGTCGACGGCTCTGCTTATCGCTCTCCCCCTGGCCTTGATTAGCAGCTGGTTTGCTCCGCTCTGGAGTGTTGTCAGGCAGGCGAAGACATAGTTCATTAGAGGCTTCTTACCTATCAAAACCGTTGGAATTTCTTTCTCAGCCATTTCCATCCACGCTCTATCTGTGGGCTAAATAGCGAGTGTTAAATCTAGATAAATACCTTCCCCATCCAAGGGTTCTAGGAAACCATATATTTACGTCTCTTGGTTGCTAGGGTTGAGGATGCCGATAAGAGACCCCACGCTCATACAGATTGCTCAGCGTCGCCGCCTCTACTACAAGATATGCCGTGAATGCGGCGCTAGAAATGCTCCAACAGCCGAGAAATGCCGTAAATGCCACAGCTACAACCTCCGATGGAAGCGCAGAGAAATAAAGCGCTAAAACCTTGAAATATCTCCCCACAAACCTATCCAGAGACCTCACGGGGGCCGGTAGTCTAGAGGCTATGACGCCGCCCTCACGCGGCGGAGG
>CAYTSD010000039.1:0-9804 GCA_964440495.1 uncultured Nitrososphaeria archaeon | reverse complement strand
AGAGGTCCGGTGAGAAGGCTCTACGAATTCGGGATACTTCCAGGAACAATCCTCCTCTCACATCACTACATCACAAAACTTGAAAATAGGTCTGCATGCGATAAGTGTCCATTGAGAGATTCATGTAAACTCGCCGCCGATAGATCTCAAGTGATATATGTAATTACAGCAAGGGGTCTTAGGTTAATCAATCAAGTATTAGGAGAAACTTCTTAATAGGCTCATGGGACTCGATGTATTGTCAAAAACGTTTTCAGCAAAATGGCGGAATTGTGTTTTATATGGATCTTCATCTGGTTTGATCTTGATACTTGGATGGGGTGGGACGTTTACCTTCCTAGTGTTAAGGAAAACTTAATTTACTTCAAAAATTGTTTAACTTCTGGAATGTATGAGGATTTGCTCTCCTTTGCGGTTGATTATGCGAGGAGGCTTGGGGCAGGTTATGCTGAGGCCAGATTCCAGAGAGATGTTAGGGAGAGCGTTGTGTTGAAGAATGGTGTCCCAGAAGTGTCTGCGAGGTCTGTCACTCAGGGAGTCTCTGTCAGAGTTATTGTAGGCAACTCTATGGGGTTTTCATCAACGAATGAGCTTAGAAAGCAGTCTATCAGGAGGGTTGTCAGAGACGCTGTCGACATGGCTAGGGCGGCTGTTAAGGTTCTAAGTAAAGGTGTCTCGATGGGTGAGGGGAAGCTTGGTAGAGGAAAGGTGGAGGTGAAGCCGAGGGTTCCCTTCGATGTGGTTGATGTTGAGGCGAAGACCGAGTATCTGAGGGAGGCTGATAAGGCTGCTGTCGAGGCCTGTGAAAAGAGGGGTGTGAAGCTTCCATCCCGCCTGATAGAGGTAGGTAGATGGGACACCGAGAAACATGTGGTAACCAGCGATGGAGCCGACGTATATCACAGGATTCCAAGGGTTACTGGGGAATACTTCCTGACGGCCTATCATCCTCAGCGTGGAAGCATCCAGAGATTCGAGAATCTCGGTGAGGCGAGGGGGTGGGAGGCGGTTGAGCTATGGAATCTCCCTCAAAGGCTAGGCGAGGAGTCTGAAGCCCTAGCCAAGATGCTTCTAGAGGCGGTTGAACCGCCTGTGGATGAGGAAGTAGATGTCGTGGTTGACTCGGAGATAGTTGGAATAGTCTGCCATGAGTCTGCTGGTCATCCAGGAGAGGCGGACAGAGTTCTTGGACGTGAAGCGGCTCAAGCTGGTGAAAGCTACATTAAACCTGACCTCCTCGGAACACAGATAGGCTCAGAGCATGTGACAGTGGTTGACGACCCCTCGCTTCCAAAATCCTTCGGCTACTACCTATACGATGATGAAGGAGTCGAGGTCAGGGAGAGGAAACTCATAGAGAACGGTATCCTGAAAGAACTTCTCCATAACAGGGAGACAGCGGCGGTCTTCGGCGTTGAGAGCAACGGAGCCGCAAGAGCAAGCAGCTACGACGTTGAACCCATAATAAGGATGGCGAACACATACATGAAGCCTGGGGACTACAGCCTCCAAGAACTAATAGAAGATATACGGAGAGGGGTTTACATAAGAAGCTACCAGGAATGGAACATCGACGACATAAGATGGAATCAACGCTACGTGGGGGTGGAGTCCTACCTCATAGAAGATGGTGAGCTGAGAAAACCTGTTAGGAACCCGGTGATAGAGCTTACGACGAGAGACTTCTACTCCTCCATAGACGCTGTAGGGAAAGAGTTAAAGTTCTCAGCCGGATACTGTGGAAAAGGCGACCCAATGCAGGGAATACCTGTATGGTTCGGAGGCCCCCCGGTTAGATTGAGGGGAATCAGGCTTGGGAGGCGTCCTGCCTAACTCTCATCCTCTCCAGAAGCGCTTCAAAGGGATGAATAACCCTGGCTCCAGTATGGTGCCTTATCTGGAGTCTACAGGTCTCGCTTTGAGAGACTACAGGTAACCCTGCACTTCTAATCTTTTCAAAGAGCCTTGACCCTACGTCGGCAGCCTCATCGTAATGCTCCTTCTTCATCCCCCATATCCCAGCTACTCCGCAGCACTCGTCAAATATCCTTAACTTATACCCGGCTTTTCTCAGAAGCTCCTTTATCAGGTTGCTTAATCCACTTGCCTTAGTGAAGCAGCTAACATGATAAACTATCTCCTCTTCGTCTCCCTCAAACCATATTCTACCCCTCTCAACCTCTTCTTTAACGATTTCTAGGATATCGAAGGTCTTCTCCGCAACCTTCCTAGACTTCTCATCCTGTAGGAGTTCTGGGTAATCCTTCTTCATAGCGACGTAGGCTGCGGGAGAGGTTGTCAAGACTCTTGCACCCTTCCCCACCTCCCTATAGAAGCTATCTACATTGAATCTCGCAGTCTTCTCGGCAGCTTCCAGCAACCCTTCCTCAAGCATCAGTGTTCCAGCCTCTTTCTGCTCCGGGGCGACGACACTGTATCCAAGCATTTCCAGAAACTCTACCGCCCTTCTGCCAAGCTCAACTTCATGGAAGTTCGTGAAAACGTCTATGAAATACGCTAGCCTATCCTCATTAGACTCCGGTCTCACCCTATTCCTAATCCACTCCTCTAAGATCTCTGAAGAAAACTTGGGGAAGGGTGCACGCCTATCTATTCCACCCACCTTCTCGAGGATAACTTTACCTAACCCGCTCTCCTTAACCCAGTTAGCAAAGCCGCTTACTCTGGCTGCAAGTTTTTCGAGTTCACCATAATGTTCCATGACTTTTTCTCTTATCCCCGATCCCTTCTCCACATTATAGGCATGCTTTATCCTCCACATTAGCTGAGGAATTCTCACACCTGCGGGGCAAACCTCCAAGCATCTCCTACATCCAAAGCAATAATCTATGAGGCTTCTGAACCTCTCATTGAAGGGGTCTATCTCAGCGGCATTCGAGATTATTGCTTGAAGAATAACGAGTCTCCCACGCGAGGTCTTTGAGCCTTTGTAGGAGAAACTTGCATTCGAGGTTGGACACACGCTGTTACAGAAGCCGCATCTAATGCATTTCTGAATATCTTCTGAGTAATCATTGAGGAGGGAGGTTAGTCTCTTTGAGTTGGGCATCTTCAACCCACACTCTCAGCCAACACTTCCTCTACATCAAATATTATTCCAGGTGCGAGTATGTCGTTTGGGTCTAGGAGTCTTTTGATTTTTAGTAGGAGGTCGTATGATTCTGGATGCTGAAGCTTCATGAACATCTTCTTCTCCGTTCCTATACCATGCTCCGCTGAAACAGCCCCTCCGATAGATAATGCGTATTCAACGTATTCGGCGTTTGCTTTATGGAGTATATCTACCGCTTTCTCGCTTCTCTCATCTAATCCCCAGTGCGCATGTATGTTTCCGTCTCCGAAGTGCCCCATGCAGCTTACCTTAACGCCATACTTCCTACCTATCTCATAGGCTTTCTCAACAGCGTCTGCAAGCATCGATATTGGAACTATTACGTCGCTTATCATAGCGATTTTAGCCAGTCTCAGGGTCGCTGGATAAGCTCCTCTCCTAACATTCCATAATCTCTCCCTATCCTCCTCGCTCTCAGCTAAAATTATGTTAAATCCCTCATGATTTTTTAGAACGCTGATTATTCTATTCATGGTTTCTTTTACGCCGCTCTCAACGCCATGAGCCTCGAACAGAAGCATAGCTTCAGCCTCAGGAAGCTCCATACCTTTATACCCAGAGAGGGCATGCAGCATCGCCTTATCCAGAAACTCTATTGCAGCTATGTCAAGACCCCTTCTTACAACATCATATATCGCTTCCGTAGCAGACCTTATTGATGGAAAGAATGCTACAGCTGTTTGAGCATATTCTGGGAGCGTTCTAAGCCTCAGACTTATCTCCGTGAATATCGCCAGCGTTCCTTGAGAACCTATCATCATCTTAACCAAATCATATCCTGTTGAATACTTGAACGTCCTTGTTCCAAGCCTTCTAATGGAGCCGTCTGCAAACACTGCCTGGAAACCTAACACATAATCTCTCGTTGTTCCATATTTTACAGCCTTCAACCCTGAAGCATTACATGCAACCATCCCCCCAACCGTGCAGTAGGACCCACTTGCAGGGTCAGGGGGGAAGAAGAGTCCATAAGGTTCAAGCTGCTTGTTCAATCTCTCATAGATTATCCCCGGCTGGACTCTTACTTGTAAGTCTCTCTCAAGAATCTCGACTATTTTATTCATCTTAGTCATATTAACCACTATTCCGCCGTGAATTGGAACTGTTCCAGAGAGCCCTGTCCCACTTCCTCTAGCGTAGACTGGAATCTTCCTTTGATTCGCGTACTTGAGTAGCTGGCCGACCTGTTCAGCGTCTTCAGGCCATACGACTGCCCCGGGTTTATGGAATGTTCCTAGGAATGCGTCGATGGAGTTCGCTATAAGCTCCTCTTCCTCCACACTTACGTTCCGAGAACCGAAGACCTTTTCAAGAAACTCTATGTCCCTGTCCGAGACTCTTGAAAAATACTCCCTCATTCTAGGCTGAGCCGGCTTGAGAGAAATATAAACTCTATTATATCCTAAAATCTAGGTGAAGCCTGTTTAAGATGGCATGGATGAAGACTTGGAGCTTAGACTTCTCAGATTGAAAAAGATGAGGAAACTACTTTCAAGCAGGAATCGGCGTGAAGAGGGAGGTTCTCTAAGCTTAGAGGAAGCCGTGAAAATACTTCGTAAACGTCTCGTCGAGAGGGGAGACGAGGTTCTTGAAGCGGCGCTCGAACAGTATCCGGAACTAGCTAAGACGATAGTGCTGATAATTGCTGAGAAGATAAAGTCTGGTGAGCTTTCAGGGGAGATATCGGGGGCAGCGCTTATGTCGCTTTTCGAATCCCTTGGCGCGAGGATTATGCTCAAGACAACCATAAAATACTACAAGAAGGGTGAATACAAATCCATCAGGGATCTGCTGAAATAGTATTTATAGCGGCGTAGTAGGTTCTAACTGAGCTTGGAGGGAGATAGGAAATGTCTGAAAGTTATGAGGTTCCCAGCGACCTATACTATACTAAGGAGCATGTTTGGCTAAGGGTTGAAAATAAGAAGGCGACCCTAGGGATAACGGATTATGCTCAGAAGAAGCTTAGAGAGGTTATCTATGTTGAGCTCCCTAACGTCGGTCAGAAGGTCGAAGAGAATGAGCCTATAGCTACGTTAGAGTCCGTGAAGGCTTCAGCGGAAGTCTATTCCCCTATAGAAGGCAAGGTAATAGAGGTGAATAGCAAGCTGGTTGACTCTCCTGAGCTTGTGAACGACGACCCCTACGGAGAGGGATGGATAGTGAAACTAGAGATAGTTGATGAAGGCCTGCTTGAGAAGCTCATGGAATCCGATGAATACACAAAGTATTTAGAGGACTTAGAGGAATCTCAATAAGATGCATTCATGGTATTAGTCAGAGTTTACAGAGTCTCCAGCATGAGAGACCCTGAAACGGGAAGACTAGGGAAGGTCATAGAGCTCGTTGAGGAAAAACGTGTTGGAAGGGAGCCTGTAAAGGTTACAGGGGTAAGAGAGGAGTCGGTAATGATTCAACGGATGCTTCAGGATGTTCTAAGCCAGCTTCAGTCGATTGGGATGTTTCCAGCGATTAGAGAGTTCGTTAAGCCGAAGATGACGCTCTTCCTAAGCGAGGAGGAATACATGCTTCTAGGCGTTAAGCTCGAGGTAAACGAGGTCTATGAACTTGAGTTCAAGGATGGAGTAATAAGATTCAGGAAAGCCTATGAATAAGTCTCCTCACGGTGAAAACTATCCTATACGTGACTGTGAATGCCGCGAAGACTGCGATTAATATTATTGCTGCTTGAAGCGCTCCATGTAGGAATGGCTCTAGAAATGTTGCGGCCACAAGTAGTATTAGTCGCTCAGCTCTCTCCATGAAGCCTACGCCCTTTAGGCTGACTCCGAGAGGCTCCGCTCTATGCCTCACATAGCTAACCATTATTGAGAAGGCTAGAGCTAATGCTCCCCATAGTGGGTCAACCGCCCCTGAAGCCGTGACTGCTATGAGAACCGCTGATTCCCCGAGCTTGTCCATGGTTGAGTCTATGAATGCGCCCAAGTCGCTTGCTTTTCCAAGTCTTCTAGCGACTGCGCCATCTATTGCGTCGAAGAAACTTGAGATTATCAGCAGTATTCCAGCTAGGATGTATAGTAAGGGTCTTATGGATGCGAAGAAGTATGTTATGGAGGCCGCTAACGCGAGTGCAAATGCAGAGAGTGTTAAGGCCATGGGGCTTACATTATGTTTTGCTAGAAACTCGACCAATCCTCCAGCGAATCTGTCAAGCATCTGCTGCTCGATTCTCCGCCTGCTCATCCCGCCTTCACCGTCTCTGAGACTCTTGAAACAAGTTTACAATAGCTACATATTCTACTTGTCGTAGGCATCCCGCATATCTCGCATGCTTTAAGCTCTGGTTTCTCAACCGTTTTCTCAAGTTTTGGGAGAATTCTCTTGATGTGTGATTTGTATAGGAGGTGGCGGAACCGTGGAATCTCCTCTTCTATCTTAGCGATTAGTCTCTTTCTCCTCATCATTCTTGAGCCTTTAAGGAGCGGACATTCGAGGACTCCGTAGGGTGTGCCGGTGAGGTGGACATAGTGTAGGTTCTCTTCATCGGTAATCTCTATTAGAGGCTTAACCCTCTCAACCATCCTCAACCCACCCTCCAGAATGGGTCTAACCCTTACAATCTCCTCAACCCTCCCGTTGAGATAAAGTTCGAACAATAGCTCTACCGTGTCGTCGAGGGTGTGGCCTGTGGCAAGCCTATCCAAGCCAAGCTCCCATGCAATCCTATTCAAGAGGTATCTTCTAACTATTCCGCAGGCTCCACATACTCTCCTCCTATACGGGGTGTTTAGTAGGTCTGGAATCGTGAAGCCCTCCTCCTCAAGTCTATGAACTACTAGGTTTACTCCAAGCTCCTCCGCCAGCCTTCTAACCACTTCCTCGCCTTCCTTAGAGTATTCTCCTATCCCTAGGTTGATGTGGATTGCCGTGAACTCGAGTTGCGGGAAGATTCTTTGAAGAACTCTAAGCATGGCCATACTATCTTTTCCACCTGAGACCGCTACACCTATCCTCCTAGCATCCTTGAACATTCCATACTTTATGACCGTGTTCTTAACCTTCTTCTCATAAAACTCTATGAAGCATCTACGACAGAGATACTTACCCATATAGGAGACATAGACCTCGCCCTCCCCTCCACACCTATAGCACTTCGGCATCCTCGCTTGGATTCTCATAGGTCACAGTAAAAATCTTTCTAGAGTAAATGTTATCTCCAGGTGGTCTAGGTGTCTGGGAGGGTGCTGCAGGTTGGGTAAAGTCTCAAAGGGTGTGAAGTGCTCCGTTGAGGGCTGCGAGGAGCCTGCTGTTAGGTCCATCTCGGCTCAGAAAGTCTCCCACGTCCTCAGGATAAGTATCTCAAGGGGGAGAGCCTATCTCTGTGAGAAACACTATAAAGAGTATAAGAAGCTGACGAGGGAGGAGAGGAGGATAGAGCGCTGGCGATACATGCAAATATAAATTCCTGTTCTAGGTTTTAGGGGAGGAGCGGAGGAATCGGGCTTGAAGGTTCTACAACTTCATGTAGACTATGTCGAGTATGAGCCTATACAGCCTGAGAGCAGCGTATATGAGAGCGCTGAGAAGAAGCCTGTCAGGGTTGAGGACGCCCTCCTCCTCCTAACAGCTGTAGAGAGAAAGGATGATGAAACCGTTGTAGGGAAGGTTTTGGAGGATGTCTCAAGCCTGATCCAGAAACTCAAGGTCGATAGGCTCGTCATATACCCCTATGCTCATCTAAGCGGCAGCCTGGCCCCGCCCTCTAAAGCTCTCCAGATACTCGAGACCCTTGAGAGACACGCTTCGAGGCTCGGGGTGGAGGTTAGGAGAGCGCCCTTCGGATGGAATAAGCGTCTCACAATAGCCGTGAAAGGGCATCCGCTGGCCGAGCAGTTTAGAAGCTATGAACCTGGAGGGGCTGCTCTGAAGCCTATCGAGGAGGTTGAGGAGGAGTCTCAAGCCCTAGCGGCGGAGGAGAAGCTGAAGTCCTACTGGTTCATCTTAACGCCTGAAGGTGAGCTGAAGCCTGTGGATGGCTTCGACTTCAAGGGACATGAGGGTCTCGAAGCCTTCGCAAGATATGAGATCTCCAAGTCGAGGGCTGTGCTGGAGGAGCCTCCCCACGTCTCACTCATGAAGCGTCTGGAGATAGCTGACTACGAACCTGCAAGCGACCCAGGGAACATGCGTTGGCCTGCTAAGGGTAGGCTGATAAAGTCTCTCCTAGAGCAGTTCGTGACGGAGAAGGTGGTCGAGTATGGTGGAATGGAGGTTGAGACCCCGATAATGTACGATGTCACCCACCCAAGCCTCGAACAGTATCTGAACAGGTTTCCAGCCAGACAATATATCCTCCAATCGGATCAGAAGAGATACTTCCTCCGCTTCGCGGCATGCTTCGGCCAGTTCCTCATGGCTAAGGATATGCAGCTCTCCTACCGCCACCTACCCCTGTGGCTCTACGAGCTGACGCGATATAGCTTTAGGAGGGAGAAGAGTGGGGAGCTCGCTGGGCTTAGGAGGCTGCGGGCCTTCACGATGCCAGACGCCCACGCATTCTGTAAAGACTTGGAGCAGGCTAAGTCTGAGATGAAGCGCAGGCTAAAGCTGAGCCTTGAGGTTGTTGAAGGGATAGGGCTTAGCAGAGACGACTTAGAGATGGCTATAAGATTCACAAGAGACTTCTATGAGGAGAACAAGGAGTTCGTCCACGAGCTTGTCAAGATGTTTGGGAAACCAGTCCTAGTGGAGATGTGGGATGAACGCTTCTTCTACTTCATTCTCAAATGGGAGTTTAACTTCGTTGACAGCCAGAGAAAGGCCGCAGCCCTCTCAACAGACCAGATAGATGTGGAAAACGCTAAACATTATGGGATAACCTACGTGGACGTCGACGGCCGTAAGAAGTATCCAATAATTCTTCACTGCTCTCCAAGCGGAGCTATCGAGCGTGTGATCTACGCTCTCCTAGAGAAGGCATATATGACGAGGCAGGCTGGAGGAAAACCCTCTCTACCCCTATGGCTCTCACCAACCCAGGTTAGATTGATCCCCGTAGCTGGAAGACACATTGAGGACTGCGTCAACCTAATGAGGAGCATAGAAGCCCATGGAATACGCGTTGACGTCGACGACAGAGATGAAAGCGTCGATAGGAAGATTAGGGACGCTGAGACCGAGTGGATTCCCTACGTGGTTGTCTATGGAGATAGAGAGAGGAAGACAGGGGTTCTAAGTGTGAGAATCAGGGATAAGGAGGATGTTGTCTCCATGAAGCCTGAGAAGCTTATCGAGGAGATAAAGTCAAAGACCGCTGGAAGACCCTTCAAGCCCCTCCCCCTCCCAAAACTCCTCTCAAAGAGGCCGAGCTTCAAATAACTAGAGAAACCCTCTATAGCATCGGGTCGCTGGACATCCAAGACACTTATCCTCTAAATATCTTTGACATCTACAGCAGTTAAATCCACAAGGCGCGGTACGTCTTTTTCTATCTTCTATAAGCCTGATAGGTAGATGACTCGGATACACTGGGTCGCCGAGAATTATTAGCTCGCTTCGTCTGATACCTTTATGAGCTCTTATGGCGCAGATCGTGGTTATACTTTCTAGAACCTTCATACTCTCCGCTATCATAATAGCTATCAAGTTATAGCCGCCTATCATCGGTGAGAGGAAAATTATTCTAGGACATTCACTAAACTTCTCAAGAA
>CAYTSD010000038.1:0-11346 GCA_964440495.1 uncultured Nitrososphaeria archaeon | reverse complement strand
TAAATAAGATTATTTAAGCGGTTTAGCCCTCGAAGCGAGGGGATGATTAAGAGGTGCTAGCGGATGCTTAGAGAGCGTTCTGCTGGAGCGGTCCTCTTCTACATGGAGGGAAGCCTGATCGAGTACCTCCTCCTACACTATGAAGCTGGTCACTGGGACTTCCCCAAAGGCGCTATCGAGCCTGGCGAGACCGAGATAGATACTGTTAGAAGAGAGGTCTGGGAAGAGACAGGGATAAGGGATATAGGGATTGTGCCAGGGTTCAGGAAGGAGATCCACTACTTCTATAGGAAGCTGGGCCAACTAGTGAGGAAGACTGTGGTCTTCTATCTGGCCAGGTCTCCGACGAGAGAGGTTAGACTATCCTTCGAGCATATAGGCTATATCTGGCTGGACTATCCGAGAGCCCTACGTAGACTCACCTTCAAGACCGCTAAGGAGATCCTACAGGCGGCTCATAGTCATATACTTGAGGTGTACGGTTTAAAGCAGCCCTCCGCGGGGAAGAGCGGGGAATCGAGCGGTGAGTACCCATGAAGAGGACTATAGCGTGCCTAATCATTCTAATACTTCTCCCACTACTCTTAGGCTCCGCCGCAGCCCAGCCCCAGCAGGCGGTAATCAGGGTCCTAGACCCCTTAGGAAACCCTGTTCCAAGGGCTGAGGTCATACTAACCCATGGTGAGGAGCTCTATAGGTTCGTGACGAACTCGACTGGGCACGCCCTCTTCCTAGATCTTCCTCAAGCCCTATACAATGTCAGCGTCAGGCTAGGTGGAGTGACCGTCGCCTCAGGTCAGCTCAACTACCCTCAGGAGAGGACTCTAACCATGACAGCCCAGATAGCGAAGATTAACGTGACTGCTGTGAACATGGATGGAGAGCCTGTCGAGAAGGTTGGCTTCAAGCTCCTAAGCCTAGGCGGCGCCTTCAACTCAACCGCTGTCTCAGACAAGTCTGGAAAAGCCTACTTCGTCAATATACCCTACAGCTCTCTGGAGGGTGTAGGCGACTATAAGCTAGAGGCTTGGTGGGAGGGGGTCAAGCTGCTCACAGAGGATGTAAGGGTGAGCGAGCCTCTCCTCAACCTAAGCCTAACCCTCCCCCTCCTAAACCTTAATGTAACGATAACAAATCTCGAGGGTGAGAATGTTCCCAAGGTTGGGGTAGTGTTGAAGGCAGGTAACCTAACCTTCTCGGGGAGCGCTCCAGAAGGCTTAGCCACGTTCTCGAATCTCCCATCCTCCGACGTTGAGGGGGTTGGGGAATACCTTATCAACGTGACTATGAGGACTAGGGTTGGGGACCTGCCGATATACTCTGAGACCAGAGCCATAACCTCCTCTCAGTCCCTCTACCTTGTAGCGGAGCTGGCCAAACTGGAGGTCAGGGTCGTCGACGAGGACGGTGAACCAGTCAAAGGAGTAGCGATAACCGTGAGCAATAAGCTTGCGGCAAACTTCACCACCCTACCCGTCAACGTCAACGGCACAGCCCTCGTAGAGAACCTCCCCCTAAGCACCGGAAAGATCAGGGCAGGCACCTACATAATCCAGGTCTTTAGGAGGGGGCGGAAGATCGGGGAGGCTGAGACCCTTATCGAGAGGCCGAGGGCTGAGCTTAAGGTCGAGGTGAACCGGGCTACAGCAACCCTCCTGCTGAGAGATTATGGAGGAGCTCCATTAACCGGCTACAAGCTCACTGTAAGCGATCAAGCGACTGGAGAACACTATGAGGCCGTCACAGACTCTCAGGGAGCGGCTAGATTCAAGCTATTCTACGGTACCTATCTCCTAGAAGTAGTCGGCGAAGACCACCTAGTTTACAGAGGCTCGGTCGATATCTCGGCGAAGGAGGTTGAGGTCAAGGTCGAGTCAGTCAACTTCCCCTACAGAATCGAGCTTAGAGACGGTTTCGGAGCACCCCTCAATGGAGTCCACGTGAAGATATACGCTGACGAGCAGCCAATCTATGATGCGGTTGCAGACGGCTCGCCCATAAGCCTCAAACTACCCTATCCAGGGAAGCTGAGGGTTGACCTCTACGACCCAAGCGGTAGCCTCATCCACCGCGTAACGCTAGACGCCAGGGGGCCTGGGAGACATGTGGTTAGATTGAAGGCCTACGTCAATCTTGGTGGAGGCCTCGTCTCCCTCGACGACCTAGGGTTCTCAGCCTCTCTAGCGGCTCTAGCGGCTGCCGCCATTTTAGCGGGATACTCCACCTACAGGGCGGCTAAACCTAGAAGGCAAACCTAATAACTAGGTGTGGGGAGAAGATTTACGTTGGCCTCCAGCAACCCTCCGAAAGGTGGAGAGAAGGTGGAGTGGGTTCTCAGTAGGGAGCCGACCCCCATATGCAACCCCCGCTGCAGGTTCTTCAGATGCGGTAGAAGAGCACTCGACTACAAACGCAACCCACCCTGGTGTCGATGGGTTAACGCTCCATGCACAGGCTATAAATGCCCCTACGCCCAGTGTATCCAGGTTAAGATGCTTCCTGACGGGCGGTGCGGGCTCTTCGTCAAGAGGAAGACCGAAGAGAAGGAGACTCCAGAGATTCTCAGCCCCTTCAAGGCTGACACGCTGACGAAGGCGAGGAAGAAGCTTGACAAACTTGGAATCTAGACACCCTCCCCCCATTTTCTAAGTGAGAGAAAAATGAGGTTCAGGAGACTGGGTAGAGAGTTCTATGAGAGATACACCGTCGACGTAGCTAGAGACCTCCTTGGAAAACTCTTGGTTAGGAGGATTGAGGATGAACTCTTGGTCGGGAAGATAGTTGAGGTAGAAGCCTATAGAGGGAGGGATGACCCTGCAAGCCATGCATGGAGGGGGATGACTCCACGCAACAGGATAATGTTCCAAGGCGGCGGCTACGCCTACATCTACTTCTCCTACGGGAATCACTGGATGTTCAACGTAACCACAGAGCCTGAGGGGAGCCCTGGAGCAGTTCTGATAAGAGCTATTGAACCCCTCCAAGGGATAGAGCTTATGAGAAGGAATAGAGGGGTTGAAGACCTAAGGCTTCTGACAAGTGGACCTGGAAGACTGACCAAAGCCCTCCTAATCGATAAGAGTCTAAACGGCGTCGACCTAACAACCTCAACAGAGATATTCATAGCGCAAGGAGACCGTGAGGAGAAGTTCGAGATAGCTGCAACACCCAGAATCGGTGTAAGCGGTGGAAAGAGAAGAAAGTGGAGATTCCACATAAAGGGAAACCCATACGTCTCCAGAAAGTGAAAGATTAATTAAGAGTTCTAGGGAGTCGTGTGAGAGGATATGATGTTCAGGCCGAAGATCGTTGAGAAGCGCTGGAACCCTGAGAAGGAGAAAGAGATATTTGAGAGATGGATGAAGGAAGGGATCTATAGGTTTAGGATTAGGTCCAAGAAAAAGAAGTTCACGATAGACACCCCTCCACCATATCCCAGTGGGAGGCCATGGCATATTGGAGCAGCAGCCCAGTACTCTCAGATAGATATGATCGCACGCACAGCCAGGATGATGGGATACGAGGTCTATTTCCCGATAGGAATCGATAGAAACGGTCTCCCCGTAGAGATCTACACGGAGAAAACCTACGGTATCTCGATGAGAGAGGCTTCGAGAGAGAAATTCATAGAGCTGTGCAGCCACGCCCTCGACGACCTCGAAGCAGACATGATAAAAATAATGAAACGCATGGGGCTCAGCGGAGACTTCGAAAACTATTATCGGACAGACTCAGAGGAGTATAGGAAGCTTACACAGGCGACATTCATAGAGCTATGGAACAGGGGGCTAATCTATACAGCGACGAGGCCGAATAATTATTGCTGGGAATGTGGAACAACCCTAGCCGACGCGGAGGTTGAGTACGAGGAACTTCCAGCAAAGCTCGTTTACATAAAATTCAAGGTCAAGGAGGATGGAAGCGACCTAATAATAGCGACCACCAGACCTGAGCTTCTCACGGCCTGTAGAGCAGTCCTCGTAAATCCCGAAGACGAACGCTACACCCATCTTCATGGAAAACATGCTATAGTTCCAATATATGGGCAGGAAGTCGAGATAATTCCTCACCCAGCGGCGAAGCCAGAGTTCGGGACAGGGGCGGTGATGATATGCAGCTACGGAGACTACACGGATGTCCTCCTCTTCAGAGAACTCGGGTTAAAAGAGGTTGTCGCAATAGGTGAAGATGGAAGAATGACCGAAGCTGCTGGAAAATATGCGGGGATGAAAGTGGAAGAAGCTAGAGAAGCAATAATAGAAGACCTAAAGTCTATGGGTCTTATCACCAAGGTTGAAAACATTGTTCATAGAACACCGATATGCGAGAGAAGTAAGACCCCGATAGAGATAATCCCGATGAAGGAATACTACTTGAAGCAGCTCGACTTCTCTCAAGAACTTCTTAAGCTGACAGATAAGATGAAGTTCCATCCACAGCATCATAAGAGGCTCCTAATAGACTGGATAAACAGCCTCCGGATAGACTGGCCGATAAGCAGGCGTAGATACTATGCCACGGAGATACCTGTCTGGTACTGTGCAAAGTGTGGTGAACCACATGTTCCTGAACCTGGAAAATACTATAGGCCTTGGAGAGATAAGGCTCCCTTCGAGAAGTGTAGGAAATGTGGCTCAACGGAGTTCATAGGCGAGACGAGAACATTTGACACATGGATGGATTCAAGCATCTCCCCCCTCTTCATAACACGCTACACGAAAGACAAGAAATTCTTCAAGGAAACCTATCCAACTGGAATCAGGCCTCAGGGAAAAGACATAGTTAGAACATGGCTATACTATACGGTGTTAAGATGCTATCAGCTTACGGGTAAGCCCCCGTTCAAACATGTCTGGATAGGTGGAATGGGGCTTGACGAACACGGGGAAAAGATGAGTAAAAGCAAGGGAAATGTAATAGACCCAATCCCGATACTTGAGAAATATGGTGCGGACACATTTAGATACTGGAGCGCCCAAGAGGCAAGCCTCGGAGAAGACTTCAGAATATCTGAGCAGAGAATCGCTGGTGCAGGAAAATTCCTAACAAAACTATGGAACATAGCGCGCTATGTCTCAATATTCCCTATACCGAGAACCGCTGAACTCACGGCAACCGATAAATGGATTCTAGCGGAGCTAACCTCAGCTATCAAGAAGAGTCTCAGAGGATACCGTGAATTCAACTTCTTCATCCCAGCAACAGTCATAAGGGACTTCACATGGAACATATTTGCAGACCACTACATAGAGATGTCTAAGCCTAGAGCATATGGCTCAGGATTCAAAAAGAGCGAGCAGAAAGCTGCCTGGTACACCCTCCACCAAGTTCTCAGAAACATACTCCTAATGCTTGCCCCAATAACGCCGTTCATAACCGACGAGATTTGGAGGAAACTCTACTCAAAGAAGAGCATACACCTCCAAGGATTCCCTAAACCGAAGTGGAGCACCCGATACACCAAATACACGCCACTGATACAGGAGTTCAACTCGAAAGTTTGGGGCGAAAAGAAGACACGGGGAATCTCGCTGAAAGAACCTATAGACATACCTGTACCAAAGGAACTCAGGCCCTTCAAAAGAGACCTAGAAGCAATGCATAACATTAAAACCAGCTAAGACAAGTATAGTTATGACCCGGCGTTTCCGATTTTTCATTGCTTTGACGATATTTTTGGAGGAGAAGTTGTTTTAAGGCGCTTTTACGATTTCTTAAACCTTTTAACCTACCTTTAGCTATTCCTAAGTGCTGAGCTGTGAAGAGCGTTGGAACTCCTGACACGCTAATGTGGATGATGAGGAGTCAGAGTGAAGAGCAGGGAAACTTTATAATACGAGAACCATGAAATGAAGCTGTATGGAGTTTATGGGTTTTCAGAGGGAGAATGGAGAAGTCGGGGTTAGAAACTATGTCGCCATTATCCCAACTGTTGGATGCGCAAATGAAGTAGCTGAAGAGATAGCGAGTAGGGTTCCAGGCTGTAAGGCTTTGCTCCATCATCAGGGATGCTGTATGACCCCATCAGACCTAGAGACTGTTGAGAGAACATTAATAGGATTGGGGCGGAATCCGAACGTTGCCGCCGTAGTTCTCGTGGGGTTAGGCTGTGAAAGCGTCTCCATAAACCGTCTCGAAGAAGAGATCGCGAAGTCCAGCAAACCTGTTGAGAGCATAGTTATTCAGGAGTTGGGTGGATTCAGTAAGGCTGTTGAGAGAGGAGTTGAAATCGCGAGAAGGGAGCTTGAGTATGCGAAGGAGTTTAGGAGAAAGAGTTTCGACCTAAGTCATCTAACTGTAGGAATAAAGTGCGGCTCTTCCGACGCCACCTCGGGAATAGTTTCAAACCCTGCCGTAGGACTTGTAATAGATAGACTAATCGATGAAGGGGGGACAGCTATCTTCGGGGAAATAACAGAAATAATTGGAGCAGAACATATATTGGCGAAGAGGGCTAAAACACCGGAAGTAGCTGAGAGAATTCTAAAAGTTGTAAAAGAGCTTGAGGACAGGATAAAATCTCTTGGAATAGATATCCGTGGGTCGAATCCAACCCCCGGGAATATACGGGGAGGTTTATCTACGATTGAAGAGAAATCTTTGGGAGCGATTGTAAAAGGTGGGAGCAGGCCTATTGAGGGCGTGTTAGACTATGGGGAGAAACCCCAAGGTAAGGGACTATACGTGATGATTTCCCCGGGGAGGGAGATAGAGTTTCTGACAGGTCCAGTTGCTGGAGGAGCGCAGTTGCTGATATTCACGACAGGTAGAGGGGCTCCACAGGGTTATCCAATAGCTCCAGTAATCAAAGTTTGTGGAAATCCTGAAACCTCTCAGAAGCTATCAGAGCATATCGACGTTGATATTAGTGATGTGATAACCCAGAATAAGACTCTTGAAGAGGTTGCTGAGAAGATTTTTGAAAAACTTATCAGGGTAGCGTCTGGAGAGAAAACGAAGGCTGAGATAATAGGATATGATAGAACAATCGAGATATATGTGAGGGGGATGATTCTATGAAGCGAGCTATAGCGTTAACCGAGAGAGACAATGTTGCAACAATGCTTGAAGAGGTTAAGAGAGGAGAAGACGTAGAAATAATGATAGGTGAGAGAAAAATTATTATCAAGGCTGAGGACAGCATACCTTTCGGCCATAAGATTGCATTAAAAGACTTTAGGGGAGGTGAGAAGGTGATAAAATATGGAGAAGTAATAGGGGAAGCAGCTAGAGATATTAGGAGAGGCGAGCACGTTCACGTTCACAACATTAGAAGTGTAATGGTTTAGGAATTGAGACGACTTCTCTAGATATTTTTCTTAAATCTCTACTCCCTCTAGTTTGAGGAGCTTTCTCTTTAAACCGACTCCATAGCCGAATCCTCCTATTGTTCCATCGCTTCTAATGACTCTGTGGCAGGGGATTATGAGCGCAACTGGGTTTGAGGCTACTGCTCTACCAACTGCTCTAGCCGCCTTAGGCATTCCTATCCTCTTAGCAATCCATCCATAGCTTCTCACCTCACCGTATCCTATCTCCCTAACCTTCTCCCAGACCTTGAGCTGGAACTCCGACCCCTTGAGAATTAGCGGGTAATCAAGATCAATTCTAACTCCTTTGAAGTATAGGTCGAGGAGCTTGACCAGCCTACTGAACACCTCCCCTCCAAATTCAGCCTCAGGATACCTCGCTTCAAGAAATTTCTCGAAGTTTCTTCGACCCCTGTAGAAGCCTAGGTGCATTAACCCTTCTTCAGAGCCGACGAACCCCACTAAGCCGAAAGGGCTTCTATAAACACTGTAGAATAGAGTCACGTCAATAAGTGGAGCCATGGATATAAATTAACGTTAATTCCCTCTAAGACAGTGTAGCCTCATGCACGATGGGCCTTACCATATTCTAGCTAAGCGTGGAGACGTGGCCGAGAGAGTGGTAGTAATGGGTGACCCAGCTAGAGTTGAGCAGGTCTCGGGAATGCTTAATGACCCAAGGCTCGTCAACTCGAACAGAGGCTTCCCAGTCTACACAGGAAACTACAAGGATGTCGAGATAAGCGTCGCATGCCATGGAATCGGCGGACCCTCCGCCGCAATAGTCTTCGAGGAGCTGAGAATGCTTGGAGCCAAGGTCATGGTTAGGCTTGGAACCGCTGGAGGATTCCTCGAAGAGATGGAGGCTGGAGACCTAGTAATACCTAACGCGGCCACACACCTGTCAGGCTCAGGAGTATCCGCCGCCTACACGCCTGGAGTCTGCCCACCCTGTGCACCAACCTACGAGGTTCTTGAAGCTCTAGTTCAAGCAGCCCGGGGAGCGGGTGCCAGATTCATGGTTGCTCCCGTGGTCTCGAACGACGCATTCTACGCCGAGAGCCCAGGCTTCGCAGAGTCTTGGAGGAGGGTTGGAGCTGTCGCGGTCGAGATGGAGTGTGCAGCTCTCTTCTCCTTAGCCCACCTAAGAGGATTCAAGTCTGGAGCCCTACTAGTATTAAGCAACAATGTTGTCAAGCGGACGCCGATACTCCCAGCCGACAAGCTTAGACCCTATGTGGATAAAGCTGCTCGAATAGTCCTCGAAGCGTTAAGTAGCTTGGAGGCCTAGACACTTAGACGCGTTCTTAACGGTCTTCCACCTCCACGTCCAAGAGGAAGATAGGCCCCGATACCTGAGATTATCGAGGTATAGATTATTACCTGAGTCGTCAGCAATATCAGTGTTCCTGAGATTGGGAGCGCGTAGCTTATGGCTAGGTTGGCGAGGACTGCTGCCGCCAACCCTCTTCCACAGAGGAGCGTCATGGAAAACTTCTCCCACCTCTTGAGCCTAAGCCCATAGGTTCCGAGAAGAACTGCGAGATACCTCACTGCAAGCAGCCCCGCTGTTAATGTCACCCCGATGAGAAGCATCCACGGATCAGGGAACTGGAATATTATTCCAAGGTAGGCGAAGAAGTAGGTGCGCATCAGAAAGGACATCTGGGCATAGAACTTCCTCGAGTAGGGGCTGAAGTCCTGCGGAGTACTCATCTGAAGCCTTGGATAAACTCTCCTAGGATTTCCGAGGATTATTCCGAATACGAAGACGCTTATCGCACCGCTTCCCCCAATCTGCTCCGAGAAACCGTAGAGAAGTATGGCTACACCAAGTGTAATCACATCCGAGAATAGCTTCCCATGAACCCTTGCCGCAACCTTCCCCCATAGAATTGCCGCAGCGACTCCGACCAGAACCCCTATGAATAATGAACCCATAATCTCGCTGAGAATCGTTCCTAAGGTTACTCGCTCCGACGGAATTGCCAAGACCCTCATAACAATCAACGCGAATACAACGATCAAGGCATCGGTGTATATGGACTCGAGGCTCAGAATGGCTTTAACCTTACTTCCAAGACTCGTTTTTGGCGCAAGTGAGAGGATTACCGCCGAGCTTGAGCCCCCTACAATACCTCCGAGGAGAACCGCTTCTAGAGGCCCCCACCCTAGGAAAGGAACAAGAATTATTAGAGCAACTATTATTGAGAACCCGACGCTTAGGGAGCCTACTACAAACGCTCTTGGAACACCTGTTAAAGCCTTGCCTAGAGGAAGGTTAAGCCCGCTCTCAAACAGAATTATTAGAAGGGCCAGAGCCGCGAAGAATGGAGCTATATCCATCAACGGCTCCCTTGGAATAAACCCTAACCCGGGTCCGAGTAGAATTCCCAACCCTATCATAACCAGTAAGTCAGGTATCCCAAACCTATGGGAAACCTCGTCAGATACGAATCCGATTATCAAGATTACCCCGGCGAGTAGGAAGGCTGACCCAACATCAACCAAAGGGCTTCACCGACACCCTCTCCCTCATAAAGCCATCAACTAGGAAATAACGTTTTATATAAGCCATATAACCCTACAATAACGGGATGATGAGCAACGTCCAAGTTGACTCATGATACACGACGGGCAGCCTGACCACTTAATTCTCCACAAAACCTAGGAGCCAAAGCTTAGTTTTCGTAAACCTTCACATTTGTAACAAGTTTGACATTATCGTATTTTTCGGCAATTACATAAGACAAAAGTATTTCGATAGACTTTAATGCTGTTCATCTCTTTTCCGCGATAATATCTATAGTCAGATTTATCGCGGCGATCCTAACTTAAGGTAGGTTGAGATGTAGGCTACTAGGTAGAGGATTCCGCCGAGGTATCCTATTATCAATAGGGTTAGGTATGGCTGTGAGAGATAGTTTACCTCGATTACTGGTCTGTAAATCAGCATCATTCCCGCCAACCTTGTGAGGGTGAGCTTAAGGGACCATACTGGGAGAAGGGTTAACAGGAGGTTTCCAGCCGTTGTCAGGGTGGCTGCAGGGAGGAGAAGCTTCTTCTCTCTTACGGATGCTAGTCCATAGATTAGGGTGAGGGGTATAATGTATTGTGGGATTGCGGCTGACGACTTAACGGCTAGGGCCATCCTCACCAAGCTCAAGGAGCCAGAGGCCAATCCCGCAAAGGACATGGGGATGAAGACACCGAAATTTAGAACCAGCCAAGCTATTAGGAAGCATAAGGAGAGCGAGGCAAGCTTTCTATGAACGCCGCCCATCTTCCCCGCCTCCACGAAGATCATTATAACCGCTGCAAATTCTAAGGCTATCGCTAATGGATCTAGGGTGGAGACCAGAATCGTTGGGATGGAGAATGGAGACATTGTCTCGGTTCTCAGCTCTCCGCCCATCGAGATGAGGGAGCCTACCGCTATCGTGAAGCCTAGGAGCATGCAGGCCATCATGAATAAGAGCGCTATCGGAGTCAACTTAAGCTCCATGCCCATTTAAACTCCCTCACATTAAAAGAAGCATTACCATCTATCACCCCTTCTTCCCTGCTTCCTTCTATCTCCGCATTTGGAACATGTCCTCACCCACCCATATTTCCTCATTCCCCGAGTACTCATATCTCTCATTCATCTGATTGGGCTTTCTAAAGTTTGCGGTATAATTCTTTTTCTTGCCATAGCTCTCTACGAATTCGAAACCCTGCTTTTCAGCCAAGGAGCGGACAATTGGCAGAGGTAAGAAATCCGGATCTCCCGGCTGTTCTGTGATGGATAAAAGTCCTGATGGTTTTAAGATTCTGTAGATGGCACCTAAACACCTTTCTTTATCTGAAACTTCACCTAAAACTGCGACAAGAAAGACAACATCGAATTTACTCTCATCAAATGGGAGATTAACAGCATCTCCTTGAATAAATTCAACATTATGTAGTCCTGCTGTCTCAATTTTATGACGTGCTTTTTTGAGCATCTCTTGCTGTATATCGAACAATTCTAGATGTCCGTGCGGAATGCGCCGTG
>CAYTSD010000037.1:0-11670 GCA_964440495.1 uncultured Nitrososphaeria archaeon | reverse complement strand
ACGCCATCGCTAAGAGGCTTGGAATAGCTGAGAAAGACGACGGCTACATGGAGGTGAAGAGGAAGCTTGAGGAGCTTACACCGGTCGAGACGCGGTCTAGGGTTAATGCCCTGCTCGTTGGGTTTGGGAAGGAGATATGTAGAAGCCCTAAGCCGAGATGCGAGGTCTGCCCCATCAAGAGCTATTGCCGATACTATTCTGAGAGGAAACCCTCCTCATCGAGGTCAGAGCAGAGTCCAAGAACCTTATGAAAGAGTTTAAGGCAGCTCTCAGAGCAGTTAGGTCCACCGCAGCAACCCTAAGCCTAAGCTCCTCATCCAAAGCCTCAATCTCCACAGAGACTCTCTTGGATGGGATGTCTTCAGCCTCCGGTCTTACAGCCTTGGCGAGAATCTCCGCCTCTTCTTCTGAGAGATGGAGGACTATCTCCGCCTCGAAGCTACCTCTTCGTCGTCGGCGCCCAGGCTCCTCCCGCAAAGGTGTATCCACACTTCCTACACCGCCAGATTCCAATCGCCACCCTCCTAACCCTTGGATGACCACAGCTGGGGCAGATATGCCAAGCCCTCTGAACCCTCTCTATCTCGGCAACCTTCTTCCTCAGCGTCGACCCATACCTAGCTCCAAACCTCTTAGCAGGATTCCCCTTGATTCTACCTACCTGCAACCTTAACCGCCTCCAGGAACTTTTCCCTAATCTCGCCGGTCTTCCTCCACGCTATATCCATTATCTCGTTCATCAGGGGGAGTGGGATTGGGCCGGGGGAGTTCTTCTGGATTGAGACAACGTTCCCCTTCTCATCGGTTCCAACAATCAGCGAGACGTCGAGAACGCTCTCCTCATCAAGCTGGGGGTCTACTAGAAGTTTCTCCTTTATCGCGCCTATTGTCACGCTGAAGGGTAGAGCGGTCAGGGTTGGAGTGAAGTATTCCTCGGTCTTCTCAACCTTCCCGTCAACGACCTCGTATTTCGGTATCTTGGAGGTTGCGAGAGCGGCCATGGCGGCTATCAGGGCGGGGTCATAGTAGTTTCCATCATAGTCTAGGACGTAGATGTCGATGAAGAAGATGTAGACCTTCTCTCCCTCAATTATGCAGAGCTTCTCGAGGTCGAGGGCCTTCCCCTCCCTCAGGCATCTATCAACAACTCTGGCAAGCTCAACCCCCCTCTCATCAGGTGGACCGGGTTCAAAGCTTGTTGAGGCAAGCGGTAGAAGCTCGGCGTTCACCGTGAAGGCGCCCTCCTTAGGTCTATCGGAGTATGGTGAACCTATATCAGACTTTATTCCAGCAAGTATCTTGGTCCCACCCATCGTTACGAGCGCTGAGCCCTCAGCCTTCTCGACAACGTTTGTCTGAATGGTTATGGGTCTAAGCTCTTCAGGCCTCCTCCCATCAAGCCTCTTACCCTGACGTAATAGATTGTAGATCTTCTCCTGCATTATCTTTACTGTCAGGCTCTTCTTGGGTTGAATAGGCATAGACATTTTTCCTATACTCCCTCCTCGAATGAGAGCTTGCTATACTTCTTCTTCAAAGCCTCTATCTGGAGCCTATATATCTCGGAGATGCCCTTCTGGGCAAGCTCCAACGCTTTCGGGAACTCTTCTCTCGTCAGCCTGCCGTTTAGCTGGAGTAGGACTATAGAGTTTAGCCTTGGAGCTATTCCTATGGGTAGGTCTGCCTCACCATACTTGTCTTCAACGTCATTTATGTCGAGAACCAGCTGCCCGTCAACTTTCCCGACCGCGACGGCTGCAACCAAGTCTATCATGGGTATCCCCGCATCGGCGAGGGCGAGTGAGGCTGCGGTTAATCCTGTGGTTCTAGTCCCACCGTCGGCTTGAACAACCTCTATGTAGACATCTATGCTCGTTCTCGGAAACTCTTCCAGAAAGATAACTGTCTCCAACGCCTCCCTAATTACCTTCGAGAGTTCAACCTCCCTCCTAGTCATTCCAAGAGTCTTTCTCTCCTCGACGCTGAAGGAAGCCATATGGTATCTACAGTTCAGTATCGCGCGTTCAGGGAGGGCAAGATGCTTTGGGTGAGCCTCCTTAGGGCCGAAGACCGCTGCGTAGACGTGGGTCTTCCCGAACTCAACGTATGCTGAGCCGTCGCTCTTGTCGAGCACGCCGACCTCCATCTTAATGGGTCTAAGCTCTTCAGGCCTCCTCCCATCAACCCTTATCCCATCTTCACTTATCAGCTTAATTTTCTCCTCGCTCATCTTCCAATCACCTTCCTAATTAGATTTTCAACACGTTCAGTTAATCCTTGTGAGTGCGCCTCGGTTTCGACAAGTTTTATCGCGGAGATTGCCGCGAACTCCTGAGCTGGATTGGGTCCTCTAACTATTATCATACCGTTTCTTCCAACGGTTAACTCGCACTCCGTGAGTTTCTTAATCATGTTTATCATGGAGCCTCTTCTCCCTATCAGTCTGGGAACTTTCGCTGGGTGAATTGAGATTAGGATTCCCTCGTTTATCTTTTTGAGTTTGTCGAGGTGGTCGAGGGTGACCCCATTCAATCCGCTTTCACGTATCTTTACGTAGATTACGTCTCCGACGTGGAGGTTTAGGCTCTTAACCTCTCTTCTATTGGGTATGCGCAGATTTCCTGTGAGGTGTCGTCCAAGCATCACCTCGTAGCCATTTGGCTTCACGTCGGTTACTATTCCAACAACCCTATCCCCGGGCTGAGGCTTGTATGCTCCCTTGAACGCTATTACAGTCACCTTGTTGTCTCTTAGGGTCGCTATCCCAACCTGTGAGGCATAGACTTTACCGTTCATTACGTAGGTTCCTTCACCGCTTCTCTTGCCGTTGTCTGAGAGGAGCTGGCCTGGGAAAACAACCTCTTTCTCGGAGAAGTATAGTGGCATCGGCTTACACCTCCATCGGGGTTATCTCAACCCTTCCCCCAGCCAGCTTGTTCAGCCTATCGATTAGGTCTAGGTGGAGTCCTGTTGGAACCTCGACGACGCTTACCCAGCTTCCATCCCTTCTCCACTCTTCGCGCGTTATCTTACCCATGGTTCTGACGAGGCCGTAGGCTTTGCCTACAACGTCTCCTGGAAGCCTTATCTTCAGTTTCATCACACCTATCTTTAGCGGGAGGACTGGACGTAGTTTCTCGATAACCTTCATCGCCTGCTCCTTGGCGTCTTGGAAGGGGTCTATCGCTACTCCAACCTCTTCCATGGCGAGTTCTATCCGCTGGGGAGGGTGAGGCATATTCGTCCTAGGGTCTATCGCATTCTTTGAGATGAACTCTATTATCTGCCTCCTCTTGTCCTCGATAAGCCTCCTCCTCTGCTCGGCGGTAACCTGTACAATACCCTCACGTAGAATTGTCTCAGCTATCTTCATGAAGTCTGTTGTCCCGAAGGCTTTCCTAAGCTCCTCCTCGCTGACCCTCGTCCCCTTCTTCGCATCCTTATAGACCTCCTCATACACAACTATCTTAGAGACTGGAACCTTCTCACCCATCCTATACTTTAGAGCCTTATCTGGGTCTACGAGTATCTCGAAGGTGGCGCCCTTCCTCTCGATTCTAGCAATCGTGTAACCTTTTGACAAGCCTTACCTCGCCCTCCTTTTCCTCTGAGAGGTGGAGAAGCATCCCCAACCTCTTTGTAAGGGTTTGTCGGGCTTATTAAGGGCTGTCCTCGCTAAGCTCTGCCTCAGCCTCCCTTCTCCTTTAGGAGGGATTCAATCCTCTTCGAGACCTCCTCCACAGGCATAAGGCTGAACTTCTTGGTCTCCTTAGGTATCCTGGCCAGCCTAATCGTCCAACCCTCCTCAATCTTGTCCACAGACCTAATCAAGGTCTTTAGAGCGAGGTCTATACACTCCTCTAGACTAATCTCCCTCCTGTAGTTTGCTTCGAGGAACTCTTTGGCTCTCTCAGCCCCTCTCCCGATAGCCCAGGCATCATACTCTAAGACCATTCCACTGGGCTCGGTGTAGTAGACTCTGACACCTGTCTTGTCGACCCCGCCGAAGAGGAGGGCTGCGCCGAAGGGTCTAACACCAGCATGCTGGGTATACATCTGCATCACATCTCCTATCCGCTTTGCAACCGCCTCGACGGTCGGCTCCTCATCATAGGAGATTCTAATTACCTGTGCATGGATTCTGGCGGTGTCTACCAGAACTCTTGCATCGGAGTTCAATCCAGCTGCTACAGCCCCTATATGCTCATCGATTTGGAAGAGTTTCCAACTGAAGTTGGGGTTCTGGAGCTTTGTATGCATTCGCTCCTCTACTGTGAGAACTACTCCCCCATCACAGGCTATCGCTATAGCTGTTGACCCAGACCTAACAGTCTCTAAAGCATACTCAACCTGATAGAGCCTGCCTTGAGGCGAGAATACGGTGATCGCCCTATCATAGGCGCCCGCTATACCTAACGCCATCTCTCTACCCTCTCCACCTCTTGAAGTCCTCCCCACGACACCTATTAAAAATTCGTAGGCTACACTCTATAAGGCTAAAATACTGGGTGGCGTGAAGCCTCTTCCGGATGCCCAGCCTCCTCCTATTGGCAGCAGGGGTCCTTCTACTTCTAATAGGGGTTCTCCTACTAGCTGTCTCTGGGATTGGAGGTGGAAAGGCTGGAGGAATAGTCCTCCTAGGCCCTATCCCGATAGTTTTCGGAGGCAGCTCCACTAAAGCCTTCCTAGCGGTCTTCGCGGCCCTACTCCTATTTTTCCTAGTGATGGCCATTCTTATAGGCGGGTGGGGTCCTTGAATGAAGGGGAGAGAGTTTCCCAGCCCTCACCTCAGACGCGGGTTCTCCTAAGCATCCTAGGAATCTTCCTAATCTTCATAGGGATAGTTTTAATCCTACTCGGGTTATTCACGCCCTCCGAAGGCTCCAAAGTCGGAGGACTAATCCTGATAGGCCCTATCCCACTCTTCTTCGAGGCAGGCGGCTCAGCCCTAATGATACTACTCTTCCTCCTCCTACCCCTACTCTTCTTCCTAATCCTATTCCTGCTCTTTATGAGGTTTGTAGGCTCCTCGGGGGAATAGAGCTATATATTGCTCGGCATCCTCCTCTGCGGAAACAAGGGGTAAGGTGAGTTGAGGAGTGCCCTACTGCCGTGAGTGCGGCTCAAAGCTCGTCTATGACCGAGAACTCAAAGCCTACGTCTGCCCCCGCTGCGGCCTCACCTACACCTTCCAAGACCTTGTAGTAGAGTCCCATAGAGCCTTCGAGGAGAGGCTTAAGCAGAGTGAGAAGAAGAAGCGGCGGGCTGAGTATCTTGAGTGGTGGCTCTCAAAGAAATAGGAGGATTGGAGGTGGCCTAGAGAGTGGAGCTAGTCCTATTTGTTGAGAAAAACAAGGGTGATGAGCTGGAGAAACTTCTCCGCGGAGATGAAGAGGTCTCGAAAGCAAGTATCCTCTTCCGCGACTCCTCACCCCTAGGAAAAGAAGGATTCTATGTCCGAATACTCGGAACCGAGGAGCAGTGTGAAAGGGCGAGGGAACTCTCAAAAGATATTGCAGAAGTAGTCGAAGGAGAGGAGAGGGAGAAGGTTCTAGAGTTTCTGAAAGGTGAAGATGATAGAATGCTCTCAGGGTTTTCAGGAATCTTCAAGTAACCTAGAGGTGAGAGGGGTGGGGGAATGTATACAATCTTCGTAGTTGGGACAGCTGGTTCAGGGAAATCAACCCTCACCTCCTCCTTCAGCGACTGGCTGAGAGACCAGGAGCAGTCTACACTTCTAGTAAACCTAGACCCGGCAGCATCTTCACTCCCCTATGAACCAGATGTCGATATAAGAGACTACGTCGACTATGAGCGTATAATGGTTACGAGGAGGCTTGGTCCAAACGCCGCCTTAATCGCCTCCGTTAGGGAAGCCGCCCGATATGTTGAGGAGGTCGCCGAGGATGTCGATTCCTTCAACGCAGACTTCGTAATAGTCGACACCCCTGGACAGCTCGAACTCTTCGCATTCAGGGAAGAGGGAAAGATTCTAAGCGAGAACATTGGAGGGGGAAGGAGGAAGGTAATGTTCTTCATACTTGACCCAATGTTTTGCGCAACTACGAAGAACTTTGTTGCAAGCATGTTTCTCGCGGCCTCAATATATCTGAGCTTCGGTCTCCCAATGATACAGGTTCTAAACAAGATAGACGCTGTTCCAAGAGATTACGTAGATAGGATTGAGCGGTGGAGCGAGTCCATAGATGCATTGATAGTTGATGCTGAGAATAAGCTTAAAGGGGGGCTGATAATCCTTTCAAGGGAAGTGGCGCAGGCGGTACATGACATCGTTTCAAGTTTGCCGATAATTCCAGCGTCCTCGGTGACGATGGAGGGTTTCCCAGAACTACATGCACTACTAACAAGAGTGATAGGTGAAGGAGAATTGGAATTGAGGTGAGAAAAATGGTTGAGGCGGATGTTGAGGAGATCGAGAATAAGCTTTTCGACCTAAGGGAGAAGCTTCGAAGCCTAAACCTCAGGATTAGAGAGTCTGAGGAAGCGGTCTCAAGCTATGCGGCTAAACGTGACAAAATCCATGAAGAGATGAAGCCCTTCTCAGCAGAACTCAAGAAGCTAAGGGAAAGCAGAGCCGAGGAGAGAGCAAGGCTACAGGAGCTTCGTGAGAAGCTTGCGGAGAAGAAGGCTGAGCTCCAGGCGAGACGTGAGGAGCTATCAAAGATTAAGGAAGAGCTGAGGAAGCTTAAGGGGGTCAGGGATGAACCTGAAGAAATTAAGAAGCGTTTAGAGGAGATTGATTGGCGGATACAGACTATGCCTCTTCCAAGGGAGGAGGAGCGGAGGCTCAGCGAGGAGCTCATCAGACTTGAGCAGATGCTTGGCCAAGTTCAGCGCAAGAAGCAGCTTAAGCAGAAGGCCGAGGAGATAGGCTCCGAGATAGGCGCATTAAAGGAGGAGATCCAGGCTCTAAGAGAGGAGATAGGGAAGCTTAAGGGGGAGCTCTCAGGGAGCTTTGAGCAGAGCCGGGCGCTCAGGGAGAAGCTGACAGAGCTTAAGCAGAAGGCTGACGGATGGCATGCTAAGTATCTCGAGGCTAAGAAGGAGCTTCAGAGACTTGAAGCCGAGAAGATACTCCTATCTTCACAGATAATCGAGCTCCAGAATCTCTTGAAGAAGATTAGGGAATTGGAGGAGAAGAGGAGGCTTGAGCAGAGCATGATGAGGCTCAAGAACGAGGCCAAGGCAAAGCTTCACTCGGGGAAGAAGCTCAGCTTCGAGGAGTTGAAGGTGCTTGTAGAGGATGAGGAGTGGTCTAGACTCCTCGCCGAGCGTGAGAGAAGCTAAATACTTATCTCATCCCCCGCATAATTTATCCTAGAAGTAGCACATGTCGGAGACGGAGAAGCCGAAGAAGCTGCTGATACTGGTTGTGGATAGAGATAATGATATACGGAGAAAGGCTGGGATACCTACCCCTATAATCGGGTTTGAAGAGAACATGAAGGCGGCTGAAGCCCTGATGCTCTCAGACCCGGAGGAGGCGGACGCAAACGCAATGTTCGGAGCGCTCAAACTCTACAGAGAGCTCGCCGAGAAGTATGGGGATGAAAACATCGAGGTTGCGACGCTGGCAGGTGAAGAAAGCGAGGGACTTGAAGCAGATATGAAGATAATCAGGGAGCTGAGGAGTGTTTTGAAGAAGTTTCCAGCGGAGGGATGCGTCTTCGTAAGCGACGGGGTTACAGACCAATTCATCCTCCCGTTGGTGACCTCGGAGCTCCCAGTCATCTCCGTTAAGAGGTTCGTCGTCAAGCACAGCGAATCAGTTGAACAGACATGGCTCATACTCGGAAGATACGTTCGACTACTCTTCACGGAGCCAAGATACTCCAAGATATTCCTCGGGATTCCAGGCCTCCTACTAGCGATAATAGGCATACTATACGTAATCAACGTGGCTTCAGTTCCCCTAATCCTCTCCGCGATAGGGCTCTTCCTCTTCCTAAGAGGATTCAACGTAGACCAGAAGGTTGCAAACGCTCTGAAGGGCGTGGTAGACCTGTTCCACATGCCTGCATACAAGCAGTTGAGGGCGTTCGCAGTGTTTGTGACATTCATCTTGATTGTAACAGGATTTTATGTCGGATACCTAACGTCCCTAAACGCTGTCTATACGCGGTATCCAAACCCGCCTGACATCGTTACACATACTTGGTGGTGGCTTGATAAGGCGGCATTCATAGTAGGGGTATTCATCTCTGGAAGCGTAGACCTGATATCTGTAGCAATCCTAGTAATGGTATTATCTAACGCGGTCTACTACATCTTTGCGAGGAACCCGAGGTTCTGGGGGATGGTGCGGGCGGGCGTCCTTACACTCTGGCTCTGGGCGCTTCTCAAGAGGACTGGGGTCATACTCATAACAGGCTCCTCCGGAACAATAGAAGACCCGCAGGTATTCCTCCTAGTAATGGTCTCAATCCTAGGAATAGTAACACTCACAGTAACCCTTCTAGTAACTAGAATGCTCAGCAAGATGTATTCTAAATATTTCAAGAAAAAGCATTGAATGAAAGATTATAATCTCCCAAGGTAACCATTACTTCGGATGGGCTGTGAGCATTCTAAGACTTCTGCTGAAATTGTTTGGAGCCTACAAGCTCTATGAGAAGTGGCTCAAGCACACCGTGATGTCGGGTGAGATCCCATCCCATGTAGCCCTAATATTGGATGGAAATAGGAGATGGGCTGCGAATAAGGGGCTCTATCCATGGTTTGGGCATAGGGTTGGCGCCGAGAAGGTTGACGAGCTTATGGACTGGTGCATCGAGCTTGGGATAAGGGTGATAACGCTCTACGTCCTCTCAACAGAGAACTTTAAGAGGCCTAGAAAAGAGCTTGAGGAAATCTTCAAGATATTGAAGAAGAAGAGCCTCGAATACATTAACGATGAGAGGATACATAGGAACAAGGTTAGAATACGTGTAATCGGGAGAAGAAATCTTCTGCCACAGGGTGTTAGGGATGCTTTGGAGAAGCTTGAGAAGGCTACCTCAAAATACGACAACCTATACGTGAATATCGCTGTCGCCTACGGCGGTAGAGCCGAGATAGCTGACGCGGCTAGGAAGATTGCTGAAGAGGTTGCGGCTGGAAAAATCAGGGCAGAGGACGTGGATGAGAAGCTTATTGAGAAATACCTATACACGGCTGGCCTCCCAAACCATGAGCCAGACCTTATAATTAGAACCTCCGGAGAAGAGAGGATAAGCAACTTCCTCCTATGGCAGAGCGCCTACAGCGAGCTTGTCTTTCTAGACATATATTGGCCTGAGTTCAGGAAGATAGACCTCATGAGAGCTATTAGAACCTATCAGAAGAGGGAGCGTAGAATGGGGGGCTAGTATAGGGCGAGATTATAGGGTGACTCTGTAAGTCTTTGAACACCCTCCCTATGAACCAGAACCGTGTCCTCCAATCTAACCCCAAATCTCCTAGGAAAATAGACTCCAGGCTCGATTGTTATCACAGTTCTCTCCTGGATAATCTCTTTACTTGTGGGTGAAAGCTTCGGAGGTTCGTGAATGTCTATTCCGACGCCATGCCCAAGGTTATGGATAAAGTAGTCACCCATCCCGTGGGCAGCCACCCTATTTCTCGCTGCCTCATCTATCGATGATGAGATTATCCAAGGTTTAGCGGTCTCCTCCGCAGCCCTCTTTACATTTAATATGAGTTCATAGGCTTCCTCAACCTCTCTCGGCGGATTTGAACCTATATAGAATGTTCTAGTCATGTCGGAGCAATATCCATCTACAACTGCTCCAATATCGACTACAACTACGTCTCCTTCCTTCATTACTCTATCTCCTAGACCTCCATGTGGCAGAGATGATCTAGGGCCTGAGGCTATTATCGGGTCGAAGGCAGGTCTCTCCGCTCCAAGCTTCAACATCTCTTCAAGAATCTCGGCCTTAACTTCAAGTTCACTTATTCCATCAGCTATGATATCGCTTGCAAGCTCCATACATTTTGAAGCTATCTCCGACGCCTTCTTAATCTTTGAGACCTCCTCCTCATCCTTAACCATTCTAAGCTTCCATATCTGCTCGGAGAATGGTTGAAGCCTCTCCACATGGCTTCCCTCCAGAATCCTAACATAGTCTTCAGCCTCCATCTTATCATACCCCATCCTATACTTTATCACGTCTGATAGCCCTGCGACGACATCCACTAGAGATGAGGACATTCTAAGCTTCTCAATCTCAATCTCTCCGACAGCGTATAATTGGGCTGTCTCATAGTTTATTGGATGGACGTAGAGTTTAGCCTTCCCATCTATCGGGACTACGAGGTATCCTGAACCCTTGAAACCCGTGAAGTAGAAGATGTTTGACTCATCCTGTATTAGGACTGCGGAGAGATCATTATCCTGCATCAGGTCTAAGAGTCTCCCAAACCTATCCATCGCCAACACCTTGGTCTTGGAACCTATTTAAGCCTCCCCAATCCATTAGTAATACTAGAAAAACTCTAAGGTATAATCATGGCTCCCGCCACGAAAACAATTTAACATACATTCAACGCAATTCACCATCCAGAAGTCATGGTTTACATCAAGAGACTGACGCTTCAGGGATTCAAGTCATTCGGCCCGAGGAGGCTGACCCTTAATCTAAAGAAGGGTCTCGTGGTAGTCACAGGCCCGAATGGAGGCGGGAAATCCAACATCATGGATGCTATCAGGTTTGCTTTGGGGGAGCTGAGCGCTCATAATCTTAGGGTTGGCAGGATGTCTGAGCTGGTTCACGACAAGTCTAATGTAGCCTCTGTAAGGGTCTCCTTAACGCTAGACAACTCCGACGGCGTTCTCCCAATAGACTCCCCTGAAGTGACTATAACTAGGAGGATGGATAGGAACGGTGAGAGCGAGTACTCCCTCAACGGTAGAAGCGTCTCGAGGAGCGAGCTCCTAACCCTCCTCTCCATGGCTAACATCAAGCCCTCAGGCTTCAACATCGTTCCACAGGGCTCCGTTGTAGAGATAGCTGAGATGAGCGGGGTCGAGCTTAGGAGGATGATTGAGGATGTCGCTGGGATAGGTGACTACGAGAAGAAGAGGCAGGAGGCTGAGCAGCAGCTCTCCCTAGCCGAGAAGAACATCGCGATAGCGAAGGCCAGCACCTCCGAGGTCAGGCTAAGGGTTAAGCAGCTTGAGAGGGAGCGCAGCCAAGCCTATAGGCGGAGACATGTTGAGGGAATCCTAAACACGTTGAAGGCCTCAGGTCTCGAGTCCCAGATAGAAGGCCTGGAGAAGGAGCTTAGGGAGGTTGACGCGGAGTCGCTGACCCTCGAAGAGAGCCTCAGCTCCCTAGAAAACCAGCGTAGGGAGCTCCAACAGGAGTATAGGAGGCTTGAGGAGCTCTGGAGGGAGAGGGTCCAGACCCAGCGAAGCCTCGAAGAGAGGATAAAGTCCTTGGAAGAGGAGCGCTCCAAGCTTGAAGCAGAGGCGGGTGAGCTTAGGGTAAAGGTCTCGGTGATGGAGGAGAGGGTCAGAAGGCTTAGAGAGGAGCTACCTTACCTTGAGAAGAGGCTTAGGAGAACCAGGGAGGCGGCTGAGGAGGCTTCCAAGGCCCTAGCAGTTGAGGAGAGCCAGCGGGATGAGAGGCTTAAACTCCTCGAGGAAGCGGAGAGACGGTATCGAGA
>CAYTSD010000036.1:0-13125 GCA_964440495.1 uncultured Nitrososphaeria archaeon | reverse complement strand
GGGGCGGCAACCCACATCCAGAGAGACTCGGGTAAGCCGACGGGGGGCCCGGTAGCCATGAATCCGAGGAATTCTTTCCCATGATGGTTGCTCATCATAGTTCTATCGGTTGTAAGTATTATCTCGAACTTCTCCTGACTCATCTGCTAATCACCTTCACCTGAGACTTGAGTTTCTCCAGGGAGTCGAGAATATTTCTCCCTTCTCTTCCAGAGACAACTATTACTTCTTCTCCAACTGTTTCTAGGTCTCGTTCAAGTTCTTCCAAGGGTTTCTCCTCGACGACTATGCTTGCGACCACGTTTTCGAGGAGGACTGGACGCATTGCCTCCATGTAGCTTAGGTCTCCGAGGCTGGGGAGATAGAATCTGAACCTAATCCTTCTTGAACCCTTGGTGAGCGCTGTTATGAGAGCCTGCTTGAGGAGCTCTGAGTCGGCTTCATCTACTCCGCCTATGACCCAGACCTCCGTGAATCTCTGAGAAAGCATCAATCCCACCGAAAGCATCCTTTTTGAGGCGAAGCGGCATAAAAGCACTCTTTTTCGGGGAAAATAAGTCTATTCACACCTCCAAGAGTGTTGAAGAGTTAATAGGTGAGGAGGATTGGGGAACCCCTGAATGGGCTTAGAGTTCCATATAGGCTCCACGGTTTGGGAGGAGCTTAGAGAAGAGTTTGAACGGGTTCTCGGAGGAGATGAGGCAGTCCTAGTCCTGGGGGTAAGCATCGTCTCAGGGGAGAATGCGATGGCCCGCCACGGGATAAAGGGCTCCGGGAAATCCTTCACCGAGGAGGCTAAAAGGCTGGCGGAGGAGATTGAGAGAGAGTTCGACGCAGAGGCTCATCTACATCTCCACCCCGACTCCGGAGTCCTCACATTCTTCCTGAGGGTTGGCTCCGGAAACGTCGTAGACGTCTTCCAAGGGGTTGTTGATGCTGTTAATGGATGTGAGGCCTGCCTCCTAAGCGGGGTTGAGGGCGAGCTGAGGGTTGGGGAGGAGCTTGCGGCCCTGGTCTTCGGCTCCTCCGCTAAGGTGCTGTTCATCCTCCCAGGCGAGGATGGGAGGAGGCTTAAGGCTCTGGAAGCCCTCCTAACGGTCTAGAGACTTGGGCAAGGGGTTCTATCTCTTCCAAGGGGTATTGGCTGGAGTCTTCTTCAGCCTCTCACCCATACTCATCAGGCTTCTACCAAGGCTCGACGCATTCAGCATAGGGTTCTATAGACTTGGCCTGGCTTCTGGGATAATGTTTCTCGTAGCTTTTCTTCTCCGTGAGCTGGGGAGGAGGGGGCTGGGTGAGAGCCTCCTCCTAGGCCTAATCCTAGGCGGACACTTCGCCGTATTCATCCTCTCTGTGAAGCACACCTCGGTGATGAACGCCACAGTGCTCGTCAACACGGCGCCGGTCTTCGCGGCGCTAATCTCTTGGAGGTTCCTCGGGATGAGGCCTGGGGCAAGGGGGTGGCTCGGCGTCACACTCGGCGTCATAGGGGTCACACTCCTGTTCTCCGAGAGGCTGAGCTTAGAGGTAGGCGTCCTAGGGGAGGTTGAGGCGCTGGCTGGAGCCTTGCTCTGGGCGGTCTACCTAAACGTTGGGAGAAGGCTGAGGCTTAAAACCCATCCGCTGAGGACGATGCCGCATATCTATCTCTCCTCAGCCCTACTGCTCCTACTCCTAGCCCTGGCGGCAGGAGGCCTGTCCACCCCATACCCTAGGGAGGTTCCAGTGCTTCTAGGCTTGGCTGTTCTCCCAACCTGTCTGGGGCATACGCTTCACTTCTCCTCGCTTAGGGGGCTTAAACCCTACCAGACCTCAGCCCTAGCGCTCCTCGAACCTGTCTTGGCCTCGGCTCAAGCTGTCCCACTCTTCGGCGAGGTTCCAGGGCCTCAGGCCCTCCTCGGAGGCGGACTCATCCTCCTCTCAATCTACTTGGTCTCCTCTGAGCTGTAGCCTTCCCTCGCGTCCAGAAGCCTTGCCCCCAGCTCCGTGAGGCTGTAGCGGTAGGGTTTCCCACCTCTCTCAACAAGCCCCTCCTCAACCATCCGCTTCAGAAGCCTCGCCGTATGCTCCCTGCTAAGCCTAAGCCTCAAGCTGACCTCACGGGCGCTTAGAGGAGCCTCCCTCAAGACCCTGAGAGCCTGGATGACGCTGTCAGGAACCCTCTTAAGCTCTGTGACGTCACGTGACGCTGAGAGGAGGGGCTTAGGGCTCACAATAGCTTGGATGGGCTTCGCTTTCAGAAGCCTCCTCCGAAGCCTTAGGAGGAGATAGGTGTAAACGGCTGTCTGGAGCAGGAAGAGGGAGATGAAGACCAGGACTACCGTCAAATCATCCATCTCTCAAGGCCTCCATCCTACTCTGTGACGTCATGTAGTGTCATCTGCCTCAAGGCCTCCAAGGCTTCCTCAGAGTCGCCGTTAACAAGTTTTCCCGCAGCCTCCATCAGCAGCGAGAGAGCCTCATCCCCTAGAACGCCTAGGAAGCGGAGGAGGAGAAGCGTGTAGATGCTGCGCTTCACGTTCTCTAGGGCTTGACGCTTGGTCCGTGAATAGGCTCCCTTCGAGACCCCCCGGATTCCCGCCTTCTCCTCTACGCTTAGCTTGAGGCCTGACATCGCTGAGGCAAGCTCCACTAGGAGCGTCTCCGCCTGAGCCTCCGTCAGGTTCGAGCCTCGGAGAAGCTCCTCGAAAATCCCTCTCTCACCGAGGTTAACTCCGTTTTTCTCCAAGAACCTTACGACCCTCTTCCTAAACATCCCTCCCCCTCCTGTGATACAGATTTGTAGACCGCGCCTTATTTCACCTATTCCAGTAAAGGGCTTCGAAGGTTAGACATCTATATTCTCAGGGTAGTTCCATGTCATGGGTCTGGGTCTCCGGGGACGGCGGCGGGCAATCCTGTATCTTATCATGTTCCCTGAACCTGTCTTCTCGAGGTATCCACGTTCAGCGAGTCTTGCGAGATAGGTTGAGGCCGTGCTCAGGGTGAGAGGCTCCCTATACTCTGAGATATATGCCTCAACAGCATCCCTCGAACTGAAATAACTTACCGGGAAATATTTTGAGATGACCCTCGCCAGCTTCTCAAGCTTGCTTCCCTCAAAGTATTGCTCATATCTAGGCTCCATCTCCCCGCCGCCGTAGAGTTCGAGGAAGTCAGCCATCTGTATAAGCTTCTCACGGTTAAGCTTACCCTCGAATATCAGCACTATCTTGTCTCCATCCTCGCTGGTTATCTCCAGCCTCATCTTCCGCCTAGCTCTCGAGGTCTTCAACTCCGAGACAAACCCAGAAGAGTTCCAAGATAATAATCCTTTAGATTGTTGGAGAGTTCTCAGCCGGTTAAGCTATTACCGTGAGATGTTATGCGTATTTTTAGGAAGATGATCTTATGGTTTCTAGGATTGAGATGGCCATCCAGAGCTGGGTTCGGGTGAAGACAGGCATGTTAGGGTCATTTATTATCTCCTCAATCATCTCTATCGCGTTCGCGGCTCTAACCGCTGGAGTGTAGCGTTCATCGAAGAGAGCGTCCGCAGCAGCTTTCGCAATCCTCCTGATATTTCTCGGAGTCCCCATATCATTCGCTATGTTTTCAAGTATTTGGACGACGTTCTGCCTCTTCGCCTCCCAATCCTGCGCACTCTCAACCATTTCTCGACTACACCTCCCTAATCTTCCAAGCCTAATGATTCGGAAACCTAGTTTTTACGCTTTTCCTTAAACATGTTTGGAATGGTTGGAAGCTGAGAATCTCTGGGAAATATTTTGAGAAAGGTTTTTTAGCCCCCGTTCCCAAGGGCTGGTACCCAAGACACCGAAACCTATACCTATCAACTACTTTAACAGAAAGACCTTGAGGTCCAAACTATTTGAAGGTGAGAGAACTAGCCTCCCGCCATAATTAGCTTCAAGCTTGAGTAAGTGAGGGCCACAAGTTTATTGAAGAATTTATGAATAATAATGGATGCCTGATACAAACATCTTTTTCAGACTCTTTAATGAGCGCTGTGAAGACTTTCTGGAATCTTATACCTTTCTCCCCAGAATATTTTCTTGAGTTCACCGCTGCTAATATCACTAAGCCTAAGATGACCTCTCTTATCTACCGCGGCTCCTAGGAATATGTCTTCTCCGTCACCTTAGTTCTTCCAGTTAGATTGACCCTCCCCTTTTTTGAGGCAGCCGACTAAAGGGCTGTAAAAAGTTTTTAAATAGAGATATCTAAGCTTATTTTGGAATGAGTAAGGTCAGGGTTGTTAACCTAGTTAAGAGATTTGATAAGACTGTGGCTGTTGATGGTATAACCCTGAATGTCGGTGATGGAGAGTTTGTCGTGCTTCTAGGGCCATCTGGATGCGGCAAGACAACTACTCTGAGATGTATAGCTGGTCTTGAAACCCCCGATGAGGGAGAGATATACATTGACGACCGGGTTGTGAACGACCTCCCACCCAAGGATAGAGACGTTGCTATGGTCTTCCAGAACTATGCCCTCTACCCGCATATGAAGGTTTACGATAACCTCGCATTCCCCCTGAAGATGAGGAAGTATCCGAAGAGGGAGATCGATAAGAAGGTTAGGGAGGTTGCCAAGCTCCTTAACATCGAGGAGCTTCTCGACAGGAAGCCGAGGCAGCTCAGCGGCGGTCAGCAGCAGAGAGTTGCGCTGGGACGTGCTCTCGTTAGAACTCCTAAGGTCTTCTTGATGGATGAGCCTCTAAGCAACCTCGACGCGAAGCTGAGGGTCTACATGAGGGCTGAGCTGAAGAAGCTTCAGAAAGACCTTGGGATAACAACTCTCTATGTAACTCACGACCAGGCTGAGGCCATGGCTATGGCGGATAAGATAGCTATCATGAATAAGGGTAAGCTCCTCCAGTTCGATGCCCCGAACGTTGTCTATGAGAAGCCTGCCAACCTCTTCGTAGGCGGATTCGTTGGAAGCCCGCCGATGAACTTCATCAAGGCCTCAATAGTTGAGAGGGATGGGAAAATCGCCCTCGACGCAGGGTTCTTCACCTATACCCTGAGCCCAGACCTCGGGGAAATTGTGAGGAAGCAGGTGACGGGCAGCGAGGCTGTCATAGGTATAAGACCTGAACATATGAGGCTCTCCGAGGAGAAGAAACCTGACTCCGTGTTCCAGGCAGATGTCTACGTAATCGAGCCTATGGGTTCAAATATAATCGTAGACCTAAAGGCGGGCGACTATCTCCTAAAGGCTGTGATTCCCGCCGGCATCGAGCTAAGATTTAGAGAGAAGGTGTGGGTAAGCTTCGACCCCAACAAGTTCCATGTCTTCGACGCGAAGACCGAGAGAGCATTAATCTAAAAGCCTCAGCAACCCTGAAGTAAGAACAACCCTAAACCTCCTAGTTAATACACTAAATCATTTTATCCTAACTATCGGCTTATAGAGTGTTATGAATGCGGGTAAGAAGAATAGGATTGGGAGGTTCCTTAAACCTGATGGGAGAAGCCTGATAGTAGCCTTCGACCATGGAGTATTCCGTGGCCCAACACAAGGCTCCGAGAAACCTGAACGTGTCTTTGAGCAGATTATTGAGGGTGGAGCGGACGGCGTCCTCGTGACCCCAGGGCTTGCAACCAAGTTCTCCGACATATTGTCGGGGAGGATAGGGGTTATTCTAAGTGTTCCGATGGATCCCCTCTATGTGGATTATGCGTCTCTAATTGGAGCCGACGCTGTTAAGACAACCTACTTCGGAGACGTGAATGATGAGGAGATGATTAAGCTTCAGGAGGATGTGGCTGTGGTGTGTGAGAGCTACGGGTTACCCTACGTCGCCGAGGTTGTTCCAGCCGTGAGAGAAGAGGGAAAGATTAAGCCCATACCAGATGAGTGGCTCGTCCAAGTCGCTGCTAGGAAGGCTGCGGAGTTTGGAGCAGACATGGTTAAGACAATCTATACTGGGAGTAAGGAGAGCTTCAGAGAGGTTGTAGAGAAGACATTCATACCTGTGGTGATTCTAGGCGGGGAGAAGGCTGATGATAGAAGGGTTCTCAAGATGGTTAAAGAAGCCGTGGATGCTGGTGGAGCTGGAGTAGCATTTGGAAGAAATGTTTGGAGACGTGACAACCCCAAGGCGATGGTCGAAGCCCTAAAAGCAATAATTCATAAAGGAAAAGGTGTTGAGGAAGCATTAAGCATTCTTCGGGGATAGAGGCCGAAGAGCTTGTAAAGGACAAGCCGTCTTGTAGATGCGAAAAACTCGTCGAGACTTTATTAAATTACATTATTTATCTGCTCCTTCAGGCTTCTCCTTAACCGACGCCGAGGCTCTTGAAATCTATAAGCTAAAAAGGATTTCCCGCCTCCAGTAGAAGCTTTATTTTTAGGTCTAGCAGCGGAGAAAACGTTGAGCGGTAAGTGATATACCTGTATCTCGGAGTCTTCGCAGCAGCTTGGGCGGCAGCCTACCTAGTTATCAGAACACTTTACAAGGAGAGACTTGAGAAGCTGAAGAGCCTAAAGCTGTATCCCTTAGCCTTTGTCTTGAAATCCGAGAAACTCGTCAAGATACTTGACAGGGTTGCAGCCTCATCCCCACTCTTCTGGCGCACCATCTCCAACATAGGTCTAGCAGTAGGATTCGGGTTAATGGGGTTTGCAGTATTCTTTCTGACGAAGAATATCTGGGTCTACCTCTTCGCCCCAAAACAGGTTGGAGTTCAGAACATTGTAATCCCGCTGATTATCGGTGTGACGATAAGGTTCGAGCATCTACCGTACATGCTGCTGGCGTTGGCGGCTGTATTGATAACTCATGAGGGGATGCATGGACTTGTAGCGAGGCTTGAGAAGATAAAGTTGAAGTCAACTGGGGTGTTCCTCGCATTCATTTTCCCGGGAGGATTTGTTGAGCCTGATGAGGAGGAGTTTAAGAAGGCGCCGCCGAGGGCGAAGGCGAGGGTTGCCGCGGCTGGAAGCTTTGCAAACGTTGTCGTGGGAGTGTTGGTCATCCTTCTAATGATGGGTGTCTTTATGCCCGTTGAGTCAGGTGTAATTGTCTTAGAGGCTGAGGAGGGAAGCAGCTTTAAGGCTGGTGAGACTATATTCAGCGTCAACGGCGTCGCGGTGAATCGTTACACCTTGATGGAGAACATCACCGCTGAAGACACATTAACTGTTCGGACAAGTCTCCAGAACCATACCTTCAAGCTTAGGGAGCCTATCAATATGCCGATTGCATGGGTGCTTAGAAGCCTCGGAGTCGTTAGGATAGATTACTATTATCCTATGAGGATAGGGTTGGGAGACCCCGCGGCAGAGTACAGCGTTTATAGAACGTTTTGGTGGACTCAGCTCATCGCACTCGGTGTAGCGATATTCAACATGCTTCCAATACAGATTCTAGACGGCTATCTCCTCTTAACATCCCTCCTAGAAGCCAAGATAAGAAGCGAGAAGAAGCTAAAGCTATTGGGATACACGGTCTCGGCGGCAGCCATCGCCCTACTCTTGTCAAACATCGCCTTCACCTACAAGACCTTCGGCTTCTTCCAGCTCTAGACTATCTCCTAAGCTTCTCCCGAATCTTCATCTCTATCTCGCATGCTCTGCATATTCTCCGGTTGGTTGGTTCGCCGCATATCTCGCATCTATTCTCCTCTTCCCGCGGCTTCTGTGTTAGAAGCATCTTCTCGAAGGAGTTTAGGAACGCGTAGAGGCTTCCAGGGTAGCGTTCTTCATAGGAGGTTAGGAAGAGGCGGATTGGGTCACGCATCGATGTATGGGCGTAGGGGCATGTGTGGGTCTGGTAGGGAACCTTGTTGAGGTAGGCGTAGAAGACTACCTCCCTCTCTGGGATGAGCCTGAAGGGCGTGGCTCGGGGTATCACTCCCTCTGCCTCACGTCTCAGGCCAAGAGGCTGTATCCTAGCCTCCCCCCGTAGAAGGTTTAGGAGGTAGGTCTGGACAACGTCGTCAAGCGTGTGAGCCATAGCCACAACCGTCGCCCCAATCCTCTTAGCCGCGAGGGTGAGCGCCTTCCTCCTCAAGACGCCGCAGATTGTGCATGGCTGGAGGCCTAGCTCCTTGGCGGCACCCGACTCAACCGCCTCCGCTAAAGTGAATCCAAAGAGCTCCTTGAAGCTTACCTTGGTGAGCTCGACTCCAAGGCTTGACGCAAACTCCTCGGCAATTCTCATCGACTCCTCCCTGTAGACAGGTATTCCCTCATCCACCAGCACCGCCTCGAGGGTTGCCCTAGGGAAGTCACGCTCAATCCTCTGGAGAATCTTCAGGAGGGAGAGACTATCCTTCCCGCCTGAGACGCCGACAGCAATCCTATCAAAAGGCTTCAATAAATCATACTTGGAGATTGTACGTCTTACACGCATCTCGATAGACTCGTTGAAGCATCGGGCGCAGAGCCTCTCACCCGAGTATCGTCTAAGATAGACCGGTGGATACCTGCCGCATAGGCTGCATTTACCTAGCTGCCTCTCAGAGCTCAGAGTCAAGAAGCCTTCCCAAACCCCTTTCCACCGAGCCGCTCTAAAAAATCTACTCGCTTGAGGCGGCTAATGTTTTTAAGAACCTTCCCAGCTCTCCTCAGCGGAGAGTAAGGGTGTTTTAGACATGAGTGAGGAGAGTAAAGCATCTGAAACATTTGCAGAGGAGGCTCGGAAAGTCTTCTACGGCGGAAAGCTTAAGGAGATGCTGAGAAAAGCCCTAGAAAACCCTGAAGAGTTCTGGGCTGAGATAGCCGACAACCTCGTATGGTTCAAGCGATGGGACAAGGTTCTGGTGTGGGATCCGCCCTTCGCTAAGTGGTTTGTAGGCGGGGTGCTGAACGCCTCCTACAACGCCTTGGACGTGAACCTGAAGAACGGGAACAAGAATAAGGTTGCCTACTTCTGGGAGGGTGAGGAGGGCAAGACCCGAACCTTCACCTACTATCAGCTCTGGAAGGAGGTAAACAGGTTCGCCAACGTCTTGAAGAAGCTTGGGCTGAAGAAGGGAGACAGGGTTACAATCTATCTCTCTATGGTGCCTGAGCTTCCGATAGCGATGCTTGCCTGCGCCAGGATAGGTGTCCTCCACAGCGTAGTCTTCTCAGGGTTCAGCGCATCGGCGCTTGCCGATAGAATAAACGACGCAAAGGCAAGAGTTCTCATAACATCCGACGGGCTCTACCGCCGCGGCAAGGTGATTCCGCTTAAGAAGAATGCCGACGAGGCCTTGAAGCAGGCTCCAAGCATCGAGAAGGTTGTGGTGGTTAAGCGTGTAGGGTTGGAGGATACGCCGATGACCGAGGGCAGAGACTTCTGGTGGGACGACCTCATGAAGGACGCCGACGGCTACTGTCCACCTGAGCCAATGGAGGCAACCGACCCGCTCTTCATCCTCTACACGAGCGGGACAACTGGGAAGCCGAAGGGAGTGGTTCACAGCACAGGCGGATACCTTGTCTGGCTCTGGGCAACCCTCAAGTGGGCGTTCGACCCCAAGCCAAACGACATATGGTGGTGCACAGCGGACATAGGGTGGATTACAGGCCACAGCTACATCGTCTACGGCCCACTAATGCATGGGCTGACACAGATAATGTATGACGGCGCTCCAGACTATCCAGCTCCAGACCGATGGTGGGAGATTGTTGAGAAGTATGGTGTAACAGAGTTCTACACGGCTCCAACCGCAATCCGTATGCATATGAAGTTCGGCGAGGAGTGGGCTAAGAAGCATGACCTCAGCACCCTCCGGGTCCTAGGAACAGTCGGGGAACCAATCAACCCAGAGGCGTGGAGATGGTACTACAGGGTGATAGGGGACAACCGGTGCCCGATAATCGACACATGGTGGCAGACAGAGACAGGCGGGTTCATGATCTCACCCGCCCTCGGGATAGAGCTTGTGCCGCTTAAGCCTGGGTCTGCGACCTTCCCGCTTCCAGGAATCCACGCCGAGGTCGTCAACGAGGATGGAGAGCCTGTGAAGCCGTTTGAGAAGGGCTACCTAGTGATTCTGGCGCCCTGGCCTGGGATGCTCATGACCCTCTGGCAAGACCCTGAGCGCTACAAGCAGGTCTACTGGACAAGATTCCAGCCCAACGAGAAGCTTGAGTTCAAGATTAAGCCCGCGGCAGTCTACTACACTGGAGACTACGCGATGAAGGATGATGAGGGATACCTCTGGCTTATGGGTAGAGCAGACGACGTAATCAAGGTCGCTGGACACAGGATTGGAACCATGGAGCTTGAGAGCGCGTTCGTAGACCACCCAGCGGTAGCGGAGGCAGCGGTGACAAGCAAGCCAGACCCAGTGAAAGGCGAGGCAATAGTAGCCTTCGTAACCCTGAGAACCGGGTATGAGCCGAGCGAGGAGCTTAGAAAGGAGCTGCGCAGCTGGATTAGGAAGAAGATTGGGCCTGTGGCGACGCCTGAGGCTATCTACTTCGTCTCGAAGCTTCCGAAGACGAGAAGCGGGAAGATTATGAGGAGGCTTCTGAAGGCCGTTGTAAGCGGGATGAAGCTCGGAGACATGACAACCCTCGAGGACGCATCCTCAATCGAGGAAGCGAAGAGAGCCGTCGAGATACTGATGAAGGGAATGAAGGAGGACAAGGAGAAGAAGTAGCTTCCCCTCAGTTCCTTTGATTGCTCCCTCCTTAATCCTCCTCCACAACTTTTATTTCCGGGTATAAATCCTCTATAACCCACTCGAACTCGTCTTTGAGGACTATGAAGAGTGCTTGAGGCGGGAAGACGCCCTTATCGGTTATTATTAGGTCGATATACTCTGGGGGAGTTACGTCGAAAGCCGGGTTCCTAACCCTTATCCTAGGATACTTCCTGAGAAACTCTTCGTCGACTACTTCCTGCGGGGGACGCTCCTCGATCTCGATTAACTCACCGTAGATTGTCGCCGGACTAAACTTGTAGCTCTCGGCGGCCACGTAGAATCTAACCCTCGCCTCATGAGCCGCCAACGCTATCAGAGAGGTTCCAATCTTGTTTACCACCGCCCCGTTCACCGCCACCGCGTCTGCCCCAACAATAACCTTGTCAACCTCGTTCATGAAGTATCGTGCGGCTGAGTCGACTATCAGGTTGACCTTCACACCTTTCTCGGCCAGCTGCTGCGCCGTGAGTCTTCCCTGAAACCTCGGCCTAGTCTCAGTGGCATAGACCTCCTCAACCTTACCCTGCTCAGCAGCCTTCAAGATAATTGATATCGCCGCAGAGCTGTTGCAGTGGGTCATGATTACGTCTCCCTTCTTAATCCTCTTGGCTCCAAGCTCTCCTATAATCTCCAAAGCCTTGAGAGAGTTCTCAATAAACTCCCTTGCAGCGGAGACCACCGCCTCTCTAACCTCCTTCAAGCTTCCCGAGGCCGCAGTCCTCCTAGCCTTTCTAACGATGAAGTTAACGGCGTTCGGCATAGAGACCGCTGTAGGCCTAGTGTTTAGGAGGAGGCGTGCAGCCTTGTTCAGCTCCTCTAGAAACTCCTCAACATTCTTTGCCTCGGAGCGTTCTGCGACAAGCCTCAAGGCATCAGCAGCGCTTCTAGCAATCCTAGCGGCGCCTCTAATCCTCATAGTCTTAATGTCTTCAGCGGTCTTGAGAACCTCTTCTATCATCTTTCCCCACATATCTCCTGAAGCTTCTCAACTATTAGTGGCGCTACACTGACCCTGCTTGCAGCGCTCATAACCGTGTCTGTTCCAATAACGTCTTCAGCCCCCTCTAGGAGAATCTTCTCTAAAGCCCTTCTAACGAGGAGAGGGTGGGTGCAAGCCACTATAATCCTCCTAGCCCCAGCCTTCTTCAGGAACCTTATAGCCTCAACCATCGTTCCCCCGGTGCTGATAATATCGTCTAGGAGGACTACGTCTCTCCCCTTAACGTCGATCTTCTTAGGCTGAATCAAGACCTCCATCGCAGACTTCCTAACCTTCTCTAAGACATCATACTCTGCTCCGATAGCCTCGGCGCCTCTGCGGGCCCACTGCTCAGCCTCCTCATCAGGCCCTACGACGACTGGGTCTTCAAGCTCATAGTTCTCCTTTATGTATCGTGCTAGTAGTGGGGCTGCTGAGAGATTTATGACAGGTATCCTGAATATCTCTGAGGCATCGTGAAGCCTATGTAGATGCATGTCAACCGTTATCAGCATCTCTGTCCCGATATCCTCTATAAGCTTCGCGACAACCTCGAGGCTTAGAGCCTCACCCTTATTGAATCTAGAGTCCTGTCTAGCGTAGGCGAAGTAAGGGATCACGGCGATAATCTTCTCGGCTCCAAGACTCCTCAAAGCATCAACCATCAACAGATACTCCATGAGATAGTCGTTAGGCTTCAAAGCCATCGACTGGACGAGATACACCGTCGCACCCTCAACGTCTCCCATAACCCTCACATAAATCTCCCCGTCTGGGAAATGCTCAATCCTGACGGGAACATACCTCCAAGAAGCAAGCTTAGCTATCTTAACGCCGAGAAGCCCGGAAGGCGAGCCATTAACAACCACGCAGCACATCTTATACAATAAATCCCAACAGACCTATATCTTTTCCCTGTGAGGAGAGCTTGCCAGCACCGGGGGCTCGCGGGGGCTCCCGCACCCCACTAATACCCCGGCGCAGCCCGGCTTAGCTTCCGGGTTCGGAATGAGTCCGGGCGTTTCCCGGGCCGCTATGACCGGCAAGCATCCATTTCTTGTTTATCTGTTTATTTAACTCTTTTTAGAGACCCTTGTCCCCTGTTTAAATATAACCGATATAGTAAATATAACGGATAGAAATAATGGCTAGAGACGGGAGGAGGATCAAGACCATAGTTTTAAGAGAGGAGACCTATCAACGTCTAGAACAATATAAGCTTGAACTAATAAAGGAGAGGGGGAACCCTAGGGTAACCTTCGACCAAGCAGTAAATTCCTTACTAGATGAGCATGAAAGGAGGGCTAAATCATGAAGCAATCAAAAAATGCGAGAAACTATCGCGTTGCCCTAAAGGAGGTGGAGACCAGCAAGCTATATTTTAAGAGCCCGGATGAAAGGATAGCTATCATAAATGATGATTTCCTTAAGGTTGATTACATTGAGCCTAATAGTGTCGATTTAATCGTTACATCGCCGCCCTACAATGTAGAT
>CAYTSD010000035.1:0-13184 GCA_964440495.1 uncultured Nitrososphaeria archaeon | reverse complement strand
AACTAGGGTGATCTTCTTCAACTTCATACCGACTGGGAGGGGGAAGGAGAACGTTGCCCTCGACCTAACCCCAGAGGAGAAGGAGGAGGCCCTCAGATGGATTTACCGAGAATCTCGTAGATCAAGGATCCAAGTCGTTTCAACGGCTCCTCAGCTCGCGAGGGTTTCGTGGCAAATGAGCCGGGGAGAAGATGTTCTACCAACCCACTTCACTATTCCGAGAAGCCAAACTCTTAGAAGCTTGGCGGAGTTCATTGGCGGGTGTGGAGCTGGAAGAATCTACGCGGCGATACAGCCTGACGGCAAGGTCACTCCCTGCGTCTTCCTCCCAATAGTCGTAGGAGACCTGAGGAAGGAGCCCTTCAAGAAGATATGGCTTGAGAGCAGGGTGATGAGAGAGCTGAGAGACAAGGATCTCCTTAAGCCTCCCTGCGGTGAGTGCCCCTACCGATATATCTGCGGAGGATGTAGGGCGAGAGCCTACTCCTACTTCGGAGACTATCTGGCCGCAGACCCAGGATGCCTCAGGGGAATGCTTGTCAGAAAGGAGACCGAGGAGAAGGCTATAGAGCTATACCCCACGGCGAAATAATACCATGAACTTACTGGGAAACCTACCCACGCTCTCCCCAGCAAATCCGCTGAGAGAAACTTTATCACAAGTTCTGTGAAAAATTCTAAATGTAATGAGTTATGAGTGCACGGTTGAGCGAGCTTCTGAGAAGCCTCTCCCAGTATATCGATGTATCAAGCGAGATGCAGGTCGGCACCCTAGAGTTCGCATGCCCTAGAGGAGGCGTGATAAGGGTTAAACAGCTCTGCGACGCCTTAGGTCTCCAGTATAAGCAGGCTCTAGACCTGATGGTCAGGCTGAGGAGAAGAGGGCTTGTTGAGAGAAAGGAGCCAGGTGTCTACCTTCTAACGGAGAAGGGATTAGAGGCGTGTAGGATAATTAGGAGGATAACGTCTAGTGGAGGTGTCTCTCTCAAGGCGATAAAGCTCCTACTCATCCTCGGAACAAGCCTGCGAGGTGGAATGAGCCCTGAATCTCTTGAAAAAGCTTCTGGGCTAAGTATTGAGGAGTCCTTGAAGATTCTATCAGGGCTTGTCAGAATAAAAGAGACAGATGGTCGGAAACTCGTGGTATTTAGCGAGACAGGTGAACGTGTCTTTAAGGAGCTGGCCAATACATTCGGGATGGGGCCAACCTCTCTAAGGGTTCTAGCCGCCTTCACGAAGAGCCATGAGCCGTCAACCGCGCTACTAAGGTTCCTGTTCCTCCACATCGGAGTCTCAATACTTGTAATCTATGAAGTCTTCGCAGCGCCCACCCTAGGAGCCATAGCTGCTCTCACATGGATTTCAGTAACGCTTCTGATAGCAGGCCTCCTCGCCCTGAGAAGGTAGCTACAATATGTCTTTCAGCTTATCCACAGCTTCTTTGGCATCCATTAGAATTAATCCAAGTTTTGCGTTAGGTTTTATGAGTATGACAAGTGATGCTTTCTTACCTGAGCAGAGCAGGGCTCCACCATTCTCAGCAAATATCATGAGGCGGCTGACCTTTCCCAGAGCTATTTGCTGCGCAGCCCTCTCAGCTATGCTTTCAAGCGCCGCTGTAACAGCTGAGACTCTCTGCTCATCGATTCCAGCTGGGAGGTCGCTGGCTATTATGAGTCCCTCCTCGCTTATGACAGCTGCTCCCACGATGTCCGGGTTACCTGTAGATAAATCACCTAAAACGGTTTGAATTCTTTCTAAGCGTGTAGACAATCTGGACTCCTCCTCAATTAGTTTTATTTATCAGGGAGGGATATATGCGTTTTCCATGATGGGGTGACGAATCATACTCTTCTTATGTAGCACCTGTAATGCTATTGCCCTGATCTTCCGCTTAGAAGCTCCTCGTAGACTTTCCGAAGCTTCCTATAGGTCTCGTCGTCGATTTTACCCTCCTCTAGAAGTTTATTCAACTTGGCCATACGGTCTCTATAAGCCGCCCTATACACGTTGGCGTTGCTTAGTTTTTCAGCAGCCTGTATAGCGGCTTTACGTGCCTCGATTTCCTCAAGCCTCTTAGAGTAGTCTGCGAGATAGTAGAATACTTGCTCGGCTGTTAGGTAGGTCTTGTTTGTTAGGAGGGAGTATAGGTCGGAGGCTATGTTCATCACTTCTCGGCCAGAGTAGATGCGTTCACCGAACCTCACGGCTGGAAACTCTCTCACCCCGAACCTGGACTCGAAGAGTCTTCGATACTGATTCAAGACGGTGTATGCCTCAATCTCAAGGGTCTCCAACTTCCCGAAGCTCGACTTAAGCCCTATCTTCATCTTTGTGAGGGTTGAGCCTATGAAGTTTGTTGAGGAGACCTTAACGTTCTTCCCCAACTCTCTTACAAGGTTGTCCAGTAGCTTTACTATCCTCTTTGAGACCTCGTCTTCCCCAAGAAAGAAGGAGATCTGTCCAGCCATCTCTTCTCTAAGGTTAAGGGGAGTGCTTAAATCTTTTTTCTATAGGAGTTCCTTAAGCCTCACAACCCCGCCTGAGACCTCTATTCTCCCCTCCTCCTTAAGCTTATTCAGGGCTTTAACCACCATGTCTTTAGCCAAAGGTATTCTCACGAAGAGCTGCCATAGGGGGAGGGAGCCATTATTCATCATAAGTGCGTCAACTATGTAGTCTGCAGCTGTTTTGACTCCTTGGCTGGAGGTCTCCCCAAGTCTCGACGTAACCGATAGCGAAGCCGCTGGAGCAGCCTCCTTCACAAACTCTGGGACCACAACCCTGATTCCAGCCTCCTTGACGAATTTCTCCGGGTTTATGTAGTAGGCGTAGATCACCTTCGCGACGTCTTTGAGCTCGGTTACATTCTTCATTATCATCCACTCGAGTACGGCTTTCCTCCTCCAGAGCTCCTCCATCATTTCATCCCTATTCTTTCCATACCTTAACGCTATTCTGTCTAGGATTATGCTCTTGGAGAAGTCTGTGTTGAAGGTGTCGCTGAGCGGGTCCCATTCAGCTATTGTTACGTATCTCTCATAGTCTGCTACCTCCCAGATGTATCGGAGTCTCCTCCCGAAAACCTTTCCCTTAAACGGTTTGGGCAGATATACTCTCTCGATGAGGGTCATGGCGTCGAGTAGCGGGATGTGGCTTGGAGGGATGTTCATCGGAGGGCTTACAAGTCTCTTGATAGCGGAGTCGATGCTCTCTGCGTGAACGGTGGAGATTCCTCCATGGCCTGTCGCGATTGCCTGGAACAGGACGAAAGCCTCCTCGCCTCTAATCTCCCCCACTATGAGGTAGTCCGGCCTATACCTGAGACTGGTTTTGACTAGGTCGAATAATGTTATCTCTCCAGCCTTCGAGCCTCCGAGTCCATAACTCTCCCTCGTCACGAATCTAACCCAATTCTCGCTAGGTATGTTGAGCTCAGCCGTCTCCTCGCATGTGATGATCTTCATTCTAGGCTTTATGAAGCAGGCGAGGGCGTTGAGGAGGGTTGTCTTCCCGCTTCCAGTCGCACCCGCAATCATTATGTTAGCCTTATTCTCTAGGAGAAGCCAGAAGTAGGCAGCCATCTCAGTGCTCATTACGTTTAGTTGGAGAAGCTCCGTTATGCTGAAGGGCTTCTCCCTGAATTTCCTGATCGTGAATGTGCTTCCCTTAGGGGAGATCTCCTCCCTGAAGGTTGCCGCCAACCTATGCTTTCCATAAATCATCGCGTCGAGTATCGGGAAGGCTGAGGAGATATGTTTCCCAGACTTGTGGGCAAGCTGTATTATGAAGTCGTCTAAGACTTCTCTATCTGTGAAGACTATGTTCGTCGGCATGCTCTCATAATCTCTATGCCAGACATATACTGGGACGTTGACGCCGTCGCATGATACGTCCTCTATCCTGTAGTCCTCCATGATGACGTGGAGGGGTCCGAAGCCCAGCATGTCTCTCTCAAGATAGTAGAATAGCTTCTCCCTCGACTCTGGGGCTACTCTACCTATTCCACGTCCATATTTTCTCAGCAGTTTGTCGGCTGTCTCGATGATTATCTTCTTCATATCCTCCTCCTCTCCCGGCTTCGGCGGTTCAAGCTCCTTTGACAGGATCTCTTTCAGTCTTTCCAGTGCTTGGGCTTCCCGGGGTGTGAGCTGGACTTCTTTGACGAAGTAGGTTGGCTCAACGGTTGGTCCTGGAGGCGACGCTATCACTACTTCCGCGAACCCTATTCTTATGGGGTAGGATTCCAGTATCTTGTAGTTTTCGGGCAGTGGTTTTACCTCTATCCCATGCTGGAGCTCAGGCTCACCCTTCTTTTTCTTCGCCATCGCCCTTTACTCCCCTAGAAACTACCTAATATGTTGCTGATAAAATATTTCTCGACTCCCGGGCTATTCGGAGCCTATTCTCTCTGGGAGACGTGTGGCCGAGGCTATGGCCAGCTTTGAGAGTATTACGGCTACGGCGGCGACGTAGAGGACTAGTGAAGCCACTACGGGTAGAGGAGGCTCAGCTGCCAGCGGCTCAGACATCCTTATGACCAGTATCGGAGACGCTAGGGCAACCGCTCCGCCCATGGGAACCAAGGTGTAGAGGAGGCTTGAGTAGGAGAGAGCATTCGTAGGTCTCGGGAGGAGGAGTGAGGCCAGAACCGCGATGCATGATGAGAAGATAGGCATCGAGAAGACTAGGAGGATGTCTATGGTTAGGAACGGTGTTCCACCAACCCATACGTAAGCCATTCCATAAAACAGTGTAGAGAAAGCCGTTGCCACGAGGATGTATGCGGGTAGGAGGCTCTTGACGTAGGTCTTCAACCCGTTACTCGACGTAGCCGTGAGCCACAGGTTTCCACGCTCAGACAGACCCCAGTTAATCGCTAGAAGCGACGGAATTAGAGGTGTGTAGAGAACCGTTAATGTCAAGGCCGCTAGCTCTGGCCTCGCGACCCCACGGGCCATGGAGGGAAACCCTAGGTTGGCTGCCGCGAAGATTAGGAGGAATAGGAGAGCCGTGAAGAGGCTTCCATCCCTTAGAACTCTCAGGAGATGAAGCTTCAGCATAAAGACCGTTAAAGGCTCTCTACCTGCCTTTAAGGAGAGCATCTTTATTCTCACATGGTGTCTCGAGGGCGGACTCTCCATGAACGCTGTTGTGAGGAGAGGCGTCACCTCCGTGAAGAAGTTTATTCTCAGAACCTTAAAGTAAGCTACAGCCACAACCATTAGATAGACTGTGAGAAGAAGAGTCTCCCATGGGGACAGGCTTCCGAGGGCAAGCTCAGCTAACAGAGTTGATGGATAGGGGAGAGTGAGGTTTGTTCCAAGGATTAGGGTGACCGCTGGCGCGAGGAAGGCTGCGAAGAGGCTCCACCCAACAAGCTTGACGGCATCCCTAAACTTTGTCTTCAGTACGCCGAGTATGTGGGCGAGCATGGATGAGAGTAGGAGAACAACCTGGTAGGCCGCCATAACTATTCCCAGCCTCCAGAGAGGTGAGGGATAGAGGATAACGGCGGTGAAGGATGCTAGGATTGGTGTGAGAGCTGCGTTGAGGAAGATGTATTGGAAGAGTAGGTCTGCTAGGAGGTAGGTTGAGGGCTTGATTGCTGCGGGGAGGATGAAGTCTATCTCAGGTTGGAGCGCCGTTACTCCACCCTTCATACCTATGTAGACGCCAACCGCTAGAAGCGTCGAGAACCCTGTGGAGACCGCTCCCAGAAGAAATCCGCTCAGAGAACCAGCCCCATAGAATATTCTGAAAGCCAGGGCCCCTCCTCCTGTGGAGGCAGCCAACATAAGGTAAAGGAAGATGGCTGAAACCTTGGTTGACGCCGAGACCCTGAGGGGGCCGTAGTACTGCTTCAGCTTCAGGGCTAGTATTGTTTTCAGGTTGCTCATTTTAGGTCTCGCCGACCAGCTTGAGGAAGGCTTCCTCGAGGGCTGAGTCTTCTCCCAGGCCTGCCATACGCTTAAGCTCCTTAATCCTCCCCGAGGCTATGTTCCTACCCTTATGGATTATCGTGGCCGTGTCGCAGAACCTTTCAGCGGTGTCAAGCATGTGGGTGCTTATCAAGGCTGCTCCACCTCTCCCAGCAACCTCCCTAACAAGCGTCTTAACAAGCCTCTGGCCAGCTGGGTCTAATCCTAGGAAGGGTTCGTCGAGAATCACGAGTTCAGGGCCGTGTACGAAGGCTGCTGCCAAGGCGAGCCTCTGCTTAAGCCCCTTAGAGAGCCCGGCTATCAGCTCTTCCCTCCACCTCCAAAGCCCGAAGAGCTGTAAATACTCTCTGACCCGCTCACCAACCCTCTCTGGAGGCTCAACACCTCTAATTCTAGCCACGTAGGTTAGAAACTCTCGGGGGGTTAGGTAGTCGGGCAGGCTCGGGCTCTCGGGAAGATACCCTATGAGAGACTTATACTCGACGCTCTCGCCGACATCTATTCCCGCAACCCTAATCCTGCCTGCCTCAGGCCTGAGGAGACCCACGATACATTTGACCGTGGTTGTCTTCCCAGCCCCATTCGGGCCAAGAAGCCCATGAACCTCCCCCCTCATCACCCTAAGCCCAAGCCCAGCGACAGCTAGCTCACCATCATAGCTCTTCCAGAGCCCCTCAACCTCCAAAATCACCTCAGACATCCCTGAACCACGTTGAGGCAGCCGAAGTTATAAAGAAATATAAATAGCTGAGCTAAATAAGCCTCGGATGGAAAACCTAATACAGACTATCCTCAGTCTGTTCACAAGCCCCCTCATTCTACTCCTAATAGTTATCGTCGCAATAGTCCTCGCCATAGTGTCTCTCGCATCGACACTCCTAGTAGTTAGGAAGCTCTCAGAGATTACTGCTGGGAAGCCTGTGGAGCGGCCTAAGAGACCTGCCGAGAAGCCTAAGACCGTTGAGAAGCCTGAGGAAGAAAAGGCTGAGGGGGAGGTGATACGGATTGCAGGAGGATTTGAGTCCCTTGAAGAGTTCGCCCTCCTCATGGGGGTTGACTCGGCTTTTCTCTTCAGCCTCTCAGGAATGGCCATCGACTCCTACAACATGAAGGAGGAGGAGAATGTGGCGGCCTCGCTTGCAGAGTTCGTCCTAACCCTCAGGAAGCTAGGTTTCCCGACGGAGACCGTTACACTTAAAAATGGGATGCAGACCCTAATATTATCCGTTCAGAAAGTGGGAGACATGGAAATCTACGCACTAATGCTTGGGAAATCTGACCTCAAGATAGATATAGAGGAGGCTCGGCAGCTTCTCCAAACCTATGTCTCCGACCTCGTTAAGGGTAAGCGTGGAGGTGAGGCCTAATGTCAATCGCCTATGAAACCTTCTCAATGCTCATCGAGAACATCATGGTGAGCTCTAAGGGATGGGTTGAAGCGATAGCGGTTGTCTCTGAGGATGGAACCCCCGTAGCATACAACGCGAACGTAGACTTTAAGCCAGAGTATATCGCGGCAGCCACGGCGGCGATAGGGGGAGCGGTCTCAGCGGTTATAGAGCTTCTCAACGCGAAAAACTTCTCGAAGATAGATATTCAGCTTCAAGATAAACGATGCCTCCTTATAAGAAGCTACAAGAATCACTATGTCGTCTGCCTCACGAAGCCCAGCCCTAACCTCGGCTTCATAAACCTCATCCTCGAAGCATATCTATCCGGACGAACATGAAGTCATATAAGATTCTGGTCACAGGCCCCTTTAACGCGGGGAAGACAACATTCATAAAAACCATCTGCGGAGACATCCTCTCAACCGATAGAAAGATTGGATTAAGTGAGGCAATAAAACGTTCGACAACGGTTGCATTAGATTTCGGGACGATCTCCCTCGACGACGAAACCTCTGTAAGAATCTTCGGGACACCAGGGCAGAGAAGGTTCTCCTTTATGCTGGAGCCTCTCGCAATCGGGATGGATGGCTACGTATTCATGGTCGATAGCCAGGACCCTGGAAGCTTAAGCGACGCCGCCCAAATGTATCGATTCTTCAGGGAGAATTTTCCCAACACGGCTCACGTGGTTGCCGCAAACAAGTCCGATGCAAAGTTTAAGATAAGTGAGGATGTTATCCGCCAGGTGTTGGAGGTTTCCATGGATGTTCCAGTGTATCCTACGGTTGCCTATGATAGGGAATGTGCTCTCAGTCTCCTCAGACTTCTTGTAAGCCTCATCGAGGGAAAACGCGTTTTAACGCTTAAATAAAGTAATCTAGCAATAGTGGTGGCGATGGGATTCAGGGAGAGCTTCACAGGTTTTTCTTACGCGAATTTTAGAGGGCTTGGAGCAGGGATACTGAAGCTCTTCCCTGGAATAGCGGGGAAACTTGAGAGCGCTGGGAAGAGAATCTATCCTGAAGCCTATGCCTCCATGGTTGCAGCCCTAACCGTGATAAGTATAATCATATGTGCGCCTTTAGCCTTCCTAATATTCCTCTTCACGGGCTCAATAATCTTCGCAGTAGCGGTAGTCCCCATCCCCCTTATAGTCTTCTTACTTGGAATACTGTATCCCTACGGCGAAGCGGCTTCAATCTCATCGATGCTTGAGAGCGAGGTTCCCTACGCGTCAACCTATCTAGCCGTCATGGCGACTGGAGGTATAGCCCCATACACGAGCCTGACTAGGATAGCTCGAAGCGAACTCATGCCTAACATCGCTAAAGCCGCTAGGATGGCTGAGATACAGGTCAAGGCCGCTGGAGTCGACCCCGTCACAGCGGTCGAGAACATGGCTAAGGGGATTCCCTCAAAGGAGTATAGGGACCTGATGATGGGGTATGCCTCGACGCTTCGGAGCGGTGGAGACGTAGTCCACTTCCTTATCAGGAAGACTGAGCAGATATTCGAGTCACGTATGGGGAAGATGCGTATAGTCGGCGAGAGGATGGGTATGCTGATGGAAAGCTATGCCGCAATAACCCTAATGCTCTCACTAGTCATCTACGTAATCTACATAGTCTCAAGGGCGATGCCCTCCCAATTCGTAATGCTTCCAGCGGAGCAGTTCGCGGTAATCGCCTACCTGATAATGCCGACCTTCGCAAGCTTCTTCCTCTACTTCGCTGACATAAGCCAGCCAAAATACCCGGTAACCGATACGAGACCATACAAGGCCTTCGCATTAACATTTCCCTTCGCATTAGCCTACCTCGCATTGTTCATAGCGCCATTCTACCTTCCCCCACTACAGGAGATCCCACCCTTCTCTATAACCCACAATCTAATCATAACCCTACGTGAACAAATGGGGCTAATCCAAGGATACGAGTCCTCGATAGCGCTCTGCATCTTCTTCATGATACTCTTTCTCCCAGGAATGGCGGCCTACGAGAAATACGGGAAGGAAAACTTCTCAATACTTCATGGGATGACCCTCTTCATGAGAGACCTAACGGAGGCTAGGAAAACAGGCATGAGTCCGGAGAAGTGTATAAGAAACTTGGCTGACAGACCCTACGCAGGGTTCAGCAAACACTTGAAGACTATTGCCAGACAGATTGGGTGGGGTGTCTCCCTACGGAAAATCTACGAAGACTTCACTAAGAAGGTTCATGGATGGCTGAGCAGGGCAAGCATGTTCATAATGATAGACGCTATCGACGTTGGAGGAGGCGCGCCCGAGACCTTCGACGTCCTAGCAACCTTTATGGAAGATTTAGAGGAGGTTGAGAGGCAGAAGAGAGCGACCCTCAAGCCGCTGATGATAATCCCGTACCTGACAGCGATAATCTTGGTTGTTGTCGTAGTAATCTTGGTAAGCTTCATGCGGAACCTCCTCCAAATAGCCCGAATATACATCTCCATGGCTGAGTTCCTCCACTTCTTCCTCCCACCAGTAATAATAATAGCGGCCATAAGCGGACTCGTCGCAGGAAAGGTCTCATCAGGAATGACTGCAGCAGGATTCAAACACGGCTTCATAATGGCGGCAATATCCCTGATAGCAATCTGGCTCTCGGGAACAATCTCACTAGAAGTATTTACCCCAATATCCACATACTAGATAGTGACCATGACGTGATACCTGTATCCTGTGCTTGTGTGGAGTGTTATGCCGACTGTTTGACCGCTTGGCCACTTATCTGCCTTAAGATGAATCTCAACTCTCTTCTCGACGCCTGTTGACAAAACTATAGGCAGCTCAGGCTCAACCCCTGAAACCTTCTCAGGAATCAGAGACTCGACCGGAACGTCGTTGAGATGGATGTCAACTAGGGAGACCTCCCTACTCCCCGTGTTCCTAATTATTATGACTATTGATGGCTCGCCTGAGGAGTAGGCGTAGGAGCCGACTATCTCTAAGCGTGTGTACTGTTGGGGGAGGGAGCTTATTAGGTAGGAGACGGCTATGGCCAACGCTATGGAGACCGTGAGAACTATCACGAGGGAGACAACGCTACTTACAGCCTTCAAGCCTTCACATGACGTAAAGAACACAGGTTAGATAAAAAATTAACAGGACACATCCCTTCGCATCCGAGGCGAATACTATTTCCGCAAAAACAGTGAAATGTTCCCGCTAAATTCTATCCGGGGTCGAGGGAAACAGATATTTACCACTATGTCAATAAAATCTCACAGAGAGGTGAAATACGCGTGATGAGAAGTAGGTCTGGAATCAGCCCCGTCGTCGCAACGGTGATACTGGTAGCCGTCGCAATAGTCATAGCAATAGCAGTAGCCTTCTGGGCAAGCGGACTAGTAGGAGTATTCACAAGATACGAAAAAATAGAGATCTCAGCAGCATACTACGATGGCAGTAATGTAGTTCTCAAGGTTAAGAACACGGGATCTGCCGATGCCACCATAGATAACATCTATGTAAATGGAATACCTCTAGATAGTCCTCCAGGTTGTGCAGGCTTACTAACAGTTGGAGGAGAAACAACTTGCACCTTAAGTGGAACACCAAGCTCCGTTACTGGAGGCAGTTGGCAATCTGGAGTTACTTATGAAGTAGCTGTTCACACTGCAAGCGGGAAACTTTATCCCGTCTCTGTGCTAATACCTTAAACTCCAATTATTTATTTTCTTATTTTTTAGTTAGACTTTATAGGATGTTCAAAGTTTCAAGTAATAATGCTTTCCAACATGAAGCATTAATAAACCATGAAACAAAAGTAAGGAGAGAACTATATAAAAATATTAAAACGAGAAACCATCTGAAAGATTTATTTTTACCTAAGTCTGATGTGAAGCTTGCTAGGAATGCTGAAAGCGGTGGAATTGTGTAAATATAGTAATATTCTGGATATAGGATTCTAGGTGTAAGCAGTATTCCGACTAGACTCCAGAAAATCCAATCGATAATGAGGTCATGTTTTAATCCATCGAAAAGCTTTTTCTTCCAGATTAGGAGAATAAAAGTAAATAATGGAATAAAATAGGGAGAAACTCCCTCTCCTACATATCCTACAGCCACCCGATAAAAAAACTCCAATAAAATCACTAGAAATAGTATAGGACTGAATTTAACATGCTGAAATGACATACCTGTAACTAAAATATTTTCTCTAATAATAGTTTGTAGCCCATTAGGAATCCAGAGTTGTGGATTTATTGTAAAAACTGTTAAAGAAGTCGTTAAGAATATGATACGTTTTCTCCATTCTTTTAGAAAGACTAAAACTGATGGAATAAACAATATTGCATGAAATTTCGTCATTAGTGCTAATCCATAGAAGAATGTAGAAATCAGGAAAAAAGGGTATCTTTCCCCCGACTTAAACTTAAGTAAGAGGTATTGTGATAGGGTGATGAATAGGAGTGTTGGCGTATCAAGCCATGCTACTGTCCAGTGTATGGAGAACGGGTCGAAACTGTATGCCGCCCAAGCTATAATACCTCCCTTCTCCCCAAAGAGCTCTGAAGCTATTTTATAAACGAGAAGAGATGTAAAAGATGAAAGAATACACATAAGCAAGACAGCTGACTCATATACTCCTACTATAGAACCCATTAAGCTTGTAAAGACCCCTATCATAAGCTTTCCAAGTGGGGGATGAACAGCATTCACCAAAAATCCTCCCCAGTCTCCAGAAAATAGTCTTGAAACCATCTCCTTACTCCAAGAAATGTAAGCCCACCCATCATACTCGATGAGACCTAAAAACCTCCAAAACCCAGAAAACCAAATCAATCCACGAACGCAAAAAGCAGCCAAGAAAAAGATCAATACTTTAAAGCGACTTAAAATACTATGTACCGAGTGAAATGTTTTATCCTGCAACCCTCTATTGAACATAGCATTAAGCAATATAATATATCTTCACGTCATTATCCTAGGCATCTAAATCATAGAAGAGGTTTTAATCAAATAGTCTAAAAAGTTTATAACAAATCTTTGATAAAGATAAATCCTTGAGATGAGAAAGGAACTAGAAATATTCTTCATTACATTAACAATCTTAATGTTAATCTTATCTGGAACTTTAACACCTCATGAAAGAAGTAGATGGGCATTAATAGATTCGTTACTGTCTAATGGCAGCTTTGAGGTGGATCGGAGAATAGCTGGGTCGGATGTGGCTGTAGTAGATGGACACTACTATTCCGTATTTACACCTGGATTAGCCTTGCTTTTAGCACCGTGTATAGGTCTTATTAGGTTTCTATTCAATATTCATCAAATTCTTACAGATTCAATAATACTTCAAATTATCTCTATCATAATATCATCAATAACTACTACATTGGTCTATAAGACATGTAAATTGTTCTCTTCTAGTACTTCCGCATATATTTCAGCCATGTTAATAATTTTCGCTACACCAATATTTGCATTCAGTAAATCTATTTTTTCACATACGTATGTAATGTTTTTCTTAATTTTAGCAATTTATGAATTACTAAGAGGTAATCATGTAGTGAGTTCTATTGCTCTTGCTGCAACGTTTTTCCTAGAATATCAGAGCCCTATTATTTTTTCTCCAATATACATTTATGGCTTATTGCTGAAACGGAATGTTAAAACTTTATTAATTTACTTACTACCATTAGTTTTGGTAGGCTCCTTTCATATGATTTATAATTATGTTTTCTTTGGGGGTCCTTTAAACTTTCCAGAGAAGTTTTGGTTAGGTTATGAGGAAAGACCCGCCAACCTCTTACTCATGTTTTCAACCCTCCCACATATAGGATTATATAGGATCTTGTTCTCTCCAGAGAATGGATTATTTATAAT
>CAYTSD010000034.1:0-13509 GCA_964440495.1 uncultured Nitrososphaeria archaeon | reverse complement strand
CCCTAGGAGACCTCGAATATAGTTTTGAAGCTCGTCCCTCAATGCGAACTCACTTGTCCTCAAGACATGAGTTACTCCGCAGAGGTGGTCTTCTATCGAGACGGCGAAGTCATAGAGGGGCCAGACCTTATACCTGCTCCCAGTCAATGGATGTGGGTGCTCAACTATCCTGAAGAGGGCTGGGTCGCGTAGAGTGGTGTTAGGGCTATGCATGTCTCCCACAAGTCTTAGAGTCGCTTCACCCTCTCTAAATCCTCCTGAAAGCATCTTCTCCCAGAGTCTTAGATTCTCTTCAATACCTTGCCGTCTATGCTCGCATTCCTTTCCAAGCCTCCTAAGCTCTCTAACCTTCTCAGGCTTACATGCGCAGACATAGGCTTTCCCTATCTTGATGAGGTTCTCAGCATATTGGTAGAATAATTCTATGTCGTCGCTGTTATTCTTCTCATAGTCCCACTCTATTCCAAGCCACCTGTATCCTCTCCTGAAGCTTTCATAGTATTCTGGCTTCACTTTACGTGGGTCGGTGTCCTCAAACCTCAGCCAAAGCTTCCCCTCATACATTCTCGCATAAAGGTAGTTTAGATAACCGCTCATAGCGTGGCCTATATGCATGTAGCCGCTTGGCTCCGGTGGAAGCCTTGTAACAACATTTCCCTTCGACGCATTTGGGAGGGGTGGAAGCCTCTTCTCCTCGACACGTCTTCTCTCCAACAACTCGGGCGCAATCTTTTCTAAGAGGGCTCTCTGCTCCTCTAAGCTCATCGAATTAACCTTCGCCACGGTCTTTTCCACAACCTCCTTAACCCGTTGAACATCTCTTCTAAGTTCTGGAGCCTCGCCGAGAACCTTGGCTATCACAGGCTTGGGGACGGCTCTCCCATCATGGTCTACCGCATTCTTCAGCGCCCACTTCAGAGCCAGCTTCTCAACATCCATGCCTCTTCACCTGCTTCAGAGGCCGAGGGCTAAATAAACACTAGGTTTTTGTAGTAGGGTTAAGCCTTTTTCAGGGAGGAGATGAGGGCGCATGCCTAATCCGTACTACGTGACATTCGAGGTTCCAGAAGAGCTTATGAAGGCGACCCTTGAGGTCGTCAGAATGGCTAGGGAAAGCGGGAAGATTAGGAAAGGTGTGAACGAGGTTATCAAGTCTATCGAGAGAGGGCAGGCCAAGTTCGTTATAATAGCAACCGATGTTGACCCACCTGAGATAGTCGGATTCCTTCCAACACTCTGCGACGAGAGGAAGATACCATACATCTTCGTCGGTTCTAAGAAGGAGCTCGGGGAGGCGGCTGGACTAAGTGTAGCAGCGAGCAGCGTCTCGGTAATCGACCCTGGAGCTGCTAAAGACTTCCTAGATGAGATAATCAAGAAGGTTCAGGAGATTAGGGGGTCGAAGGCTAGCCAGTCGTCAGAAGCCTCTGCTCCTTCATGAGCTCCGAAGTCAGAATAAGTTTCGCTGAGAGAGGCTTAGCCTTCTTTATCACGTTGAACCCACAGTAGGGGCACCGTGTCTCATTAACCTTCGAGAGCATCTGCTTATCGAAAACCCGTTTACACCACACACATTGGTAGAGGATTTTTTCCTCAGAGGTTGGCTGAGCCGACATCTTCCACCGATGCTTGCGCTGACGTCCTTTTAAGTGTTAAGGGTGAGCCCAGGGTTAAGCATTTAGTAAACCCTTCATCTGAAGGTGATGAATAGATGATGCTTGTGGTCGCCGAGAAGCCTTCAGTCGCCAGGGCGATAGCGAGAACCCTGAAAACCCGAGGAATTAAAGTCGAGGTGCTTGGGCTTAGAGGCCATCTACTCGACGCAGAGCTTCCAAGAGGCTATGAGTGGAATAGGGTTAACCCAAGGGAGATATTTGGCGTCAGGAGGTTTAGAAGCGTTGTTAGGGATAGGGAGAGCTACGGCAAACTGTCTAGGCTTCTCGGCGACCATGTCGAGGAGCTTGTGATAGCAACCGACAACGATGGTGAGGGTGAGCTCATAGGCTCAGAGGTTCTCTCACTCTACCGGAGGTTCAGGAACTCTGGGAGATTCTCTAGGATGAGGTTTAACTCGGTTAGCGAGGTCGAGCTCTGGAGGGCTTGGAACAACCGTGAACCAGACCTTAACTGGAGATGGGTTTGGAAGGCGACCTATAGGAGGAACTTCGACCTAGTCACTGGAGCAGCCTTCACGAGACTTCTAACCATGAGTGCCCGGCGCCGTGGGCTCCGTGGACTAATCTCCTGGGGAAGCTGCCAGACCCCGACCCTAAACTACCTCGTAGTACGTGAGGAGGAGATACTTGGGTTCAAGCCGAAGCCCTACTGGGTTGTAAAAATAAGGGTTAGGTCGAGCTCGGGTGAAGAGTTCGAGGCGTCTAGTGGAAGGTTCTATGAGAGGGAGGAGGCTGGGAAGGCGTATGAGAAGGCTCTTGGGGAGAGGTATGCTGTGGTGGAAGCCTATGAGGAGGCTGAGAGAGCTGTCTCTAGGCCGACGCCGCTCAGAACCGATGAGATGCTTAGAGACCTCAACCGTATCACAGGCATGAGCGCCGCAAGCATCCTCCGAACCGCTGAGGAGCTCTACTCCGAGGGCTACATAAGCTACCCGAGAACCGACACCAACCGGTGGCCAAAGGGGTTCGATCACAGGGTTCCAGCCCAGGCGGCCAGGGATGCGGGAATCCTCGAAGAGGCTAGAGCAGCCGAGGAGGCCAAGCCTCTCCAAGGGAGGCTCGACGACCACGCCCACCCACCAATCTACCCGATCAAGCCTCCTAGAAGGGATGGCTCGCTCCGATGGAGGTTGTGGGAGTATATCGCCCGAAGATACTCTGCTAACGCATTCTTCGACGATGCCCTACTCCTTAGGCAGAAGGCTTCACTTAGGGTTGGAGACCTGAACCTCGGCTCCCAAGGGCTTAGAATACTTGAGGAAGGATTCTACGAGGTCTACCCCTACTTCAAGCCGAAGCCCAGCCCTCTCCCAAGACTCAAGACCGGGGAAAGGCTTGAGATACTTGAGGTTAGGCTGGTTGAGGAGAGGACTAAGCCTCCTCCTAGGCTGACCGAGGCAGCGCTTCTCAAGCTTATGGAGCGTGATGGGATAGGAACCGACGCCACGAGGGCTGAGTATCCACGGATACTCCTCCAGAGAGGCTACGCGGTTAAGAGTAGGAGGACCTTGAAGCCTACCAAGCTCGGGATGACGCTGATAACCCAGCTTAGAAGGATTGATGAGAGGCTTGTCTCACCCCAGACCAGAAGACTCGTCGAGGAGAACATGCGGATGATAGGTGAGGGGCTGAAGAGCTATGAGGAAGCCTTCGAGGAGACAATCAAGATATACTCGGAGCTCTATAAGAGATTGGAGGGGAAAGCGGCTGAGATAGGCGCCGCTCTCTCTAACTCTAGGAGGATAGGCTCATGATCTTTAGGGACCGGAGGGATGCTGGACTCAGGCTCGCGGAGCTTCTCAAAGAGTTTAGAGACGAGAAATGTGTTGTAGTAGCTATTCCTAGGGGCGGCGTCGAGGTCGGATACTATGTTGCAGAGGCTCTAGGATGCCCCCTCGAGGTAACTGTTCCAAGGAAGGTTGGCGCACCCATGGAGCCTGAGTTGGCCGTGGGGGCGGTCGCCGAGGACGGGACACTATATGTTGAGGAGGAGGTTGCGAGGGTGGTCGGGGTTAGAGGGGAGTGGCTGGAGGAAGCTGCTGAGAGAGAGCTAAGAGAGGTTCAAAGAAGGATTGAGGTGTATAGGGATGGGAGACCTCTCCCAAGACTCGACGACTACACAGTGATAGTTGTAGATGATGGAGTTGCGACAGGTGCGACGATGATAGCGACTCTAAGATTTCTGAGAAAACTTGGCGCGAAAAGGATAGTCGCAGCGGTTCCAGTCGCTCCGCCTGAGACCCTGCCGAAGCTGAGGGCTGAAGCCGATGAAGTTGTCTGCATCGAGACACCCGCCCCCTTCTACGCTATCGGACAGTTCTATAGAGATTTTTCACAGCTAAGCGACACCGAGGTCATGGACTATCTCGAGAGAGCACGTAGACTAATCTCACCTTCTGAGAAAGAATAGCAGATAGACTACTAGAAGGATTATCAATAAAAGCGGCGACGTCCCAAGAACAAATCCATCAAACCTCTTCCACACTAGGAGAAGCGGATGAACGTTCTCAAGCTTCACTCCAGCGTGTAGGAGGTAGGGTATTATTACTAGGATTACTCCAACTATGATTAGAAGTATTCCGAGGAGGGTGAGGGCTGGGAGAAGGGGTTCCTCACCCAACTCTCCATCCACCTAACCCTTAACCACCCCTAAGGGGACAAGCCTAGCGACCTTCGTCCCTATCCCAACCCCGTGGCTTACCTCAGCAACTATGTCAACGTTCTTGTAGGCTGCGTCAACCTCCTCAACGACAGTCCCCATACTATCGCTTCGAATAATTATTCCTTTGTTGTGTAGGGCTTGGATAACTTGGCTCGCCCTGTAGGCTCTCTTGGCAGCTGCTCTACTCATCTCTCTTCCAGCCCCGTGAGCCGTGCTCCCAAAGGTTAGCTCCATAGCCCTCGGATTCCCTAGGAGAACCCAGCTCGCAGTCCCCATGCTGCCTGGGAGGAGAACAGGCTGCCCAATGTCTCGGTAGTCTTCGGGGATTAGTGGATGGCCTGCTGGGAAGCTTCTCGTCGCCCCCTTCCTGTGAACCCAGACCTTCCTCCTCACACCATCTATTACATGCTCCTCAAGCTTCACAATATTATGGGCCACGTCGTAGACCAGCTCTAAACCCATCTCCTCCACTGGACGCTTAAACACCTTCTCAAAACTCTGTCTAACCCAGTGGCTTATGGCCTGACGGTTTGCGAATGCGAAGTTAACCGCAGACCTGAACGCCTTTAGATAACTCTCAGCCTCACGGCTCTTCGCAGGCGCGCATGCAAGCTCCCTATCTGGAAGCCTTATCCCATACTTGTGGGCAGCCCTCTCCATAACTCTTAGATAGTCGCTGCAAATCTGGTGGCCGAACCCCCTACTCCCTGTGTGGACTAGAACCGTTATCTGATTCTCATGGGTTATCCCCATCTCCTTCGCAGCCCTTTCATCGAATATCTTGTCAACCCGCTGAACCTCTAGGAAATGGTTTCCGCTTCCAAGCGTCCCTATCTGTGCAGCGCCCCTCTTTCTAGCCGTTGGACTCACGGCGTTTGGGTCGGCTCCCTCCAGGCATCCTTCCTCCTCTATGTGCTTGAGGTCTTCAGGCCATCCAAGCCCGAATCTCTCGATGACGTATCGCGCTCCCTCAACGGCTATTCTGTCAAGGTCGCTGTGGGTGACCGTGAAGTCTTTTCTCTTCGAGCCGAGGCCTGCTGGAACATTCATGAATATCGTGTCTATAAGCTCCTTCATCTTCGGTTGAACATCCTTTAGGTCTAGGTTTGTTACCATGAGTCTGACGCCGCAGTTTATGTCGTATCCTACCCCTCCAGGCGAGATTACACCCTCCTCATAGTCTGTTGCAGCAACCCCTCCTATTGGAAACCCGTATCCCTCATGAGCGTCAGGTAGAACAGCAACATGCTTCAACACTCCTGGAAGTGTCGAAACGTTTGCTGCTTGGATTAGTGTCCTGTCTCTCTGCATCTTCTCGAGAAGTTCCCTGGACGCGAAGACTAGCACTGGCACGCGCATGTCGGGTCTATGCTTAGGTATGCGCCATATGTATTGGTCTAGCTTTTCGAGAGCTACTCTTGGCATAATTCCCGTTGATTCCTATTCTAAGCCTGCTTTAAACATTTTGGTTCTAAACTCTCCTGCTAACATTCCTTTCCTTCAAGGCTTTTGAGACGAGGTAGGTTAAGTAAATCGTCTCAGCCTCCCCTCTCAGAAACTCTTCTAAGAGACCGTCAAGCCTCTCACGTATCCTTTCAAGTCTCCTCAGACCCGGCATCCTCCGCCTATAGTCCTCCAACCTCATCATTATATCGCTCACACTCGGAGTCTGCTTCAGCCTCAACGCGTGCTTCAGCTCCTCCAGAGGCGGCGCCCACCCAGCAGCCTCCCTAAGCCTCTCCTCAACCTCGACAAGTCTACCCATGGAGAGAGCGCCTCTAACGGTTGCTTCGAGACCTCTCAGCCCAGCTTGACCGAGAATAGGGTCTAGGACGCGGAGGCTGTAAATACTTAACGTAAACTCTTGGTCGAGAAGCTCCGAGATTTTCCTCTGAACAGCTATGTATCCGTCGTCGGGTTGATTTAGCTCAGCGACGCCGGAGCTGTAATAATATTCTTCCCCATCGTAGATTGTGAGGGCGTAGACCCCTGCCTCAACATCTTCTCTAACTGGAAGATAGATGGCTGAGAGCGCAGCTATCCTCAGACTCTTCGAAGGCTTCGGAACCTCAACCCCACCCATAAACTCTACCTTAATTCTATCCCTCATCCTGAGATAATCTAAAGCCTTGAGCGCATGAATCTTTGCAAGCTTCCAGTCAAGCTTCCTAGCGGTGAAAGACGAGTATGCATACTCGTCAATTTCTTGAAGGAATATTTCGTCAAGCTCATCGGGCTCATAGTTTTCAGCAGTCCTGTACACGTTGCTCCAGTCAAGTTTCTCTATTAGTCCCGCGCTCTCTGGTTCATGTAATGCTATGAATTTACGTTCACCGAGTCTTAGAACATCATACATTATAGTCTCAAACGCTATTCCGAAAACTCTTCTCAAGACTATTGTTAGGAATGCGAGCCCTATTCTTAGTAGCTCGGGGTCGTCTTCTATTCCTGCTTCAACTATCAATCCATAAGTGTAGTCTTCATATTTGCCGTAGGTCGGGGCCGGAACAACTATGGTCCTCCTATCCCTGTAAAAGATTGTTTCATCATCTCTTCTCAGCATTCTTTTACGTTCTCCTATGAGGAGCCACTCAACCCTGTTAGGTATCTTCGTATATTTTCCGAATCCTTCGACGGGTGGGTGGACGACGCATAGAACTCTTGAGTGAAGTCGCCCCACATAGTAGTCTCTTAGAATGTTTGGGTTCTCGTTCCATAGGCTCTTTATCTTGATGTATTCTTCGAGGGCGTAGGCTGTTCCCTCATATCTTCTCAGGGTTCTCTCTCTAAGCGGCTCAACATAGATCGCTGTAACCGTTCTTGACTTGTCGCTGAGTCTATGGAGGGTTACGACGCTGTCGCTTGTATAGTCTATTGCTCCTGGCTGGAATTTCTCAACTAGGTCGCAGTGGCTTACATCTTCAAGCCTATGCTCTGAGCCGTCTTCCTCAATCTTCATCCTCTTGATCCCGTAGGGTGGGGAGAACTCGTAGAAGTTCATCTGCCTCCACGCCCTCTTCCCCAAACCTGTTAGCTCAAGATCTCTCTCCAGCCCGAGTTTTCTGAGAAGCTCAAGCTCCTCTCTTCCGAGATATTTACGAAGTGAGGGTGACTGAATCCTCAGCAGGGCCTCGAATAGCGTTGAATATTTGTTGCTCGGATTCACTATTATCTTTTCCATGGGTAGCTCTATCCATCTTCTCAGTGCATCGACTCCGCGGGAGAGTAGGTCTTCATCCCATCCTCCTTGAGGTATTATTATCGTCTCGGTTAGCTCTATCTCAGGCCGCCTACCCTTCCTCCCCTCCCTCTGATGATATTCCCGAACCTCGTCTGGGAGACCTATATGCACGACCCGGTGGACTGCCCCTATATCTATTCCCTGCGAGAGCGTGCGGGGTGAGATCAGAACCTTTACGAGACCTGCCCTAACCGCTTCCTCAACCTCCCTCCTATAACTCTTAGAGAGGAGATGGTGATGCGAAGCGACCCTATCCCTTCTCCCAGTACGCTGCACCACTCTCCTGACAAGCTCCTCAGCTCTCGCGATACTTCTAGTGAAGACTAGGGTCACGGTGTCGTCGAAGAGGTATTCTGAGATTATCTCGGCTGGGTCGGGCCACGGGTCTGGAACCCTTATTCCAGCGTATCGGAGGGCATCCCACACTCGATAGAAGTTTCTCTTAAACTCCGCGTAGCTTCTCAGAGACTTGAGGATGTCTTCCCCTACTCCCGCTTCCCTCAACCTATCCTCCCATCTACGCGCCTCCTCCCAGAATCTACGGAGATTCTTTCCGAGAACCACGTAGGTCTCGTTCGGAGCCTTGAATGCTCTCCCAGAGACTATTCTAGTCTCCCTACCGTTCAGGCTTGTCAGATACTCCGCAACCTCTTCAGGGTTCTCTAACGCGGCTGTCATGAAGGCGTAGAGGGGCCTCCCACCGAGGAGAAATGTTAGAATCTTAAGCATCGAGAAGAGTAGAGCTATCTCCCTAGGACCGTAGAAGTCGAAGTCATCGACCACTATTAGGTTTAGCCTCTCTATGAATCCGCGGAGAAGCGAGCCTCTGCCCAGTGCAAGCTTCTTAACCTCATTTAGGAGGTAGGCTGGGTTCGTCAGGAGGATTTCTGCTTGGGTAAGCTTCCTCCTTAACCCTGAGACCCCATGCTGCTTGATGAGCTCCTGTCTTCTAGCGGCGTCGATTGCCTCCAATCTTATCTCAAGGTCTCGGCAATAGTCTCGGAGCCTCGTAAACTGGTCTTCAGCCAAAGCTAGGGTTGGGTAGATGACAAGTGTTCTAAGCCTCTTCTCGGCAGCGGCTGCGAACCATGCCTCAGTCTTACCTGAACCTGTTCCAGACCTTAGGATGAGGTTTCTCCCAGAGCTTAGCGCTTCATAGGCCTCGAGCTGATGCCGGTAAAGCCTCCTCCCCGCCAGGAGCCTGCTTCTCTCACCCGACGCCTCGCTTAGACTTGGAATGAGCTTCGAGAAGGTTAGCTCCACCTGCTGAGGCTGCTCGCCGCTCTGCTGGAAGAAGTAGTACTCGTATCCCAGTCTCTCTAGAATCTCCCCGCTTCTCACCGAGGGCTTGGTCAAGCGCTCCTACCCTTAATGGGGTCTGGACGGGGGCTTAAAAGCCTAATCTGGATAAAATGATGTTTTGAGGAGGATTCACCGCTTCCTCCTCGTTTTACGCCTCTTCCTAGGCTTAGCTTTCTTCCTCTTCGCCTTCTTCCTGACAGCTTTTTTCTTGACGGCTTTTCTGACCTTCTTTCTGGCCTTCACCTTCTTTTTCTTCGGCTTCTTCTTAGGCTTCGCAGGCTTGGCTCTAGGCTTCTTGACAACCTTCTCCTCCACGAGGAGGATGTCCACGTTCTCAGCGAAGTTGAGGAAGTCTTCCTTAGTTGCTTGGCCTACAGGAGACTCCATAGCCTTCTTAAAACGCTCCTCATCCTCGAAGTCAAGCTCGGCTACTCCATCATAGGGTCTATACTCTGAGAGACATTCAGTGACTACGTTTATCACATAGCGTTTCAATCCTGGAAGCTTCTTAGCAACCTTTGCATGCTCCTCAAGCAGGTACTTCCTAAAATCCTCGAATGTCAGTTCAGGCTTCTTCTTGATTAGGTGAATCGTTTTCAGCATGCTTTAACATTGTGAGAGGATACTTTTATTCCTTTATTCTTCCAAGCATCTTGTAGAGTTTCCGCTCATACTCATAGATTGGATGCTCCTTAACAAGCTTCCACATGCGTTTGAAGACCGGTAGACCTGCCTTCTGCTCGAGAGCCCATTCACGGGCGAAGCTTCCATCCTTCAATGCTTCCACAACCCTCTTAAACTCTCTCTTCAACTCCTCTCCAGCGTACCGTGGGCCACGTGTCAGCTGACCATATTGACTTGTTCTTGAGTGGAGCTTCATCTGCTCAAACAATCCTATCTCTGTTATCGCTCTAGCTATCTCGACAAGCTCTCCCGAGGCGTAGAGTTCGAGGAGCGCTACCTCAGGTGGAATACCGGCCTCCACCAAAACCTCGAAAGCTGTCCTGAACATGAATAGCATTGCTCCAACCCATGTATGCTCGCTGAAGAGGTCTGTTACCGCCTCCTCCTCGAAGCTCGACTCAACCGCGAACCCTCCTGGAAGCATGGCTCCAGCCGCCTTAGCGATTGCGAGGGCGTAGTCCCAAGCCCTCCCCGAGACATCTTGGGCAACTGCCACAAGGGTTGGATAACCCTTCCCCTCCTCGATAACCCTGTGCAATATCCCCCATCCAATCATCCTCGGAGCCATCATAACTACATCCATGTTAGGCGCAGGCTCGATGAATCCGTAGGCGATGTTGTAGCCGCTTGCAAACCCTAGGACAACATGCTTCTTATCCTTCACGGCTGGCAGAATACTTTCGGAGTAAACCTGCGGAGCAACCTCATCTGGTACAAGCAGTAGGATTACATCGGATTTTCCAGCAGCCTCACCTATCTCATAGACCTTGAATCCGTCTTCCTCGGCTCTCTTCCAGCTCTCATCTCTAATGTTCCCGACAATCACGTTGAGGTTGAAGAGCTTACGCATAGCTATTGCCTGAGCTCTACCCTGATTCCCATACCCTATTACACTTATCACCTTGTCTCCTAGAATCCCGACATCAGCATCCTTCTCATAGAAGAACCTAGCCTTCCTCATGCCTTGAAGAACATTAGAGAAAAATAAATAAGTTAAGGTTTTCAGAAGACTACTTCACGTGCTTAATGTATTTCCATGGTTTCGGGGTAACCTTCTTTCTGAGGTCTTGGAAGAGCTTCTTCTCCGCCTGGGTTATAGGTCCCTCGAGGTTCTGCTTCCACCACCGCTTGAAGCTCGGCTTACCCGCCATCTTCTCAAGCTCAAGCTCCTTAGCGAATCTTCCGCTCACGATGTCGTCATAGATTTTCTGGAAGGCTTTCTGAAGGTTTTCTGAGAGGATTAATGGGCCACGGGTCATTATCCCATACTGAGCTGTCTCCGACCCAGACTTGAGTCCTGTGAAGAAACCTAGCTCTCCCAGCGCCCTCCAAGTCTCAGCGGTCTCACCCGACATGTAGAACTCCATTATCGCTATCTCCGGGTCTATTCCCTTCTTAACTATGAAGTCTATTGCAGCAAGCCAGAGATGGCCTGCCAACCCAACCATCTGCTCATGGAATATGTCTACGAAGGTTTCTTCATCGAAGCTGCATTCGAATACTCCGTACTTTGTCGCTCCTATGCCCTTCGCTATTGCTAGGGCTATGTCTTTCGCCTTTCCGCTGTAGTCTTGGTGGACGCTTATGAAGCATGGGAACCCTCTTCCCTCGACATAGGTCTCTCTCACACCCTTCCCTATCATTCGCGGAGCAACCATTATCACGTCAACCCACTCTGGAGGGGTTATGAAGCCGTAGGTTATGCTGAAGCCGTGGGCAAAGTTCAGAACCTTACCCTTCGTCAACTTGTCCTTAACGTAGTCTCTGTAAACTTCTCTGTGAACCTCGTCGGGCACAAGCATAAAGATTATGTCTCCGAGTTCAGCCGCCTTGTCCAGCGGATAGACCTCGAACCCGTCGCTCTCAGCAATCTCCCAAGACTCATCCTTGATGTTTCCTACCACGATGTTCTTTATCCCAGAGTCTCTGAGGTTCAGAGCCTGCCCCCTACCCTGATTCCCATATCCTAGAATAGCTATGGTTTTATCCTTGATGAGGGATAGATCCGCATCCTCATCAAAATAGACCTTAACCACTCCTACATCACCACGTGGCTAAACCCTAACAAGTGAAAAATAAGCATTTGCTTAAAAAGGAGGAGAGGTCTTACCTACGTAATCGGATTAAATTTATATTAGGCTATTGCTCATTTTTTGCATGCCAACTTTCAGTTTTAGTAAGATAGTTGATCTAACACATACAATCTATCATGGGATGCCTGTCTGGCCTACGCTTCCCCAGCCGAAGTATGAGTATACTGCGTGGGCTGCTAGAGACCTCTACACCATGACTGTGATAACGCAGATGACAACTCATACGGGGACCCATCTAGATGCCCCAGCACACTTCGTCCCAGACGGTAAAACAGTTGACAGAGTTCCAATAGAGAGATTCGCTGGAGAAGGCGTGGCTCTAGACATAAGCTACAAGAAGGCTGGAGAGGAGATAACCCTAAAAGACCTTAAGCAGTTCGACTCCGAGATAAAGGAAGGAGAGGTCGTAATGATTTACACGGGGTGGGATAAGAAGAGAGGACTGAACAAGGAGTATCTCTTCATGTGGCCCCATCTCGGGATAGAGGCGGCGAAATACCTTGTCTCAAAGAAGATCAAGGCCGTTGGAATAGATGGTTTAAGCATAGGTGGATGGATGGACAAGGTTCCGGCGCAGGGCCCGGTAGCTAAGAGCTCCCCAGTAGAGGTACATCAAATACTCCTTGGAGCCGAGATAATAATAATTGAGGAACTCGCAAACCTCGATAAGGTCTTGGATGGGAAAAAGACTGCTAGAGCATTCTTTGTATATGCTCCGTTAAAGCTTGTTGGAGCCGAAGGAAGCCCCTGCAGAGCGATAGCCCTCGTTTAACCTCAATTTATTTAAAGAAGGCTAACTAGGTAAGGAACCACAAGTATGCTCACAACTATGAAGAACAATGACACAGCGAATATGCCTATAACGGTTTTCAAGATGTTGATGAGCTTCGGGTTGCTCGGGATGTATCCTAAGGTTAGCCATATTCCCCCTCCTATTCCGAGGAATACTATACTGAAGTTGTAAAGCTGTAGGAACCAGGGCTGAACTAGGGAGAATAGGCCAAAGGCTATCAAGACAAGTGAGGCGGTCTCCAGCGCTCTTCTCACCTTCACACCCATTTACCTCCGCATACCGAATGTTAATCCTCTGATTAAGTATTTCTGAAGTATGAATGCTGCAATTATTATAGGTAGGATGTGAATTGTTGAAAGGCTTGAGACGTATTCCCAGTCGACGCCTTTCTCGGTGTAGATTCCGGCGTAGATTGCTATAGGCATTGTTCTGAGGGCCTTGCCTCCCAATATGTAGATGAAGAGGAACTCATTCCAGATGAAGATTAGGTTTAGGAGTATTACGGCGGCTAAAGCTGCTCCGAGCTGAGGTAGGATCATCTTTAAGACGGTCGCAGTCACTGAGATTCCATCAACTCTGGCAGCGTCGTCAAGAGACCTCGGTATCTCGTCTATGAATCCCTTTATCACCCAGAGCGCCAGCGGCATGCTGAACATGGTATAGGTTATTATCATACCCGAATAGGTTCCGACAAGTCCCCAAAGCCTGTAAAGTATGAATAGGGGTATAACGGCGGCGACCGGCGGAAACATTCTAAGGGAGAGGACGAAGAACATCATGGTGTTCGAGCCTGGAACCTTAAACCTGGAGAAGCTGTAAGCTGCGAACAGGCATATAAAGGTCGCTAAGAAAACGCTCGACAAGGAGAGAATCAAGCTGTTCTTCAGAGGTTCCATGACCCCCCTCTCAATAAGATAAGCATAGTTCACTAGTGTTGGCTGGAAAACTATCTTCGGCGGTATCGCGAATATATCCATTCTGCTCTTAAATGAGCACATCACCATCCATATTATCGGGAAAAGGAATATCAGCGTCACTATTATCGCTAAAACATTCAC
>CAYTSD010000033.1:0-13786 GCA_964440495.1 uncultured Nitrososphaeria archaeon | reverse complement strand
GGAAGAGGATCTGTCATAGGCCCCATGGTTGTAGCGGGAATCCTAATAGATGAAAGAGGGGCTTGGAGGTTGGAGGATCTCGGAGTTAAAGACTCGAAGAAGCTCACTCCTGAGAAGAGGTTTAAACTCTCAAACGAAATCAAGAAAATAGCTGAATCAGTTAAGCTCGTGGTCGTTGACGCAGAGACAGTTGACAAATCTACCAAGAGGCGGGGGGCGGAGGGGTTGAATAAGCTTGAGGCGGAGATCTTTTCACAGATAATAAATTATCTAAACCCGGATATAGCTTACATAGATCTTCCCTCAAGAGATAGAGGAAACTTTGAGTCCATGATTAGAGATATGCTGAAGATGGAGTGTCAACTCGTTCTCGAACACAAGGCTGATGAAAAGTATCCGGTGGTCTCAGCCGCATCGATCCTAGCGAAGGCGAAAAGAGACGAGTTAGTTAAAGAGTTAAAATCTGCTCTTGGAGACTTTGGTTCAGGCTATCCATCAGACCCAAAGACAAGAGATTTCCTCCGCAGCTCAGCCTTAAGAGGCAAAATCGATGGGAAGATCATTAGGTTGAGTTGGAGGACACTTGACAGAGTTTTGCAGAGAAGACTTGAAGAGTTCGGGGTTCAAGACTAATATCTTTAGATTCTTCAAAACTTTAGAGCCCTGAAAATATCGGGAAGAAAAAATCCTGATCTCAGCATGTTCATCAACGTAGATTGCGCCGGCATTTATGAGATAATCTTTTCTGGAATAGCTCCTAATCTATTAGGGCGTCGAATTCTCTGGAATCTATCTCATGATAACGTATTTCTCATCTATCCTCAAGTCTCACTGGGTCTGACTATGTATTGATAGGGTTGTTTAAGGGGTTATGTTTGGATGGTTTATCCAACCTTTATATACTCCTAAAACCATTAACACGTGAGCCCTATGAGGCGGGTAACTCCTATTCTCATCTTACTGCTGGTCCTTAGCCTGCTTGTTCCACTATGCCTAGTGTCTGCGCAGGAGCAGGGGGTAACCGTTGTAGATGATTTTGGGAGGGAGGTTCTGATACCGCAGAAGCCTATGAAGATAGTCTCAACAGCTCCAAGCATAACTGAAACTCTATTTGCCCTAGGCTTGGGGGATAGGGTTGTCGGCGTAACCAGATACTGCGACTATCCACCAGAGGTTTTGGAGAAGATCGGTAGAGGAGAGATAGAGGTCATAGGGGGGTTCACTGACCCGAGCTTGGAGAAGATCCTCGGATTAGAGCCAGATCTTGTGATAGGTCATAACCTTTTAGAGCCCGAGTTTGTGAAGAAGCTTGAGGACGCTGGAATACCTGTAATCGTCGTCAAGACATCCGAGACCATTCAAGGGTTATATGATGACATTAAGCTGATTGGAAAGGCGTGCTGGGCCGATGAGGAGGCCTCAAAGTTAGTCGAGGAGCTCAAGAGTAAGATAACATTTTGGGAGAAACAAGTTGAAGACGTTGAGAAGGTTGATGTCGCCGAGATAGCTTGGGTAAATCCCCTCTGGGTCGCTGGAAATGGAACATACATCCACGACATCATCGAGCATGCTGGAGGCAGAAACGTGTTCGCGGATAAGATGGGGTGGGCTTCGATAAGCGACGAGGAGCTCGTGGAGAGAGACCCAGAATATATTATCACTCCATACAGGCATGGAAGGGAACTCATCTATAACGGAGTCATGGATATGAAGAAGAAGGGATTGATACATGGAGAGTTAATACTGATAGATCCGGATGTGATAAGCAGGCCTGGGCCGAGGGTGGCTATACTCTTCGAGGAGATTGTCAAAGCCCTCCATCCAGAGGTTTGGAGCAAAGTCTATGACGTTGAGGCTCTGATAGCTCCAGGGAGGGCGGTCGTCGGAGACCTCATAACAATCTACGCCCAGATCAAGAATCCTGGAATGGTCGCTGGAGAGAAGCTCATAGAGCTGAACGTTGATGGAAGAGTTCTCTCACAGACCGTCGTCCTTAAACCAGGTGAGGAGAGACTACTCAACTTCACATTCATTGTCGAGAAAAAGGGGACATATGAGGTGAGACTCGAATCTCTATCGAGGTTCATCGAGGTCTCACCGACAAGCGAGGAGGTTATGAAGGAGGCGAAGAAATCTCTCGAAGAATCCATGCGAAGCTACCTAAATGAAACGATCTCACCTATCTCATCTAGATTGGATTCGGTGGCCGCCGATGTCAGCTCCCTCAAACAGGATCTCGATAAGCTCAGCTCCAGCACATCATCTGAGATCGCGAAGCTCTCAGGAGAGATCTTCAAACTCGATGAACGAGCGAGCATGCTTAACAACTTAGCCGCAGCCTCGATAATCCTCTCAGTCATAGCGGTGATAGTCTCCTTAGCCTCGGTGACCTACACGCATCTCAAGGTCAAGAAGCTTAAAGGGTAGTTAAGCGATGAGCAGGAGATCCCGAGAGATCCTTGAGGTCGGGCTTAAGGGATCGGGGCTGCTCAGGAGGAGATTGCTTAGATGGAGGATGATCCTAACCTACCTGACAATAGGCTTATGCTTAACGGTCGTAGCCTCCACGGCGATAGGGCCTGTCTACATCTCCCCAGCCGAGATACTCTCAATAATCTCACATAAACTTGGGTTGAGTATAGGCGAATTCAGCGAAGCGCATATGAGGATAATCCTCCAGCTGCGGCTTCCAAGAATATTCTTGGGAATCCTCGTCGGCATGGCACTATCGGTGGCCGGGGCTATTATGCAGGGATTGTTTAGAAACCCGTTGGCGGGGCCGTATGTTCTCGGAGTCTCCTCCGGGGCGTCGCTTGGAGCAGCTCTATCTGTAACCTTTTTGCCTGCGGTCGTGGGAGTGTATACGACTCCTTTAGCCGCGTTCATGGGCGGGTTGACGGCGATACTCTTGGTCTACAACATCGTCAAACTTTGCGGCAGATTCACGGTCGGAGCCCTTCTACTAGCTGGGATAGCTGTAGCATATATGTTCTCAGCAATCCTCTCGATAATGATTTGGACCCTGAGCAAGGATGCCCACACCATACTCCTGTGGATAATGGGTGGATTATGGGGGGCGGATTGGCTTAAAGTCGGAGTAATCGCTCCGATAATCATCTTATTGATGTTCACGGCATCAATCTTCTTAAAAGACCTAAATGCGCTATTACTTGGAGAAGAGACCGCTCAATCGATAGGCGTGAACGTGAAGCTCGCCGAGAAGCTTCTACCGGTCCTCGCATCCCTGATAACGAGCGCCGCAGTCTCCTTCTCAGGGGCAATAGGGTTCATAGGCTTGATGATGCCTCACATAATGAGAAGGCTTGTGGGGCCAGACCACAGAATACTAATACCATCATCAGCCTTAGCGGGTGGAATATTCTTAGTTTGGGCTGATGCCGCTGCTAGATGTTTAATGGAGCTCCCAGTTGGAGTGATAACAGCGTTGACTGGAACACCGTTTTTCATCTACCTATTGAGGAGGAGGCGTCCATGAGGCTGAGGATCGACCGCATCCAATTCTACTATGAGGCGAGGAAGGTGTTGGATGAGATAAGCTTCGAGGCTGATGAAGGAGAGTTCGTAGGATTAATAGGGCCCAATGGATCCGGGAAGACAACTCTGCTAAAGATCATAGACGGAATCCTAAAACCTAGAGTTGGATCCGTTTACCTCGACTGTAAGCGGATCTCTGAGCTCGATTTGAGGGAGCTTGCAAGGGAACTCGCGATCGTCCCACAGATAGCTGACTTGGGCTTCGATCTAAAGGTCTTCGACGTTGTTATGATGGGGAGGTATCCATATCTTGGAAGATTCTCGATCGAGAAGGAGGCCGACGAGGAGAAGGTCAGGTTCTGGATGAGGCTCACGAACACCCTACACCTCGCCGAGAGATCGATTAAGGAGATCAGCGGAGGTGAGAGGCAGAGGGTCTTGATCGCGAGAGCCTTGGCCCAAGAGCCGAGGGTCCTACTCCTAGACGAGCCGACATCAAACCTAGATGTATGTTATCAAATCGAGATCATGGATCTCTTGAAGGAGCTCGTTGAGAAGCTTAGATTAACTATTATCTGCGCGATCCACGACCTAAACCTCGCCGCGAGATATAGTGATAAAATAATCTTGATAAATGATGGGAAGATCAGAGGCATTGGGAAGCCTGTGGAAGTCTTGACCGAGGAGAATCTGAGAAATGTATTCAAGATCGAGGCGAAGATAGAGTATGACCAAGACTCTAAAAGCCTCACGATAATCCCCCTCAGAACCGTCGGCCAAGAACTTAGGAAAAGAGGATCCATCATCTCTAAAGCCCTGAAGGGGAGATAATTTTTAACCAGATGAAATTCCATCAAGTTGGGGATGGAGTCGAGGAACGGTAATCGTCTACTCTACGCCTTAACGGGTAGGCCTGGATGCGGGAAGACAACCGCGGTTCTCAGAATAGTTGAGGGGCTCATGGATAGGAACATTAGAGTTGATGGGATGTATACCGTTGAACTTAGGGTTGGTGGTAGGAGGGTTGGGTTCAAGGTTAGAAGAATTGGAGGAGGTGAGGGCACACTTGCCCACGTGAATTTAAGGACAAGTCACAGAATAGGGAGATACTATGTGAATCTGAGAGACCTTGAGGAAGTGGGGGTGAAGGCGATACTCGAGGGGGTGAGAGAAGCAGACTTCATAGTTGTGGATGAGGTCGGGCCTATGGAGCTTCTCAGCAAAGGGTTTAGAGACGCTGTCAAGACCCTCCTAGACTCGGGGAAGCACTGCCTACTAACAGTTCACTACAGGTCTAGGGACCCGCTTGTCGAGGAGGTCAAGAGGGCTGCTGGGAGGAGGCTTATAGTCCTAGATGAATCCAACAGGGATAGGGTTCCCTCAATCGTTGTAGGCGAGGTTGTGAGGGAGTTGGGTTGAAGAGGCTTGAGGAGGGTCTTGGATTCGAGGTGGAGCTTAGAGTTGAGGGTAGGGTGAGGTTTCTCTGCCCAAAGCTTCCGAGCGAGAAAGGCTATGCTCCGACGTCTCTCCCCGCCTTCTTCAACCCCGTCTCGAAGCCCAGTAGAGATATAGCCGTGCTCCTCGTCAGGAGATTCTTTAAGGAAAAGAAGATTAGGGCATGTGAACCCCTTGCAGGAACAGGTGTAAGAAGCATAAGACTCGCAGTAGAGTCCAACGCGATCAAATACATTCTCGTAAACGATATCTCCCGTAACGCTTATGAGCTTATCCGAAGGAACGCTCTGCTTAATGAGGTTGAAGATCTTGTCGAGGCATCGAATATCGATGCTAACGAGCTTCTGGCCTCACGTGGAAGAGGTAGAACACGCTTCGACTACGTCGACATAGACCCTGCAGGCTCACCCGCCCCCTTCATGGAGAACGGGTTTAGGGGATGCGGGAGAGGGGGAGTTCTCGGAGCAACCGCAACTGATATGTCCGCACTAGTTGGAGTGAAGCCGGATTCATGTGTGAGAAAATACGATGCCCTCCCACTTAGGGGCGCGCCCTTCTCAAAGGAGATAGCGTTGAGGATTCTAGCGGGATTCATGGTGCGCACCGCCGCTAGGCTAAAGCTTGCGGCGAAGCCTATACTAGCCTTCCAGAGAGACCACTATGCGAGAGTCTTCACGGTGGTTGAGCCTGGGATTGAGCGCGCTAAGAAACTTTTGGAGAAAGTTGGATGGGTCTCATACTGTCCAGAGTGTATGTCGATTCATCTCGTGGAGAGGGCTAAGATTCCTCCAGACCAGTGTCCATGCGGAGGCGTTCCAAGCTATTCCGGCCCCCTCTGGATAGGTGAACTCACCGATAGGAGTCTCGTGGAGGAGATGCTTGAAGACGCTTTGAGCGAGCAGGAAGTCTATGGTGATGTGGTAAAGATGCTTAAGGCATTGGTGGAGGAAGATACCGGTATCGTCGGATACTATCCAGTGAATTTTCTAGCCTCAAAGTTTAGGAGAAACCCCGTTAAGCCTAGGATGCTTATCGAGGTCCTACGAGACATGGGCTACAGGGCTACGGTGACTCATATCGACAGCAGCGGGGTTAAGACCGATGCGCCTCCAAACGTGCTTAGAGAAGCCTTCGAGAAAGCTGGATTGAAGAGTTAAATCCAGAGTCATTGAATAGCTCTCTGGAGATGCCGACCAGTAGATGGCTTGCGGAGGCCAGGAGAGACCATTACAGGAGGAGGGCGCGTGAGGAGGGTTACCGCTCGAGGGCTGCCTATAAGCTTCTGGAGGCTCAGCGGAAGTATAGGTTGATGAAGCGTGGAGACATAGTTGTCGAGTTAGGGGCATGGCCTGGGGGGATGGCTCAGGCCGCGGCAAGGATAGTTGGCCCCGAGGGAGTTGTCGTCGCCGTCGATGTTAGGAGGTTTGAGAGATTTGATGAACAGAACATACATACGCTCCAACTCGACATCCTTGAGGACGATGTCATAGAGCCGGTTCTCAAGCTCTTGGAGGGTAGGCGGGTGAATCTACTCGTCTCCGACGCCGCTCCGAGATTCATAGGTGTAAGAGACGTGGATGTGGCACGCCAGCTCGAACTCACCATGAAAGCCTATGAAATCGCGGGAAGCCTCGTCGAGAATGGAGGCTCAGTGATGCTGAAAGCATTCGAATGCGAGGAGCTGAGAGAGCTTGAGAGGGAGATGCGTGGAGACTATAGAGTTGTTAGAAGATTCATACCGAGGGCGAGTAGGAAGACGAGCTCCGAGCTATACCTTATAGGGATTAGAAAGATTTAGGGGAGTTATCTTCTCCTACGCCTAGCAACAGCCTTGGCCTCTATCTCCAAGTGGGTTCTATAGGATTCGAGAAGCCACTCCTCAAGCCTCAGACACGTGTTCGGGCTCATGGAGCCCTCTCTTCCACAGAGCTGATTATAGGGGCAGGAGAGGCATGGAATACCTCTAACAGGCTCAAGCGTAACCTGCTTTATTAGGGGGACGAGGCGGCGTGTCCACCTATCCTTCGCGAACTCCTTAACCCGTTTAACCATCCCCTTCTTCTCAAGTTTGATAGCTATCCTGGAGCCCTCCCTGCTCGTTACGCCCAGCTTATGCCAGAGCTCCGACTGGAGAAGCCCCTTCTCCTGATGCTTTAGGAGGAGACGTATAGCCCGTTCTTCAAGCTTGGTTAGCTTCTTGAGCATAGGCAGCACCAAAAATCTCTCTTACATTAATTTTCTGCATCAGCTCTTTATATCTCTTCCTAAGCGTGGCGGGGCTTATGTAGAGGACTCTTGACAGGGTTCTCTGAGAGACCTTCTCGCCGAGGAGCGAGGCCGCGATATACACGGATGCGGCCGCGAGCACCGCTGGCTTCCTTCCCTGGGTTAAGCCTACTCTGCCTGCCTCCTCGATGATTCTATGGGCGGCGTTCTCCACCGAGCCGCTTAACCCAGTCTGTCTCACAATTCTTGAGATGTAGGCCGTGGCTGAGGGATGCGGCCGTAGGCTTAAAGCCCTGCCTATCCTCCTGTATCTGGCCGCGATCCTCTTCTCCTCGACGCCTGATGCCTCCGAAAACTCCTTTAGGCTTCTGGGGAGGTTGAAGAGCTTTGAGGCTGTGTAGAGGTATGCTGCTGCCTCGGCTTTGAGGAGTCTGCTTCGGAGACCCTTACTCCATGCTCCGCGGTAGAGGAGCGCCGCCGTCTCCGCGACCTTCTCTGGAAGCCTAAGCCTCGCAGAGAGACCCCGAATCTCCGAGAGGACTGTTATCAGCCTCCTCTCCGCCGCCGAGGGTTTGAGGGTCTTCTCTCTCGGGCCATGGGTTGAGAGGCCTAGGTCGTGGAGGAGATAGGTTGGAGGCGCACCCGCTCTAGCCCTCCTAAAGCTCTCCCTGAGACTGTAGGGTCTCCACTCAGGGCCGCGGTCAGGGATTGTTGAGGCCACGTAGCCGCAGCTCTCACAGACCAGCTCACCCCTCTCCTCATCTCTCACGAGTCGCCCCCCGCAGAGTGGACACCGTTCACCCACGCTCATCTCCCTCCATTATGTAGAGAGGCTCGCCTTCAGCAAACCCGCTCTGCCTGCTGGGCTTAACCTCTATGAAGAACCTCTTGGTTGGGCCTAGGATGCTTGAGACAACCCCCATAGGCTTCATGGAGGAGTCATAGACCCTTGCCCCGAGTCTTGGAACCCTCTCCCCCTCAACCACCACCTTGCCCTCGACAACCGCCCAGACCCTTCCAAGCCTCAGAGGCCTCCTACCCCTCATCCCCAAAATCCTAGTGCTCCATAGACTTAAGTCGCTTTGCCAGGAGCTTGAGCACCTCACCCTTCTTGAGAGGCTTCCCAGGCTCTACTATCACCTTACCGGTTCTCCGCCACCATAGGGCCGGATGACTTCCCTCCTCCACCTCAACCCGCCAGCCGAGGCTTCTAGCAGCCCTAGCAACCCTCTCAGCGTCAGGCCTCTTAACAGCAAGCCCCAGAGGAACCTTCCTACAGATGCTTCTAGAAGCGGTTCGGTCAAAGTATATTGGCCAGATAACGTAGCCTCTGCGCTTTATCAAGGGTCTCAGACGCCTCCTACTTTATCAGGACGGCGTTGATTACCCCCTCTTGACCAGGCCTAGAGGTTACACGCGCCCTCCCAAGCTCGGTCTCGATTATCGCCCCACGTGTTATGACCCCTCTTCTCTCGAGGTCTCTGCTCGCCGGATTGGAGAGGACTCTGAGTATACGGGACTTCTTAGCGGTCTTAGCCTCAGGGTCTACCACGTTTGCGTAGAGGTCTGAGGCTAAGGCGTATTTTATTCCCCCTCCCCTGACACGTTTCTCCCTGAGCTTCCTCTCGCCGAGCATGGTCAGCGTAGGCTCTCCCCCACGCTCATACCTCCTCCTCTTTCTATAGGGTCTCCTTCTACCGCCTGTCGGCTTCTTCTTATGGAGGTCGCTGTGCCACTGCGGCATCTCGTAGCCACCGGCTCAGAGCCTCAACTTAAGTCTTGTGTAGGTTTCTGGCAGCGATGACAGCTACCCCTCTCTCCGTCAATGCTCTGGCAGTCTGATTGACCGCGTCATGCTTGTCCAGGTAGTTTAGCAGAAGCTTCGGCATCAGCCCCTTCTCCATTATCTCTTCTTTCGGGAGGAAGTAGTCTAGGAGGTCGGATGGATGCTCCCTCTTCTCCTCAACGTCCGGATAGGCTCCCTCATGCTTCGCGCTAAGGTTTCTTACCTTTCCAGCTATGCTTAGAAGCTCCTCCAACCTATTGTAGGGCTGCCTAACAATACCCTTGTAGGTCTCAACTATGTGGTGCTCCAGCCTAACATTGTTCTCGAATCCGAAGCGGCCTCTGAGGTAAGCTGCCGCAAGTATTGTCTCAGCGTTGACGGAGTTCGAGAAGTTGAATCCCACCAGAGAGGTTGAGCCGTCGCGGCTTAGAAGCTTAGCCATCAGGAAGGTCCAGAGACATGAGTATGGGTTGTCATGCCCCATGAAGACCGATATCTTGAACTCTATATCTATTCCAAGCTTGTGGAGGAGGTATCCTAGGAGGACGGTGCCCATGTTGATGTTCAAGACCTGCCTCACCCCATACTCTGTGTAGTAGTATAGTAGCTCGTCAACCCACTTCAGGGCTAGGTCGTTAGGCATTCCAACACCCCCGAAGTATCCAGTAATAGTGTCGCATCCTCCGAGATGCACGTTGACAGGCTTACCATCCGGCCCAGGCATAGTCCCCTTGGTATCAAGGGTCTGGACATAGGATGCGCCTATAACCTGCATCGCCGCCGAGAAGGCTAGGATGTCTCCGTCTTCAACCTGCTCCCTCATGGAGCGTGTGCGGATGTAGCGCGCAGGCATTAGGTCCTGCTGCTTAACGGCTTTCTCGGCCTCCTCAACAAGCCATGGAAAGAAGTTACATGCACTTATCTCAAGCGTGACTGCATAGGATTCGTCGAAGCTTATTGAGTCAGCTCTTTCCCCGAGGATTCTTCTCCGATACTCGGGCATGCTTATGAACTCTCCTCTGTCACGTCTCTCGATAATTTTCTCCAAGCCCTTCAGAAACTCTGGATTCTTCTTCTCAAGCCTCTCAACGAGGTGCTCAAAGCGACCTGCCTCACGCGCCCTCCGATTAATCTCCTTCACATCCCCATACTTCTCAACAATCTCCAACAGATTGTTTATCAGGTGGTTGTCCTCGCTTAGAAGGAAGCCATTAATCTCCTCCAACACACTGTTCTCTATTCTTAGCCTTTCTCTAATCTCTCTTTTCAAGACGGGTTCTTCCCCCTCTCTTTCTCCTCTCTTTTTAGATGGGATGATATTACTCGTTTAATTGCTGAGGGCGTGTTCTCAACCCCGAAATAGTCTGCGAAGAGCTGCGAGGTTTTAAGTGTTAGGGTGCGCCCAGTCTTCTCGGACTCTATGAGACCCTTCTCCAGAAGCAGTTTGATGTGCTTGTAGGCCGAGTTCCCGCGGACTGCTACAACCTGGCTCTGCTGAACTGGCTGATGATAGGCTATGAAGGCTAGGGTACGCATGACTCCGCGGCTGAAGAGGGAGCGCTTCACATACTTCTTAACCAAGTCCATGTATTCCTTCCGAAGCTTCAGGAACCATCTATCTCCTGGAAGGCTGAGAAGCTCGAGCGCTCGTCCATCGTTCTCATAGCTTTTCTTAAGCTCCTCCAATACTTTGAGCACTGTTCTCCGAGACCTTGTTCCACATATGTTCATTATGAGGCGGAGTGGGATGGGTTTCCCAGCCGCGAATAGAAGCGCCTCCGCCCTCGCTTTAAGCTCCTCAAAATTTTCACCCAACCCACTTCACCCTTATTCTAACATCATCTTGGTAGAGTTCAACAACTCCTCTAGCAGCTGCGAAGAGCAGTAGAATGAATCTTCTAGCGGCTTCAAGCCTGTCAACGTTTCTCACGAGCTCCGTGAACTCTATCTCATCCTTCTCCCTGAATATCTCCTTCAAAGTCTTGATGAACTCCTCAACCCTCTCCTCGAGCTTCAGTAGGAACTGGTCTATCTTTACGTCGAATGCTTCTAGGACTGGTTTCTGCTCAACCGTCTCACCGTTCCTCTTCTTGGACAAGACTTTCTGTAAAGCCTCAATGAGCTCCGTAAGCGTTGATGTGAGGAACTCTGGAGCCATTGGGAGGTTTATGGGCGGGGGGACGAGTAGGCTCGGCCTCTCCTTCAAGACCCTCGGAATATCTGCTCTCAGAAGCCTCTCAGACTTCATTCTATGGATTGTGGCCGCCGAGTATGCTGCGACGCCGCATGATTGAAGATCTACTAGGCCGAGTTTCTGAAGCTCCTCCATCAGTGCCTTAACGATCTCGGCGAGCCTCACATTCCAGGGCTTGACGCGGTTAAGCCTCGTTACGTCGAAGAGCACCCTCCACTTTGGGTTGCTCCAGATTGTTATCGTCTTCTCAGCCAAGGCTCCTTACCTCCTCAAGCTCGGCTCTAACAGCCCTAGACTCACCTCTACTAGTATAGACGCCTATAAGCTGGTCCGCCTGCTCGGCCATAACATCCTTCAAGCTTATCACGATTATCTGCGTGCGTTCAGCCATCTCCTTGAAGAGGTGCGCAAGCCTCACACTATACTGTAGGTCCATATGCGCATCTACTTCGTCGAAGATGTAGAACTCTGCTGGTGTCAGTCCCTGGAGGGCGAGGAGGAGCGCTACAGCCGCCACCGACTTCTCTCCACCGCTTGCCGAGCGCGCGTTCCTTGAACCCTTCCCAGGGAACCTCAATATCATCTCAACCCCTCCCTCGAAGGGGTTCTCAAGGTTCTCGAGCCTAAGCCATCCCTGGCCTCCCGTAAGCCTTGTGAAGAATCTCTCGAAGGCTTCCGAGATCTTGTTGAAGGTTTCGAGGAAGGCTCGACGCTTCTCGCTCTCAACCCATTCAAGGAACCTCAGTATCTCAAGCCTCTCCTCCTCAAGCTCCCTAATCCTCGAGGACCTCAGCTTGTAGTTGCCGATAAGCTCCTCATACTGCTGGGGCGCAAGCTGGTTAATCATCTCAAGCTCCTTAAGCTCCTCCTCCAGAGCCTTCTCCAGCTCCTCTCTAAGCTCTTTGGGAAGCTCGGGTAGGGAGAGGTCCCTGGAGCCGATTGAGGCCAAGGCCTCCCTAAGCCTGGTCAATTCTCCCTCCAACTGTGCGCGCCTCACGGCTAGGTTCGCCCTCCTAGAGGAAAGCTCCTGAAACCTCTCTTCAACCGCTCTAAGATTGTTCCCAATCTCTGTGAGCCGGATATGGAGTTCCTCGGCCTCGGCGCTCTGCCTCTCCCTCTCAGCCCTCATGGAGCCGAGCTCCCTGCTAATTTCCTGAATCTTCTCCTCAACGCTTTGAAGACGCTGTCTAGCGGTGTGATTCTCCTCCTCGGTCTCCGCGGCCTCCTTTCTAAGGGCTTCGAGTCTGGCCTCAAGCTCCTCAGCCTCCTCTCTAAGCCTCCTCTCCCTCCTCCTAAGCTCCTCAACGTGTCTCTCCGAGACCTTGAACCTGACCTCAAGCTCCGCGAACCCGAGCCTAGCCTTCTCATAGAGGGACCTAGCCCTCCTGAGCTTCTCGGCGAGCTCCCTAAGCCTCGGCTCCTCAGCCACGGAGACCTCCTCAAGGGCTCCAAGCTTCTCCACGGCCTCAGCGACCCTGAGCGCCGCGTCATGAAGCTCTCCGAGGATTCCTTCAGCCTCTCTCAGCGCCTGGATCTCCTCAACCCTAGCCTCTACGGCCTCCTTATAGGAGGTCTCTACGTCGGCCTCAAGCCTCCGGGCCTGGGACTCAAGCTCCATTAGGCGGGCTCGGCTCTCCCACTCCTCCCTAGACCTCTCCTCGATCTCGGCCTCAAGCTCCTCAATCCTCCGCCTAAGCCTCTTAAGTGTCTCGGCGCTCCTCCTATACTCCTCTGTGAGAAGTCTGCCTAGAAGCCTCCTCCCGCTGGCCGCGGCCTCAACCCTCCCATTGGCATAGAGGATGACGCCGTCGTAGACCTTTCTCAGGGTCTGGGTGGGGGGTGTAAGGCTGCGCCCTATCTCCGTCTCCATGAGGAGGAGGCTGAGAGCCTGCTTGGCCCACCTACTCCTAACCCTAACTCCCTTAAGCCTCGGGTGGGGGAGGGCTGGGGAAGCTGCCTCTAGTGGAATTATTCTTATGCTTAGCCCAGCGGAGGCGAAGACCCTCGCCATCTCCGCCGCAAGGCTCCACCCCTCGACGACGAGGCTATGGACCCATCCTTCGGTCGCTGCTTCGAGGAGCCTCCACCCCTTCTCGTCAGCCTCTATCTCCTCGTCTAGGAAGCCGAGAACCCCCTCCAGCCCAGCCTCCTCCAAGACCTCCCACACCTTCAGCCTCTCCGAGTCCTCTCCAACCATTCCAGAGGCTCCAGCCTTCTCTAGGAGGGTTTCAAGCCTCTTCTCAAGGGTTCTAGCCCTCCTAAGCCTATTATCTAGAGACCTTACCTCGGCTTGAAGCCGCTTAACCCTCTCCTCCAAGGAGGCTCTACTCAGCTCAAGGTCTTCAATCCTTTCCAGGGCCGCTAGCATGGAGGCCGTGGCTTCACCGAATTTTTCTAGGGAGCCTCGTATTCTCCCCCTAAGCCTCTCCAAGGCTCTCCCAAGCTCCCTTATCTCGGCTCTAGCGGCTCTCTCACGGGCTGCGAGCTCGGCTCTTAGAGAGCTTCTCCTCCTCTTCTCAGCCTCGACTCCGGCTCTCAGCTCCTGAAACTCCTCTTCGAGAGCCTCGGCAACCCTCCGCGCATCTCGATACCGCCTAAGCCTCTTAAGTGTCTCGGCGCTCCTCCTATAC
>CAYTSD010000032.1:0-14292 GCA_964440495.1 uncultured Nitrososphaeria archaeon | reverse complement strand
CTCACAGCTCAGGCAGCCAGGACTCATCATCACCAACCCTATGAAATTTTTTCTTAACTTAAGCTTTTCGTATTAAGGTGGTGATCGTTCCCATCGAATTTTCAGCCTCCAGAGTTTTTCAGCTGTTTCTTCGATTCTTTTCCTGTTTTCAAGTCTTTCTAAGAGAGCTGGAGGTATCTCCTCAACGCCTTTATGTGCCCCAGCAATCGCTCCAGCCATGCAGGCTATTGTATCGGTGTCTCCTCCAAGGCTTATCGCATACTCTATTGTTTCCATGGGATTCTGCTTCCTCAGATAGGAGTATATGGCTGTTGGAACAGAGTTAAATGCCTCAACACCGTTCCCAAGCTTCTCTACAACCTCACTTCTATCAGCCTCCCTCACCAAAAGATCCTCCACAAGCTCAAGCTTTTCTAGATAGATCTTGGATTGGATCCCATTTCTCAATGTCTCCAAGAATTTTCTTGGATCAGTTTTCTGACTTGAGTTGGCTCTTAAGGCTAAGGCTATTGCAGATGCTTCAAGATATGCTCCTTCGATTGCTAGAGGATTGCTATGGGTTGGCCTGCATGAGGCTTCAACGGCTTTTCTCAGCAGTGATGGTTCATCATGATAGAGTAGGGCGACGGGGGTAATCCTCATAGCAGCGCCGTTCCCGTAAGAGCCGCCTGGATAGAATAGTCTGTCAAGCCCCATGCTTATCCCTTTCCGCCGCATGATTCTGAAGATTCTAGGAGGACCTGGCCCATATCCTCTCCAAGGTTCTCTCTCATAGTGTTCGATGAATTTTTCAGCGATGTCTATTGAGTCCACTCTTCCAGTCTCTATTATTGATTCAGCTAAGGCTATCGTCATCGCCGTGTCATCCGTGTATCGGAGGATCCCGCCTCTTTTTCTCCTATGTGCTCCCAGAGCGTCTCCTAGAGCTGCTGCAAGCATCGCTCCCTTAAACTTGCTTAGAAGCCCCTCCTCAATCATTCTGGGATAGCTTGGCTCCGCAGTTTGGGCAGAACTTTGAGCCTGGCGGAATCTCCGCCCCACATTTTGGACATTTGATGAAACGCAGTGGTGCGCCGCAGTTCATGCAGTATTTTGCATTGGCTGGATTCTGGTATCCGCATTTTGGGCAGATGGTCATGGGTTTAGGTTGTTGTGTAGGCTGCTGGAAGAGGGGTGGAATTATCGCTATTCCTGCTCCTACTCCTGCTCCTGGGCTCTTGGAAAGACTTTCGGCAGCTTTCTGAACGGTTTGCATCCTGAGAACCTCGTCCGCTGAGATACCTGTTCTCAGATAGAATAATCTATCCCTCCACTCTGGGGTCGTGTCTATCCCCTCAAACTTCACGTCTATCAGCTCCAACCCTATCCTCGAGAACGAGTCATAGAGAGAGTTCTTTGCGAGGAAGCTTGTCTCATCAAGTTTACCATAGACTTCAGCCAAACCATATTGGCTTAAAGTGTCTATGAGTTTCTCGTTGAAGTATCCTCTCAGAAACTCTTGAAGCCTCTCGGTAGTGTATATTCCCTGTCCCCCAACAACCTCATTCACGAATAAGTTTGGCTCCTCTACACGGAACCAGAATGTTCCGAAGAACTTGAGGGGCGCCAGCTCCTTAGTCTGACCCTGAGCTCCAAACTTTCCCTGAAACTGCTTCAAGCTAACGAATATTATTGTAGCTCGGAATGGAACTTTGTCGAATCCAGCTATCCTTGACAGAGCTCTTGTTAAGAGCGGTAGATTCGCTGTCGTTAGGACGTGTCTACCTGCTCTGAAGACATCGTAGGCTTTACCGTCTCTGAAGAAGACTGCAGCCTCATACTCATGGACTATTAGGTTGTCTCCCCATGAGATTTCCTCCTCCGGATACCTCCAGACTATTTCTTCTTCTCCTGCTCCAACCCATTCAATTACCTTAGGCATCTCACTTTCACTCCCCATTCTATTCGATAAGCCCTCTTAAAATCTCTGACCGTGAATCTATAAGTGAGTCAAGCTCCTCGATGCTGCCTATCAGCTTCTCTAAGAGGCTGCGCCATTCTTCCTCTCCAAACCTCATGGACACCAGCTTTTCAATATTCTTCTTTAATTCCTCTGAACGCTCTATAAGCTGGAGGTCGTATTCCAGTATTTTGTCAAGCTTGTCTTCCTTGACTTTAACCGCATCAAATATTCCAGCGTATCCTGCGATGGCTTTCTCTATGCGTTGTGTAGCTCTGTCTAGACGCGTCATAAGGGTGTTTATTCTCCAAGAGTCCTCTCCAGAAATCTTCTCCAAAGCGTAGGGATTCGCCAGCCTTCTCCTCAGAAGAGCCTTTGCAGCCTTAAGCATATTCGCCGCCTGCATTCTCACAAGCCTATCGCTCTCCCTTCTAAGCTCCCTCTCCTTATATCCATGGTAGCCTGGAATGTAGCTCAAGATCTTCTCCATTAGCCCCATTTCCTCACGGGTCTTTTCCAAAAATCTTTTATCACTCAACCCTTCCTCCTCCAGTAAACGGTCAATACTATAAGAATCATTAACAATATAAGTGAACCTATTGTGAGAAGCGGGTTGACGACCGTGTAGAGGGCTGAGGCAAGTGCTGCTCCGAGAAGGACTACTCCCCAGATAGAGTAGTAGAGAACGTCTCTTTTAGAACATATTGCATAGGCCAGCGTGTAGGCTCCAAGCGAGCCTAGGAGGAGGGCTAGAATGTTTAGAGGGCTGAGAGACAAGCCGAGGCCATAGATTATCAGTATCACTCCTATAGATCCTGCAAGCACCATCGATGCACCTACACTGTAGTGAGCCATCTTCTCATCTCTAACTTGTTATAGGGGGTTGGTGTTAAAGGTATTGGAGTAGACGTGGGAGATGGGGGGCTTCTCTCCCTAAAGCTTTAAGCTCGGAGGCCGTAACCTTCCTCGAAACAGTTCTCTTCAGAAGTGGTATCGAGGTGATTATGGATGTTAGAAGAGGAGGTATGAGAGGTATCAATGAGCCTGAACCTAGTGAGATTAACCCTCCCATCGCTAGGGCTAAGAAAATCAGTCCAGCCGCAACTGAGAGTTGGAGTATTCTTGTCTGAAGCTTTAATGGATGTTCAGCGAGAATTATCTTTCCATCTGAACCATCTATGAACGCTTGATAGAGTGACCCACCGTAAGCATAGGAGAGATGATATATTGGGTAGTGTATTAGGCCCCTGTATTCAACTCTTCTAGCATGCTCCTTTACGCCTCTCAAACTTTTACATTGTTTCCTTAGCTCTCCTCTAAGTAGCTCGTCAAGTTTCCTCTCAGCCCTTCTTCTGGCTTCAGCTTCATCGAACTCGGGTTCATGATACCTCCCCAAACGGTAGACTTCTTGGCTGAAGAATTTCTTGCCTCTAACTGGGAAGGGGTAGTCTTCGAGTAGTTTTGAGAATCTTTCCGATGCTACTATGCCTATGTAGGCTCCCTCCTCCGCCTCAGTCCACCCATATCTTCCACACTCCCCTGAAACCCTTCCATAGACGTAGTAGAAGTAGACTGGCACATAGTGGAGCTCCCTCCTTCTCAGACTAGAGTTTAGAGCTATATCCGATGGGACTCCGAACTGACGCTGAACATATCTTAGTAGGAGGCTGTAGGGCTCCTCACGTATTGCTGGGAAGTAGTAGTGGTCTTCGCCTGGTTTCTTCTCACCAAATACTAGGCCGCAGTAGGGGCATGTATAGGTTCTTGTGTCCTCGGGGACTTTGAAGGTCGCTCCGCATCCAGGGCATTTTACCTCCATGCTTCTTCAAACCTCACATCTGAGATGAATCTTTTGGCCGAGAAATATCCGATTAGGGCCGAGAAGAAGAGTAGGAAGAGTGGGAGAACTAGGCCCTCGCCACCACCGCTAATAACTCTCTCTGCGACTAGGCCTGAGATTCCTCCTAAAATCACCGAACCTCCCATTCCAAGTAGATAGAATATGCGTCTCCGAGCCAGCATCGGCTCAGCGAAGACTAGTGGCCCACCGTCCCATCCCTCATGAAACGCGGAGTATAGACCGCCCTTATACCTGTAGGTGATTACCCAGAGTGGTAGGAATATTAGGCGAGGTTTAGTCATCGATGTAAGCCGAGCGTTGAAGAACTTTATTGAATCCGCCTTCCTCTCCCACTCCATTCTCACCCTATCTATTGAGTCTTCCCTCAATATTCGCTCCGCCTCAGCTCTATCGAACTCAAGGTTCAGGAGAGATAGCTTAACGGTTTTCCACCGCTCCACGCCAAGCTCTTTCAGAGGAATAGTTTCAGGAGAAGATTTTAGATAATCTTCTATAAGCTCTTTTAAACCGATGTGCTTGACCTGTCTTCGGGCTACAAGCTCGACATCAAGGGTTTTCGAGAAACTCGCTCTCTTCGTCACGACAACAACTCGGTTATCCTCATATCTCTTAACCTCGTAGACAACTTTGCCTTCGACCTTTACGCGGCTGAGCCAGAAGGGGACATAGACCCCCTCCACCGAGATAGGTGTAATCTCCCCAGCTATGCCCCTCAAATCCATGTCCCTCCTCACCCTACTCCAGAACTCTTCCATGACTCTGCCCTCACCGACGCTTGGAACTATGAAGACATCGTCCCTGCTTATCACCCCGCTGACTATGTTCGGTGCTCCACAGTACTCGCATACAGCGACTATGGTCTCAGGGGTGACCTTAAGCCTCGCACCACAGTTTGAACACAGATATTCCAGCATCTCCGACAACTTTACCCTCTCTAAGGAGAGGGTCTCCAAGCATATTAGCGTTAGCCTTGTTAAACATTCGATGCATCTCGTCCCAGTTAACACTATATTTTTACAAAGGCTACGAGTTTCGGCTGAACGTTAATAAAGGAGGAGTTAGGAGTGAAGACAAACATGTCGGCACCTGACTTTGAGGCGATGGAGAGGGCTAGAGAACACCTACTTCAGAGAATCAGGGGGCTGGCCTCCTACGAGGGCTTTGATGGGGAGAAGTGGGAGGAGCTTAAGCGGACGGTCTACAAGCCGACCCCGCTAAACGTTGATGTGGTTGTCGATGACTGCACCCTGAGAGAGGGGCTTCAGATGGCCGGGCTCCTAAGCCCTAAGCCGGAGGAGGAGGCCAGGATAGCTTTGATGCTTAGGGATATAGGGGTTGAGAGACTTGAGGTTATGACCTTCACGAAATCCGATAGAGAAGCGATAAAGATCATGAAGGATGAAGGTTTGGGGCCGATGCTTGCGGCGTGGTGTAGGGCGAATAAACGCGATGTCGATGAAGCTCTTAAGCTCGACTTCAAGCAGGTTGGAATCTCTCACCCAGTCTCTTACATCCACTTCTCCAAGTGGCCCAACCTTACACTCAGAGACCTAATCGAAAGGGTTACTGAGACCGTTGAGTATGCTGTGGCCCATGGACTTAGAGTCTTTGTCCACGGAGAGGATAGCACTAGAGCCGACTGGGAGTTCGAGAAGACATTCATTAACGCTGCCGCAGACGCCGGCGCAGAGGTTTATCGGATAAGCGACACGGTCGGATGCGGGCTCTCAGACCCCCTCGCCACACTTCCAAACGGGATACCTGCAAAGATACGCTACATTAGGAGGGAGACCAAGATACCCTACGTCGAGATACATGCACACGATGACCTAGGAAACGCTGTCGAGAACACTATGGCAGCGATTAGAGCTGCTTCAGGACTCTACGACAAAATCTATGTGAGCACAACCTTCCTTGGAATAGGTGACCGTGCAGGGAACGCTGAGACAGAGAAAGTCATTATGAACTGCTATATTCATCATGATGTCAAGAAGTGGAATCTCGAGAAATTCCGTGAACTCGCACTCTACATCGCATCCTCTCTCGGATATCATCTGCCTGTGAATAAGGCGATAGTGGGAGACTCAGCCTTCGCCCATGAGTCTGGGATACATCTCCACGGAATAGCTACTCTTCCATTGACCTATGAGCCGTTTCCACCTGAACTCGTAGGACAGAAGAGGACGATAGTTGTCGGGAAGAGGTCTGGGAAGCATGGGATAAAGTTGAAGCTTGAAAGCATTCTTGGAACAAAGGTAAACGATGATGACCCCCGCCTCCTAAACCTCATCGAGATGATTAGGAAAGAGTTCAGCGAGAAGGATAGAAGATATCCTATAGGCGACGAAGAGTTTAAGTTATATGCTCGTAGAGCTGGATTCGAGATTTAGGTGAAGACATGGGTAAAACAATCTCGGAGAAGATACTTGGGCATTTATCGGGAAAAGATGTATCCGCTGGAGATTATGTCGTGGCCTCGATAGATGCCGCGATGGCTCACGATGGAACAGCTCCGCTAGCCATTAGAGAGTTTGAGAAGATGGGTGGTGGGAAAGTCTGGGATCTCTCCAAGGTAATCCTAGTCATAGACCATGTGGCTCCAAGCATATCTATCGGAACTTCTGAGCTTCACATGATGATGCGGAGATTCGCCGCTGAGCAGGGGATTAAGCTCTATGACATTGGCTCAGGAATATGTCACCAGCTAATGGTCGAGGAGGGATACGCGAAGCCTGGATACCTAGTTGTCGGAGCAGACTCTCATACATGTACCTACGGGGCGGTTGGAACATTCTCCACAGGGATAGGGTCAACGGAGATGGCGGCGGTCTTCAAGTCAGGGAAACTATGGTTCAAGGTTCCTGAAACCATAAAGATAGATGTCGTGGGGTCGCTTAAGGATTGGATTATGGGGAAGGATGTTATTCTCAGGATAATCGGGGAACTTGGAGCAGATGGAGCAACCTACAAGGCCGTGGAATTCGGGGGAGATGCAGTTAAGTCTATGGAGGTATCTGATAGGCTGACTCTGAGTAACATGGCTGTGGAGATGGGGGCGAAGACGGGTCTAGTAGAGCCTGACGAGAAGACCTTCAGGTTTCTGGGAGGAGAGGATGGGAGGCCGAGCTTAGCGCACAGCGACCCAGATGCAGAATACTCGGAGAGGCTGACATTCGAGGTAGATAACCTGGAGCCCCAGGTCGCTAAACCACATAGAGTTGACAACGTCACATCGGTAACAGAGGTGGAGGGCAAAGAAGTTAACCAAGTCTTCATAGGAAGCTGCACCAACGGAAGGCTAGAAGATTTGAGAGCTGCAGCTAGAATACTTAGGGGTAGGAGGGTGAAGGAGGGGGTGCGGGTTATAGTCATACCTGCCTCGAGGAGAATCTATCTAAAGGCGATGGAGGAGGGGCTGCTTAGAATATTCATCGAGTCGGGAGCCTCCGTATACTCCCCTGGATGCGGCCCATGTATGGGAGGCCACATAGGGATTCTAGGGCCAGGGGAGGTAGCCATCTCAACATCCAACAGAAACTTCCCTGGGAGGATGGGTAGCCCGGAGGCCGAGATATACTTGGCTTCACCCCTAACCGCCGCAGCCTCAGCGGTGACGGGTAGGATAACTGACCCTAGGAGGTTTCTGAGATGAAGATTAAGGGTAGGGCTTGGAGATTCGGTGACTCGGTCAGCACCGACGACATAATCGCAGGCAGATACAAGTTTAGAACAATTAACATGAAGGAGCTTGCAAAGCATGCTATGGAGAATATTAGACCAGGCTTCGCTGAGAAGGTTAAGCCAGGCGACCTAATAGTTGCTGGAAGAAACTTTGGATGCGGGTCGAGTAGGGAGCAGGCTCCAAGAGTCTTGAAGGAGCTTGGAATAAGCTGTATCATAGCTAAGTCATTTGCAAGAATCTTCTTTAGAAATGCTGTGAACGTTGGGCTTCCAGTAATCGAGTGCCCTGAGGCAGCTGAATCCACCGATGAGGGAGACATAGTCGAGGTAGACCTCTCCAAGGGAATTGTAAGAAACTTGAGTAAGGGGTTAGAGTTTAGGGCTAGGCCTCTGCCGGACTTCATGTTGAGAATACTTGAGGATGGAGGTTTGACGGAACACTATAGAAAGCATGGAGAGTTTAGGTGGTAGAGAGGGGTTTAGGTCTTCGAGCCGTATTCCTCTAGGGAGGCTAGGTCAACCGATACCCCGAGACCAGGTCCGCTCGGCAGCATGAGGGCGCCATCCCTGAACTCTAGAGGCTTCTCAATCAAGTCATCTTCTAGGAAAAGCGGCCCCACTATCTCGGCCCTATACTTGATGTTTGTACATGAGGCTGCAAACTGCATGCCAGCGGCTGTGCCGACGCCTGTTTCAAGCATGCTTCCAAGAGAGTTCGCTACCCCGCCGGCCATAGATATTGCGGCAATCTCTCTCGCCTTCATTAATCCTCCACTCTTCATGATCTTGATGTTGATTATGTCAACGGCTTCTGAGGTTACTAGTCTGTATGCGTCGGCTGGAGTGTAGCAGCTTTCATCGGCCATAACCTTTACCCCAGTCTTTCTAACAAGCCTCAGCCCATCGATGTCATCCTTCCTGACAGGCTGCTCGAAGAGCTCTATCCCGAGCTCAGCGAATCTTTTCCCAGCCTCTAATGCCTCCTCTCTGCTGTATCCCTGGTTTGCGTCTAACCGTAAGGGGATATTTGGGAACTCTTCCCTCAAGGCTTGGACTCTCTTCAAGTCTTCCTCCAAGTTTTCGCCGACCTTTAGTTTCAAGCCCTTGAAACCTGACTTGACAGCTTTCCTAGCCTCCTCCAAGACGAATTCAACTTCACCTAAACCTATGGGCCAGACAAGCTCTAGACTCTCCCTAATCTTTCCGCCAAGCAGATGGTATGCTGGGATGTCTAGTGTTTTTCCGATAGCGTCTAGGAGCGCGTTCTCTAAGGCGCAGAGAGAGTATGAGGATATTGAGAGACCCTTGAGAACCTTCTCATAGACTTTAAGCATGTTTAGAGGTTCGCCTTTCAGAATATTTGCGGCGGCCTTCAGCTCCTCCACCACTTCTCTCTGACCTATTCCAGAGAAACTGGGCATAGGTGACGACTCACCCCAGCCTTCAACACCCTCAGAGGTCTCAACCCTCGCCAAAACATACTCGGCGTTTGGGAGATAGGGGCCCGAAGCAATCTTGAAGGGCCTGTTGAATGGAACCTTCACGGGATATATCTCTACTTTCCTTATCTTTCCTAAATCCATTTTCGATATTCTTTTCCCACTGATGTAATTAAGCTTTGTATCTATGATAATCGTAGTAAAGGTAATAATGTGCTCGTTTGCGAGGAGGATTGAAGGTGCTTGAAGTTGGGTAAGAAGGCTGCTCTCATACGTGGGGATGGGGTTGGGCCAGAGCTTGCTGATGCTGCCCTGAAGGTTTTGGAGGCTGCCGAGAGCAAGGTTGAGATAATTCCGGTTGATGCTGGGTATGAGTGGTGGCTAAAGCATGGAGGAGACTCCTTCATCCCTCCAGAGACTTGGAGGACTCTTGAAGAGGTTGACGCGGTTCTTAAGGCTCCGACAACAACTCCACCTGACCCCAAAGCCCCTAGAAGTGTGGCTGTAAGCATTAGGCAGAGATTCGACCTCTACGCAAACATCAGACCTATCAAGACTCTGAAAGGAATGCCTGCGAGGCTTGGGCAAGTCAACTTCCTATGCGTCAGGGAAGCAACCGAAGGCCTTTACAGCGGTATAGAGCATAGACTTACACCCGACGTAGCGATAGCTGTCAGGAAGATTACTAGAAGACAGTCTGAACGTGTTGCACGTAAGGCGTTTCACCTCGCAGCCGAGAGAGGGTGGAGAAAGATAATAGTTGTAACGAAGAGGAATATTATGAAGGAGTGCGATGGAATATTCATAGAGTCTGTCGAGAATGTTTCGAAAGAGTTTCCAGAAATAGTCTATGAGGAGTACTTTATCGATAACATGGCTCAGCAGCTTGTGAAGAATCCTCAGAGGTTCAATGAGAATGTTATTCTTGGGTCGAATCTCTTCATGGATATTATCAGCGAGGAGGCTTCAGCCCTGATAGCCAGCATAGGCGCGGTCTATTCAGCGAATATGGGAGATGATTACGCGATGTTTGAGCCTGCCCATGGAAGTGCTCCAAAGTATAAGGGGAAGGATAAGGTTAATCCAACCGCCACAATACTCTCAGCCGCCTGGATGATAGGGTATCTGGGTGAGAGAGATAAGATGGAAGCTATCTTTAAGGCCACTGAAGAGGTTATAGCTGAGGGGAAGAAGGTTACCTACGATCTGGGGGGAAATGCGAGGCTTTCGGAGATGGCTGAAGCAATAGCCGAGAAGACTAGACAGATTCTAGGCTTACGGGATTAGAAATCATTCTCAGCCATGAACTTAACCTCAACCTCCTCTCCATCCCTAACCTCCCTAAGCTTCTCCAAGCCTTCTAGAACTCTTCCAAGAGGCTTGGCTGGACTATAGGCTCTAGGCTCATCTCCTTTACTGACTGGAGTTGGGCCGAAGAATAGGCAGAGGGCGTTTCCAGGAGGCCAGTAGGCTATCTCACCCACCTCCATCTCAACCCTCTCACCCTTCAGGCCGAGTCTTACTGGAAGCTCAAAGTATATCTCGTCACCCCATCGGTTGACCCTAGACCTGAACGGGGCTTTATCCACAAGCTTCTCCACAGCCTTCTCATCCAGTTCTCCTATAACGTCAATCCTCCCACCGAATCTGAAGAGAACCTTTATCACGGCTTATCACCTGAGATGATGGATTAAGGGTCTTTTAAGAATTCTGAGACGAGTTTATTGAATTCCTCGGGTTTGTCTGCGTGAGGTGTGTGGCTGACATCCTTAAACACTACAAGCCTACTCCCCTTAATAGTGGACTTCAGCTTAACCCCGCCTTCAGGTCTAGTAAGCCTGTCTCCCTCACCCCAGATTATTAGAGTTGGAGCTGAGACCTTCGAGACCTCCTCTGGGGAGATAGTTTTCTCAAGAGCCTTCAGAGCGGAGAGATAGGCTCTTCTAAGCCCCTCATCTTCATAGAGCTTCAGCCTAAGTTCAAGAATCTTCTCGTCAGGCTTCCCAACATACTCTTCATAGAATCTCTTAAGCCTCTCCATATCCCACCACTCACCCATAGCCTCCCTCACAACCTTAGCCGTCCAATCATCCAAGCCGGCGGCATCGACTAAAACAAGCTTCTCCACAATCTCTGGATGACGAATCGATGTTGCCAGAGCAACCAACCCACCCATTGAGTGACCTATAAGGCACGCCTTCCTAATCCCAAGCCTGGATAAGAATTTAGGAAGAAAATCTGCGTAAAACCATGGGGTATACTCTACATCAGGCTTGTCGGAGAACCCGAATCCTGGAAGGTCTAATGCGACCACCCTAAACATGCTTGACAGGTATTCAAGGTTATTCCTCCAGCTTTCTAGGGAGCCGCCGAGGCCGTGAACCAGGATTACATTCTTTCCAGAACCTTTCTCAACGTATCTGACACGAATGCCGTTAACCTCGATAAAGGATTCCTCCATATCTCTAAGAACTAAAAAATATCCCTTAAATAATCTTTCCAATAAGGGATGGGGAACATCGAGATAAAACCCGCCTCGATCCAAGACTTCGAGGAAATATACAAGATAGAATTAGAATGCTTCGGCAGGGAAGCCTACAGCAGAACAGTCTATAGATGGCTTCTAACCGATAGAAAAACAATCTTCCTTAAACTGGTTGACTCCAAGGGAACTATACTAGGATTCGCTGCAGGTAGGTGTGAAAGACTTCACGGCGAGACTGTTGGGAAAGTCTATACACTGAATATTAGGAGAGCATTCCGCGGCAGAGGTTTCGCCAGAAAACTCATGGAAGCCTTGGAAGAAGAGTTTAGGAGGGGAGGATGCAGAAAATCGGTGCTGCAAGTTGCAGTTGATAATGAACCTGCCGTGAATCTGTATCTAAAGCTTGGGTACCGGATAACCCATAGGCTTCCAAACTACTATGGGCCTGGAAGAGATGGATATGAGGCTGAGAAAGCTCTCTGAATATGTATGTTTTTAAGGTGATTCTCTCTCCTTGTTAAGGTCTTGACTCTGTTCGCCCTGCTCGCCGAGGCAGCTACATGGTTCATCGAAACCTTCGGATTAATCGGGATTCTGATAACGATGGCCGCTGAGAGCTGCCTAATACCCCTCCCAAGCGAGATAGTAATGCCTTTCGCTGGATACGTTGCATGGAGAAAAAGTTCATGGACCTTCATACTTAAGGCTACACTTATAGCAACGCTGGGAAACCTGATAGGCTCAATAATCCTCTACTATATTGGAGTATATCTCGGGAGACCATTCGCAGAAAGATATGGGAAGTATTTTCTCCTGACACGTGACAAGCTTGAGATGGCTGAAGAATGGTTTAGAAGATATGGGGCATACTCTGTCTTCATAGGTAGAATGACCCCAGCCATTAGAACAGTAATCTCACTTCCAGCGGGAATGTTCAAACTAAGCAAGAGGAAATTCATTATCTTAACATTTACAGGCTCCATTCCATGGAACTTTTCCTTAACCTATATAGGATATCTGCTTGGCCCCCACTGGACGATACTAATCACATACTCAACCTACATCGACATAATTGGAGTAATTCTCCTAATAGCTGCGGTAATCATCCTCTATGTGAAACCTCATAAACATCTATCTCAGCTAAAATAATAGATGAGGTTGGAAGAGCTGGAGAGAGAAGTAGAACGTTGTAAGAAGTGTCCTCTGTGGAGGACTAGGAAGAAGCCCGTCTTCGGGGAAGGCCCACCCGATGCCAAGATAATGTTGATTGGACTTGGACCCGGATACCATGAAAATCTTGAGGGGAGGCCCTTCGTGGGAGCTGCTGGAAAGCTTCTCGATAGACTTCTAGAACTCGCCGGGGTTGAGAGAAGCAAGGTTTACATAACCAATATCGTGAAGTGTTATCTCCCTGAGAATAGAGTTACTCGAGAGGAGGTTGAGGCATGCACACCCTACCTAGACAAGCAGATAGAGATAATCCAACCCAAGGTTATAGTAACTCTCGGAAACGTTGCGACGGAGTATATTTTTGGGAAGCTTGGGATTAAGCTGGAGCCGATAAGCAGGATTCATGGAAAGGTGTTTAAGGCTTCAACTCTAATCCTCCAAGTCACCGTTATACCGATGTATCATCCTGCAGCGGCTCTAAGGAATCCTGGCTTGAGAAGCGTAGTTGAGGAGGATTGGAGGAGGGTTAGAGATGTTCTCCTAGAGGTCTCTTAGGTCTTCGGAGACCACAGTATGAGGCTTTACCTCAATTCCAGGCCAAATCTTGGCTTCAGGTTTTATCACGGAGAAGCCTCCAATTTTGCAGCTATCGGAGACTATAGAATCCTCCATAATCTCAGCCCCTCTCCCGATCACACATCCGTTCCCAACTATGGCTCCTAGAATCTTTGCGGAATCATGGATAACCGTGTCCTCCCATACAACGCTCCCTCTAATAGTAACCCCCCTACCCACAATATCCCTACTACCTATTATCGTATTAGGTCCGATAATCGACTTGCCTCGAAGCCTAACCCCGCTTCCAATGTATGCTGGCCCACTAATCTCCGCTTCATCTACTTCAGCCTCATCTGATACTAGAATTCTTCCACCCATATCTTTCGCTTCTATCTCTAGACCTGGGATACCTCCCTGGAGAGCCATAAGATTCACCTTAAGATACTGTGACGGCGTCCCGATATCCGACCAAAATCCATCGATAACATAGGCATAAAGTGAAAATCCATCCTTTAACAGTCTTGGGAAGAGATGTCTTGAAAAGTCATAAAACTTTTCATCTGGAATGAGTTTCAAAACCTCGGGCTCAAGAACATATACCCCGCAGTTGATTAGGTTGCTTACAATCTTTTCTCGGGATGGCTTCTCGACGAATCCATTAATTTTTCCAGATTGGTCGGCGAGTATCATGCCGAATCTTGTAGGGTCGTCTACGTAGGTTGCAGCCATCGTGACTATTGCCCCCGACTTCTTATGCTGTCTAATCATGTCCTTTATATCGAATGTTGAGAGAACGTCTCCGCTCCAGACAAGTATCCGCTCATCTCCTCCAACCGCGGCTTTGACGCCTCCAGCTGTTCCAAGAGGCTTCTCCTCAACGCTGTAACTCACCTCCACACCGAGTCCCCCACCATCACCGAAGTACTGGATAACTCTATCAGAGAGGTAGTGGAGCGTCATCACGATTCTCCTGAACCCACTTCTCCTAAGAAGCCTAACAGTATACTCGAGGATAGGCTTATCCAAGACGGGAACCATGGGCTTAGGCCTATTCAAGGTTAAGGGATGAAGCCTCCTCCCCTCCCCACCAGCCATAACCACAGCCAACATAACAGCTTACAAAAACAAGGAAAAAGAATCTTAAAAATATGAGTTAAAT
>CAYTSD010000031.1:0-14583 GCA_964440495.1 uncultured Nitrososphaeria archaeon | reverse complement strand
CGAGGCCTTAGAACTCACAAGACCTGGGGTTAAGCTCATGACTGTAATTGATTCGCTTGATAAGATATATGCCAGGCATGGTCTCTTGAAGCATAGGGTCATAGGCTATACTCATGGTGTAGGTCTCCAAGTGGAGGAGCCTCCTATAACGACAATAGTTCCTCAGCACAGAGCTATCGTGGTTAAGCCGCGTATGGTGCTAGCATTCATCCATTCACCGATAATGTATGAGGGTTTAGGGCAGTTCAAGAAGGAGGACACGTTCATCGTAGGAGAAGACGGCTTAGAGAATGTTACGAGCCTCAAATAAATCTCTTTATTTATCCAACCCTATCGGTCTTGGATGAATCCCATGTTACTTGTCGGTATAGCCGGGTCAAGTGATAGGGAGCCTTATCCCGCTGCTGTTGAGAAGGCGTCTAGGTTCGGTGAGAGACTTGCCAGCTACAGCGATGAGGTTCGGCTTATAACCGGAGGTGACGGTGGGTTGATGCGTGTGGTGAGTAGAGAGTTTACTAGGAGGGGCGGCGAGACGATAGGAATACTTCCTCTCGAGGATGAGGAGAGGAGGCCTGGAGACCCGAGATACAACCCCTACAACACAGTCCAGATTAAGACTGGGATAACCTTCCAGGCGAGAAGCATAATGCTTGTTAGGAGCAGCCATTCCTTCGTGGTTCTCGGCGGGGGAGCTGGAACAATCCTCGAAGCATTCCTTGCCTACATCTATCGCATCCCGCTGATAGTGATTGAGGGGACAGGCTATCCCTCTGACAGGCTTCAGGAGTTCTCCGAGGACGGATACTTAGACCATAGAAAGATAGCTAAGGTGATATTCACGGAAGACCCTGTTGAGGCGGCTGACAAAGCCTATGAGCTCGCGAAATCCCGTGTTAGCGCTGTTTAAGCTGGACGTAGGAGCCTAGTATGGCCAGCAGAACCACGATCGCCAAGCTTATGTATGGATGTAGTGGGGTAAGCTGGTTTATCCCGTAGGAGACCACTATTGCTCCAAGTATCGCTGTGCCTATTGAGAGAATCTTGTTAAACAATATTATGACAACTGCGAAGGCCACTATTGCCAGAACTATCGGGATGAGTATGCCGCCGAAGAATGGTCTCGCGAACAAATATACCAAGAACCCCGCCACTATTCCAGCCGCGACATATAGTAGGGCGTAGGCTATCAATCCAACTATTATGAATCCAATAACCCCTATCACGTAGGCTAATGGAACTCCAACCGCTGGAAGCGAGTAGTGATAGGCGAGAAGCGCTCCCGCCAAACCTCCCGTCAGGAATGTTAGAACCTTCACAAGCTTCCTACCCACGAACACTAGGAGAAGTCCAAGAATTATGAGTATTAGGCCTGAAACCGACATAATGAGTGTGTTAAGCATCATGCTTAGTGCTGAGGTTAACGTGCTAAAAAGGTTTATTCCTCATAATCTTTATAAGAGCTTCAGCAACCTCATCCGCCGTAGAGCTTCCCCCCAAATCCGGTGTAAGGATCTTTCCCCAGCTTAGAAGATTCTCAACAGATTCCCTAATGATCTTGGAGGCCTCCCTCATCCTTCTATTAGATTTCCTCTCTGAGAGCCATTCAAGCATCATCGACGCAGTCAATATCTCTCCAAGAGGATTAGCTTGACTAGGATCTATGTCGGGTGCAGAGCCATGCACGGGCTCGAATAACCCGTATCTCTCCCCTATGTTCGCCGAGCATGTTAGACCTAATGAACCTATCAATGCTGCTGCTTCATCACTTAGGATGTCTCCAAACATGTTAGGGGTTAAGATTACGTCAAACCTCCATGGGTTCACAATTATCTGATAGGCCGCGTTATCTACATACATCTCCTCAACATCTACTTCGGGAAACTCTTCGGAAACCTCAATACATATGTCCCTGAAGAATCCATAGCTTCTGAGAACATTCGCCTTATGAACTATTGTAATCTTCCGCCTCCTTCTGGACGCTATCTGGAAGCCTGTTCTCGCAATTCTCTCAGAGCCCCTTCTAGTGATTACTAGGAGTGAGACGGCGTGGTCTTCCCCGACATCCTCCACACCTTTGTAGAGGTCTTCAGTATTTTCTCTAACAATTATGAAGTCTATGTTCTTCCAGTTGGTCTTGACGTTGGGATATGTTTTGAAGGGTCTAAGGTTTGCGTAGAGGTCGAGTCTTCTCCTAAGAAAGACTATAACATCTCTAGCCGTCTCTCCCACAGGCCCCTTAAGCACTGCGTCCGCGTCGAGTATCTTTTTCAGAGATTCCTTGGGGAGCGGTGTCCCTAACTCTTCCTTCACCCTATCCCCGGCTGGAGCCTCAACCCACTCCACCCTGAAGCCTGCTATATCTGCTGCTGCTTCGACGACCCTTTTCGCCAGCTCAACAACCTTCGGCCCGATACCGTCTCCTGGAATGTACGCAATCTTGGTCAACTTGATCTCCAAGGATTCTGGGGAGGAGATAATGTTTACTTCGATTAATGGGAAAGGCTATATATGAGTCTGCCGCATGCTAACCTAACAAAAGCGTGGTGGGAATATTGCTTGGAGCCCACTAAGCTGCTTCCCATATCTCCTAGGCTTGGGCTCCACTAGAAGCCATCTTCTCCTTATCTAGAGGTGGGACTATGGCGTGGAAACAGCTTTTATCACAGGAATATATTCTTCCAAACAGTGTAAAGATATTTGATACGACTCTGAGGGACGGTGAGCAGACACCTGGAGTAGCGTTGACGACTGAGGCCAAGGTACGTGTTGCTGAGGCTTTAGACGAGTTGGGCGTCGACATAATCGAGGCAGGGTTCCCAGTCGTCTCTGAAGGAGAATTGAAGTCTGTTAAGACTATAGCTGGCCTTGGATTGAATGCGAAGATATGCGCGCTCGCGAGGACGAGTGTAAGGGATATAGATGCCGCCCTGAAGGCTGACGTGGATTGGATACATCTCTTCATAGCGACCTCCGACATCCATCTAAAACATAAGCTTCACATGACCCGTGAACAGGCTGTAGGCTTCGCGGTCTCAATGGTCGAATACGCTAAGAGCCATGGGGTAACGGTGCATTTCTCCGCCGAGGATGCAACTAGAACCGAGCCAGGGTTCCTTGTCCAGGTGTTCAAAGCGGTAGAGGATGCAGGAGCAGATAGCATAGATATTCCCGACACAACCGGCTCAGCCATACCTGCCGCGATGCACTACCTCGTTGGAACTGTGAGAAAGGCTTTGAAGATACCTATAGCTGTTCACTGCCATGATGACATGGGATTGGCTGTGGCGAACTCTCTCGCTGGAGTTGAGGCCGGCGCTGAGATAATTCACGTAACTGTTAACGGGCTTGGAGAGAGGGCAGGCAACACAAGCCTCGAGGAAGTCGTCGTAGCCCTCCACAAACTCTATGGAATATCAACAGGCATAAAACTTGAGAAGCTCTACAGAGTTTCAAGGCTTGTCGAGAAGCTTACCGGAATAATAGTTCCGAAGAATAAGGCGGTAGTTGGGGACAACGCCTTCGCCCATGAGTCAGGGATACATGTCCATGGAATACTAGGCTCACCTGAAACCTATGAGCCTATAACACCTGAACTTGTTGGAAGGAAGAGGAGGATAGTCTTGGGGAAACATTCTGGAATACATTCTGTTAAAGCACTTGCGGAACAATTTGGTTTAAACCTTGATGATAAGAGTCTCAAACTCGTTCTCACAGAGATTAAGGCTATCGGAGATACAGGTGGGAAGGTGACAGAATCACTCTTTCTCGAGATTGTTAGAAAGGTTGCTGGAGAAGCCTTTAAGGCTAGGCGGCTGAACCTCCTCGAAGTAAAGCTTGCTGGAAACCATGAAAATCAGACAGCAATACTTCTAGTGAAGAGAGACGGGGTCGTAGAGCTCCACGGCGGCTCGGGCTCAAGCTCCGTTAACGCTGTTCTAGACGCTGGCATAAATCTTGTTAAAGAGCTGGGAGACTACCGAATACTGGATTACAAGATTTGGCCTGCCTACAGCGCTGTTGGGGGATGCTCTGAAGCCGAGGTTATCTTAGCTGGAGACGGTGAGGAGACCATGGGTAGAGGGGTTCACTCCGAGCCTGCAGCCGCCCTAGCCCACGCAATAGTGAATGCCTCTGAACAGCTTCTAGCATTCAAGAAGGTTGAGGAGGTGAAATCCTAATGGTTGAGATGATTGGAGCGAAAGCATTGGTTGAGACCCTCAAGCAGCTTAAGGTCGAGGTAATGTTCGGATACCCCGGAGGAGCGATAATGCCTGTATACGACGAGCTATACGACTCAGGGATAAGACACATCCTAGTGAGACATGAGCAACATGCGGCACACATGGCCGATGGATACGCTAGGGTAAGCGGCAGGCCAGGAATATGTATAGCGACCTCAGGGCCAGGTTCAACAAACCTCATAACGGGAATAGCGACAGCCTATATGGACTCCTCCCCAGTAGTCGCATTAACAGGCCAGGTTCCAACCTATCTCATGGGGACTATGGCCTTCCAAGAGACAGACATGGTTGGACTCTGCACACCAATAACAAAGTGGGCCGTACAGGCTAGGAGGCCGAGCGAGATACCCAAGCTCCTGAAAGCAGCGTACAGAATATCGATAACTGGTAGACCTGGCCCAGTCCTCCTAGACCTCCCAAAGGATGCACAGGTGGAGGCGGAGGAAATAGACCTAAGCGAGGAGTATATGCCGAGAGGGGTCAAGCCTGTTCCACCACCTGACCCCGAGATTCTCAAAAAAGCCGCTGAGATGATAGCCGAGGCCGAGAAACCTGTCATAATTGCAGGCGGCGGAGTTAAGTGGGCGAAGGCGACAGAGATGCTGATGAGGCTTGCAGAGCTTCTCCCAGCACCGGTTGCAACAACATTCATGGGGAAGGGATCCTTCCCGGAGACGCATCCACTCTCACTTCAATGCGTTGGAATGCATGGAAACCCAGCCGCCCATGAGGTTATCCAGAAGGCAGACTTACTGATAGTTGTGGGTGCAAGATTCTCTGATAGAACAACGTCCAAGATGGAGGAGTTCGGAGAGAGCGCGAGGATAATCCACATCGATATAGATGCTTCAGAGGTAGGGAAGAACAAGGACGTTGATCTAGCGGTAGTCGGCTCAGCTGACCAGGCTCTCAAGGGGATTGTCCACTTTCTTGAGAAGATTGCGAAGAGCGGTGAGAAGACAGCGTGGATGAAGAGGGTTGAAGAGATTAGGGAGAAATGGGATGAGCTTGTGGGTGAGGAGAGCTCGATAGGGAGATCGCCTGTAAGCCAATACTTCAAGTCTCTTAGGGAGGCAACTCCCTCAAACACCATAGTCTCAACAGAGGTTGGGCAGAACCAGATGTGGGCTGAAGTCTTCTGGCGCACAATAGAACCCTACACATTCATCTCCTCAGGCGGATTGGGGACGATGGGCTTCGGATTTCCAGCAGCAATAGGAGCCAAGGTGGCTAAGCCTGATGCACCCGTAATCGATATAGCTGGCGATGGAAGCTTCATGATGAATGAAAACAATCTCGCAGTAGTCTCAAGTGAGAATATTCCAGTGATAGTTGTGATATTTGATAACAGGATGCTTGGGATGGTTGCTCAGTGGCAGAGGCTCTTCTATGATAGGAGATATATGGGTGTCCAGCTTCCACCCGTCCCAGACTTCGTTAAACTGGCTGAATCCTATGATGTTGAGGGTGTGAGAGCCGAGTCACCCGAAGAGCTTAGGAGAGCTGTCGTCAGAGCGATGAGAAACAATATACCGATAGTGATAGATGTTCCAATATCCCCTGAGGAGGATGTCTACCCATTCGTCCCACCTGGTAGAAGCCTAAGCGATGTGATAATTAAGGGGAGGTCGGGAGAATGAATGACTCATGTGGTAAAAGATACTTTGTATGGGCTTTCGTAGAGAATCAGCCCAACGTAGTTGAGAAACTCATAGGGTTTCTAAGACGCTCCTGTGGAAGATACTGTATAAACCAATTATACTTTGGACCTGTAGCTGATGCCGCAGTCTTCGCAGTTGAGGTTGGATGCGATGAGAAGGCCGTCATGAGGCTTGTGAAGGTCTACAGCGGATATGTTGAGGTGATTAAGGTTGGATACAAGCCAATGGAGAAGGAAACTGTTTTTAACGAGATGGAGTGTATTCAGAGACTAGCTGAAGGGTGAAACAAGTTTGGCGAAAATATACTATGACGAGGATATCGATTTAGGTGTTCTAGAGGGGAGGACTGTCGCTGTAATCGGTTATGGGAGTCAGGGTAGAGCGCAGAGCCTCAACATGCGTGAATCAGGCGTCAACGTTGTCGTGGGTGTGAGACCCGGGGGAAGCTCTTGGAAGAGGGCTGAAGAAGACGGGTTTAAGCCTCTGAGAATAGAGGAGGCGGCTGAGAAGGGTGACATAATCTATCTCCTCATCCCAGACACCGTGCAACCGAGGGTCTATGAGGAGAGCATCAAGGATAGGCTTGGAGAGGGCAAGACCCTAGCCTTCGCACACGGCTACAACTTCCACTACAGGCTAATAGATCCAGGCGAAAAGGTTGACGTAATCCTGATAGCCCCTAAGGGACCTGGCCCGATAGTCCGTGAGATGTATCTCCAAGGTAGGGGTGTTCCGGCCCTCGTAGGCGTTGGGAGAGACTACTCGGGGAAGGCTCTCCAGACAGCTCTAGCAATAGCTAAGGCGATAGGGGCTGGGAGGGCTGGGATAATTGAGAGCAGCTTCAAGGAGGAGACCGAGACCGACCTACTTGGAGAACAAGCGGTCTTGGTTGGAGGGGTAATGGAGCTGATAAAGAAGGGCTTCGAGGTGCTTGTGGAGAACGGGTATCAGCCCGAGGTAGCATACTTCGAGGTATGCAACGAGCTCAAACTGATAGTAGACCTAATCTACAAGGGTGGGTTGACGGGGATGCTTCAAGCGGTGTCGGATACAGCTAAGTTCGGAGGACTGACGGTGGGGCCAGAGATAGTTGACGAGCACGTAAAGGAGAATATGCGTAGGGCTCTGAAGGCGATTATAGATGGCTCCTTCACGAAGAGGTGGACTGGAAACCCGGACTCCTACAAGATACTAGAGTCCAAGATGAGGGAGATAGGCCGCCACCCAATCGAGGAGGTTGGGAAACGTATCAGAAGCATGATGAAGCTTTAACTCTACTCTATGTTCGCGTGTCTGCTTAGAAGCTCCTCCTCGGAGACCCCAAGCCTCTTCATAAGCTCAACGATCACGGCATCTAAGAACACCATACAGTTCGTCTCAAACTGTGTTCCAAGTGGGAGCAGAGGCTCATGCAGTCCTAGAATCTGCCTAGAGAAGTAGTCGGTCTTCTCGGAGATCTTCGTTCTCCCTGGGATTCTGACGACTAGGTCTGATGTCTCGGCGAGGGGTGAGTCTCTATAGGAGGTTATCCCGATTACGTAGGCTCCAACCTTCTTAGCTGCCTTAGCGGCCTCCACGACGATTGTAGTGCTTCCTGAGCCTGAGAGAGCTATCAGGATGTCTCGGCTGGTCAGCGCAGGCGTTATCGTCTCGCCGACGACGTAGGAGTTGAACCCGAGGTGCATCAGCCTCATCGCGAAGGCTTTCCCCATCAGCCCTGTCCTTCCAGCTCCCGCTATCAGGATTTTCTTGCTGTCTCTAGCGTTTAGGAGCCTCTCCACGAATGCCTCAACCTCTTCCTCGGAGAGCTTGTGAAGAGACTCCCTAGCGTAGTCCAGTATCTCTTCGACCGCTGCCCAGAAGAATCTAAGCCGTGGCTTAGCCACTTTGTTTACCGCCTCCAATACCCTAGCGACCCTCGGATAAGGGAACTAAAAATGGTTTATCCGCTCCTGCTTCTCCTCTCCACCAGCTTGATACCTGGAATTTATCAGCCTATAGATTTCTAGGCTCGTCTTGTAGGGTATTCCACCTAGTCTTGAGAGTTGGCCAGGGTCTGCGTCGAAGACAGCTCTAACGCTTCCAAGCCTCTCGAGGAGGCGCTTAGCCCTGGCAGCCCCAACGCCTGGGAGGGAGGCCACTATCGAGAGCTGGAGTTCGCCGGCCTCACCCCTCTTCCTTCTAGGCTTCAACCTAACCTCACTCTTCTCGGGGCTCCGCTCCGAGATTGCTGAGAGGAGTTCAGCCGTCTCCCTAGGGCTTGGGGTGTAGAAGAGCGTTATCCTGAAGTCGTATCCTAGGCTTGCCAGAGCACCCCATAAGGCCTTCACCCTCCCGAAGCTCTCCAAAGCCTCTTCAAGGTCTCCCTCCACAATCATAGTTGGGTTACGTGACGCTGAGGCTATTCCAGAGGCCTGCTCGAACAATCTGCCGTCGAGGAGGGAGGAGATGAAGTCTCTCGCAGTCTTCCTCTCAACGAGAATGTCTCCTGGGAGGAGGTAGTCGCCGACTTCGAGGAACTCTAACCTAACGCTTACACCAAGCTCTAGGAGGTGCTTCAGCACACCTGACTTCTCCTCCCTCTTATCCATGACGACGACACCCGGCCTAAGCCTAATCGACATACCTGATAACCAGTCTCCAGCGAATTATATGTGGATTAGGGAAGCCCGATTACCTGGAAGAACCTGAAGTAGACCGCTAATGCGAACAATGTGATAGAGGCTGCGGCCACAGCGTAATCCTTTCTCTTCATCTTGAGTTCCTTTAGATAGGTTCTCTCCTTCTTTGCTCCGAAGCATTTGACCTCCATGGCCTCGGCGAGCTCATAGGAGCGTCTCAAGACATTGACTAGGAGGGGGACAAGTATGGGAATATATCTCTTAACCCTGGTTAGCGGGTTCCCCTTCTCAAGCTCCAGCCCCCTAGAGCGCTGAGCATCCATTATCGACTGAAGCTCCTGCGCGAGGACTGGAGTAAATCTTATCGCGGAGATAAATGCGAAGGTGTATATGTATGGAACCCTAAACTTCGTTAAAGCCATTCCAAGCTCCTCAGGGGTCGTGGTAAGGAAGAATATCGAGAAAGATGCTAGGAATGCTATCAACCTATAGGCGAAGGCGAAGGACCTATAGATTCCCATAGGGTCTAGGGGGCGTCCAGGTAGGAGAGAATAGACGAGATAATTCATCAGGAAGACTGCGATAATCAGCGGCGCCGCGCCATAAACTGTCTTAACCCATCTCCTAATCGCTCCAGCTAGAGCGGCTAAACCACCCTCAACCCCTATGATGATTGTTGTAACAGAGACCTCGGTGTACATGAAGGTTGTGGCTAGGAGGAGGAGTGAGAGTAGGAGCTTAATCCTGGGGTCGAGGCGGTGGATAAACGTCTTACCTGGATAGAACTGGAGGCCTTGAAGTAGACTCATCTCCCAACCCTCTCAAGAATTTCCTGCGCAACCTCCTCAGCCGAGGCTAGATGAGGCTTTATCCCGAGAAATCCCAGCCTTGAGGTTAGTTGGACTATCTGAGGTGGGAGGAGATTGCATCTGGAGAGTAGGTTGAACTGCGTCATCATCTCCTCGGCTGAGCCGTCGCCTACAATCTTCCCCCTACTCATGAGGATTATTCTAGGCTTAAGCTCTGCTACAAACTCGACATCATGTGAAGAGATTACAACGGTTCTTCCTTGAGTGTTGAGGAGCTTGATGACCTGGATCATCTTCTCCTTCTGAAGCTGGTCTTGACCGACCGTAGGCTCATCCAAGACTATTACGTCGGGAGACCATGCGAGGATTATCGCCAGTGCGAGACGCTTCTTCTCTCCTCCGCTTAGCAGGAACGGAGACTTATCCCGATACTCCTCAAGCTCCATGAAGTGTAGCGCCCATCTCACCCTCCTCTTAATCACATTCTCGCTGTAGCCGAAGTTTCTCAGAGCGAAGGCGGTCTCCTCCCATACGCTTCCAGAGAAGAACATCTCCTCAGCATTCTGAAAAACTATTCCAACCTTCCTTGAAAGCTCTGCAACGGTGGCCTTCCTAGTGTCAACCCCATCGATTAAGACTCTTCCACGACTTGGCTTGAGAAGTCCATTCATATGTTTAAGCAAGGTAGTTTTACCTGCACCGTTCTCACCCATTATCGCCGCGACTTCACCGCGCTTAATCTCGAGGCTGACTCCATCCAACGCCTTTATCCCGCTTGGATAGACGTATTCAACTCCCTCGAACTTTATCACCTGAAACCACCTTCAATCTCTTAACGAATTCTTCAACCGAGAGTGGAAGCCTCTGGAAATCCCCTCTCCCAGAGCTTCTCAACAGATGCGCAATCTTCACAACCTTTGGAACGGAGATGCCGTAACCTATTAAGTCTCTTTCCAGAACATTTCTCGGATCATCATCGAATACTATTCTCCCCTCATTCATTACGATGAGTCTGCTTGTATGGGGGATTAGGAGGTCGAGTCTGTGCTCAGCTATTATTATCGATATTTTGTATTCCTTGTTCAGCTTTACTATTACGTCGATGAGTTGTTTTGCTGAGACTGGGTCTAGGGAGCTTGTAGGCTCGTCGAGTAGGAGAGCCTTCGGACGCATAGCTAAGACTGATGCTATCGCAACCTTCTGTTTCTGTCCTCCTGAGAGCTCCATCGGGGGTCTATCCCTAAGTTCCTCGATTCCAAGAGCTTTGAGAGCCCATTCAACCCTCTCCCTAATCTCCTCCCTCGGTAGAGCTAGATTCTCTAGGGGGAATGCTATATCTGCCTCAACGCTTAGTGCGAAGAGCTGGTTGTCGGGGTTCTGGAAGACTATTCCAACTGATTGTGAGATGAGGTGGGGTGGAGTCTCTCTGGTGTCAGCTCCATCGACTAGGACGTAGCCCTTCATCTCACCTTCATAGAAGTGTGGTATGAGTCCGTTGAGGCATCGTAGAAGAGTTGATTTCCCACATCCACTCTTACCAGCAAGCACTATGAACTCTCCTTCACCGACCTCGAGCTCAACATCTTTGACAGCATAGATGCTGCTTCCAGCATACTTGAAGCTGAGGCCGTGAGCCTCTATAAGCTTCATGGACTCACCTGCTCTGCTCCCACCCCAAGCTGCTCCTCGATAAGTTCAAGACACCTCTTCAAGACCTTTTCCAAATCACCTGCTTTACAGAATACTCCCGCCGCCGCGGCATGCCCTCCCCCATGTCCTCCAAACTCTTCCCCAATCCTTGAGGCAAGCTTACCTAAGTCCAGTCCAGCTTTAACGATGTCTTGGACTGCCCTCATAGATGCCTGTATACCTTCATCAGATTCTCCCGCAACTATGGAGGCGTGTGCGCCGAGTGGGATGAGGCTGCGGGCTGCGGAGCTCTGGAACCCGCTTACCCTGCTTAGGGCGATAAGCCATTCACCGAGCCTGTATACTCTCATCCGCATAGCCGCCTTCAGTCTAGCTATCCTCTCCGAGGAATCCATCTTCGTCTCCAGCTGGGAGAGTATCTTCATAGGCTTCACACCTATTCCAGCTAGGTGGCAGACCTTGCTCAGGGTCTCCTCATCGGCAACCGAGAGCCTAACAGTGTCATAGTAGATTCCGAGGAAGAGTGCCTCTGCCTCTCTAAGCCCTAAATCATAGCCCTCATACTCGGCAAGCTCATACATCAGCTCACATAGAGATTGATAGGCGTCGGATGCGAAGAGCCTGACCCCCCTATAGGCCTCAACACTTGTCTCATGATGATCTACAACTATTACATCTCTACCGGTTGAGAATATCCATAGATGGTCTTCAAGCTGTTCTGGGGAGCCTGCGTCGACAACGATGTAGGTGTCGGCATCTTCTATCCCGCTTATCTCAAATTCTAGGTAGCTTAGTATGGCTTTGCTGTGAGTCGAGATTGAGCCTGGAACCTTGAAGAAGACCTCCTCAGCGCCATAGTTTTTCCTCAGGAGGTTTGAGAGGATGTATGCTGAGCCGATTGAGTCAGCGTCTCCACCCGCATGGGTTAGGATAGCTACACGTCTCCCGCGAAGCTCTCGAAGAGTCTCGCTGAGTGAGGAGACTAGCTCAGGCTTCCTCATGAGGGGTTCATGCCTGAGAGAGCTGCCTGCATCTCCTTCTGAAGCTCCTCCAACTGTGTTCTAGTCCTCTGCTCCTGCTTCTCTAAGAGCTTAAGCCTAGTCTCGGTGAGCTCCCTCCGCTCCATAAGCTCCTCGACAAGCTTCTTCTTATCGCTCTGAACCAGCACAGGCCCAACAGCCTTATAGACCCTTGCGTCATCTGGAGCCTTCTGAAGCTCCTCCAAAGCGTTCTTAACCTCTATAAGCTCTGTCTCAACCCTCTGTCTCTCGGTGATTAGAACGTTGAGTGTTTGCTGGAGTTGCTGGAGTCTAGCCAACTTCTGCTGAAGGCTTGGAGGAATTTCTCTTCCACTATTTGCCGACATTCCCGTGTTAAATCTCTTCCAGGAATTTAAAAACATCGCTTCAGAGCCTCTCCGATTTAGAGAAAATTAATATAGGTACGGTCTCCAAGATGCGGGATAACAGGGAGGGAAGGGAATCGATTACGTGGAGGTCCTTGACACAACCCTACGTGACGGCGCACAGACGACAGGGGTCTCCTTCACCCTTCAAGAGAAACTGAATATAGCTAGAAAGCTTGACGAGCTTGGGGTAGATATTATCGAGGGTGGGTGGCCATACTCAAATCCAAAGGACAGCGACTTCTTCAAGATGGCTGGGAAACTCGAGTTCAAGCACTCTCACCTAGCCGTCTTCGGGAGCACTAGGAGGAAAAATAATCCGCCTAGCAGAGACCCCTCACTAAACTCGATACTCAAGTCAGGGTTCTCCACAGCAGTCCTCTTCGGGAAAGCCTGGAGCCTCCATGTCCAACAAGTCCTGAAATGCAGCCTCGAATGCAATCTAGAGCTTATCTCTAGCAGTATAGAGTATCTGAGGGCTCATGGGCTTAGGGTAGTCTTCGACGCTGAGCACTTCTTCGATGGCTACAAGGAGGATGAAGAATACGCTTTGGAGGTGTTGAGGGTTGCTGAGGAGGCTGGAGCGGACACGATAGTCTTGGCCGACACCAACGGCGGCGCCCTTCCTTCAGAGGTCTCAAAGGCTGTCGCTAACGCCAGGAAAGTCCTTAAGTCCTCCAGGCTTGGGATTCACGCCCACAACGACTCGGGTCTAGCTGTCGCCAACACACTCGCAGCTGTTGAGGCTGGGGCAAGACATGTCCAGGGAACGATTAACGGGCTTGGGGAGAGATGCGGGAACGCTGACCTAGTCCAGGTTCTACCAGCGCTCCTCTTCAAGATGGGGTTCAACGTCCTGCGCACCAATCTTCCGAGGGAGGAGAAGCTTCAGGGGTTGAGAGAGTTGGCGAAGTATGTCGGAGAGCTCTCAGGCTTAGGTCTTTCACCCTACCACCCCTACGTCGGCGACTACGCCTTCTCCCATAAGGGTGGAATCCACATCGACGCCATGCTGAAGAACTCGAGGGCCTACGAGCACCTCAACCCTAGGCTTGTCGGGAACGTTAGGAGGCTGGCTGTCTCGGAGCAGGCTGGGAGGGCGGCGATACTAAACGAGGCCAAGAGGATGGGTCTAAGCCTCTCGAAGGACGATGAAGCCCTCTCAAAGGCCTTAGAGGAGGTTAAGAGGCTTGAGTCGCAGGGATACCAGCTTGACAACGCGTCGGCAACCGTGAGACTCCTAATCCTAAAAGCCCTGGGATGGAATGTTGAGAGGTTCAAGATACATGCATGGAGAGTGATGGTTGAGAGGGGGGCGAGGCAGAGGGTTGAGGCAGAGATAATGGTTCAAGTCAACGAGGACGTAATCCACGGCGCGGGAGAGGGGGTAGGGCCAGTCCACGCCTTAGACCTAGCGCTTAGAGGGGCCTTACTCCAGAAGCTTCCACAGCTTGGAGCAGTCACCCTAACCAACTACAAGGTCTCGGTTGTAGATGCCGCAAGCGGGACAGGTGCGGCCGTAAGAGTCTTCATAGAGTTCAGCGACGGCGCAAACAACTGGGCATGCACAGCATACTCCCGCAACATCATCGAGGCAAGTTTAAGAGCCTTAGCCGAGGGATACACCTACAAACTGATACTCGAGGAACTCGGTAAGAGCAACTCCTAAGTATCCTCCATTCACAGGCTTCCAACAGCCATGCCCTGGAAGAAGATAACCCGCGGAGACTTCGAACACATCCTAGAGATTTTGGAGAAGAGGTATGGGAGGCGGCGTCCAGATCATGTGCGTAACCGTGACCCGTTCCAAGTTCTCGTCGGCGCTATGCTCTCCCATAAAACCAGAGATGAGATGACTGATAAGGCGCATGAAGCGCTCTTCAAGAGGTTTCCAACAATTAGGGAGATTGCTTCAGCCGATGTCCGTGAGATAGCTAGACTAATCAAGCCTGTGGGATTCTATAGGGTGAAGGCGAGACGGATAAAGAAGGTTGCTGAAATCCTGTTGGAGAGATGGGGTGGCCATGTCCCGAAGGATAGAAAGGAGCTCCTCAAACTACCTGGAGTAGGTGACAAAACCGCGGACATAGTTCTCTCGGCTGCCTACGGGTTGCCTGAGATAGCTATTGATACTCACGTTGACGCCATCGCTAAGAGGCTTGGAATAGCTGAGAAAGACGACGGCTACATGGAGGT
>CAYTSD010000030.1:0-15720 GCA_964440495.1 uncultured Nitrososphaeria archaeon | reverse complement strand
GGGTCGGCTCGGCTCTTCCTGCATCACAGCTCAGTCTGGGGCAGCAGCCTCATCCCCGGTTTTCTGTTCGGGATTATTGTTATTTATGGTTTTTCACAGTGTTTTGAGATTCTGGCTATAGTATCTGATGAATGTTTCTATGGATCTGTCGTAGGTTTTCTCTATCTCTGGTGGGAATAGGCATCCTGGAAGCTCTCCCCTGCTCCAGTGGTATCTTATGCATTCGCAGCATATTCCTTTTCTGCTACACGGCTCGTATGTGCATGTGCAGAGCTGTAGGTTCCTGTCTTGGCTACATATTCTTGTCATGTAGTGTTTGTTGATTAAGGTTATTTTAAAGTATTAGGGGGTTCCTTTCTGATAGTTATTGTGAGTATTCCGTTTCTGTACTCGCTTCTGATGGAGGGGTTCTTTAACCTCTTATTTAGAGAGACGAGTTTCGTCTTTCTTCCTTCATCGTTTTTCCAAGTGATTTTTAGGTTGTCTCCGTCAAGTTTTACATCTATGTCTTTTTCAGCCACTCCTCTGAGGTCTATGGTCACTATTATCTTATCTGGATATTCTTCCTTTTCGTGGATTGCTTCTCTTTCTCTGACTATGTATTTTGTTAGCTCCTCTTCTCGATAGAATTCTTCCGGGTTTATGATTTTTCTCTTTGAGCATTCTTCATCTATTCTGTGCCAGTAGCTTATTCTTCTCTCCCCTAGTCTCCAGCAGAGGTATACGGGTTCGCCGAGCCTTATTGCTGGGAAATCTATAACCCCTGTCTTCGGGTCTCTCAAGATTCCCCCAACCGACTCTATCTCATCTATTACCTCGCGGAGGTTATCTATGTAGTCTCTCTCCCATCTATGGTATAGGGCCACTTCTCCTCTTATCTGTCTAAGGAGTCGTATAAGTTTTGGGAGCAGGCTCTCGGCGCGCTCTATACTGAAGAATATCCTCATCCTTCCCGGGTTGAAGCTCTTTCAAGGGTTGATAAATCTTATCGTTCGTCAAACCTTAAATACACGGCTCCCGGGAGAGCAGTTGATGAGCGGGCAGGCTCAGGTGGAGGCAAGGCAGGTTCAGAAGACTCCGGCACCTAAGAAGACCCTAAACTGGGGTATAGTCCACATCTACTCAAGCTATAACAACATAATCGTCCATGTAACGGATCTTACAGGCGCCGAGACTATTGCGAGGGCTTCTGGAGGGATGTTCGTAGACGCTGGGAGACTTGAGCCGACCCCTTACGCGGCTACCAGGGCTGCGAGCTACGCGATGGAGGTTGCGAAGCAGAAGGGGATAACAGCGGTTCATATAAAGGTCAGGGCTCCAGGTGGGGTGAAGGCGAGAACCCCTGGGCCAGGAACGCAGGCGGCGATAAGGGCCATAGCCCGCTCTGGAGTGATGATTGGGAGAATAGAGGATGTTACACCCATCCCCCATGACAGTGTAAGGAAGAAGGGTGGACGAAGGGGTAGAAGGGTCTAAGCCTTCATGGCTGCATATAATCGCCCAGAGAACTGGTCATGAATCCCTTCTAAACCCTTGTAGATGAATACGGGTCAGTGGACTCTGGAGATGATGAGTCAGCCATGTTAGTCGGGCATAATCTATTTTTCACACGGTGAAGAAGAGCCGCCAAGATAACCTATTAAAGACCTTGTCTCCTCTCTAGGCCAAGGATATGGAGCTAAGAGATCTCCAGAGGCTTATGGCTGAGACCTATTTGGAGAGGGATAAGGGGAGGGGTGCTGAACGCACTCTACTCTGGATGCTTTCGGAGGCGGGAGAGCTCGCCGACGCTTTCCTTAAAGGTGATGAGACCGGGCTGAGGGAGGAGACCTCAGATCTCCTCGCATGGCTTCTAAGCTTCTGCAACGTCGTCGGCGTAGACCTAGAGGAAGCGTTCTTGGAGAAGTATGGTGAGGGATGCCCAAGATGCGGCTCCAAGCCTTGCCGATGCCCAATGAGGTAAAAATCCTTTTAGAATTCATTCCTAAAGCTGAGGGAGTGCAGGTTAAAGCTTTACTCATTCATAGATAAGGCTCTAGAAACAGAGTAAGAGACGCCGACTCCCGCTCTTCCATGCTTAACGAGCTTATTCGTTATTGCGGATTCTCCGAGCCTGCGGCCTATCATTTCGGGCTTGATCTCGACGGGGATGAACTCTTTTCCAACCATCTCGGGCAGGATCACCATATCCCTTGCACGGGTTTTTGTCGTCTTTCTTAAGCTACTCTCATATAATCACCTTTAATGTGGTGGAAGTATAGCTTGGCTTCCTTCTCATCCACTAGATGGAGTTCGAATGGACTATGATCCGGTAAGCCGCTTGAATCCATTATCCTGAGCTTCAGCTTAACTCTCTCCATCAACGACTTAGGAACTCTCCCCGAGACTATTAGGACATCTATATCCGAGATCGCCGTGAGCTCTCCCCTCACAGCGCTTCCGAATACATAGACCCTTGCATCATCCCCGAGAATCTTCTTCGCAGAGTGCGCTATCTCACCGATGTATCTCCTCCAATCCCTTAAAATCTTAGCCCTCTCCCAGCTTATGTCTAAGCTCCTCACAGAGCCTTATCACCTCCTCCGAAACCTTTAGGAGCTCCTTGGCATCATCTTCGTCAAATTCCCTAACAAAGTACCTACTAGTTAGATAGGCGTCTTCAAGTGCGTGGAGCTTCAGTCTATTCTCTCTAACGAATCTCATGATCAGATCCTCGTCCACCCTCCTAAGCTCGCCCAATAACCTTATGAGCGAATGTGTCCTCGGATAATCTCCTATCAATTCGAGAAGGGTTGCCTTAAGGTAGAGTTGCGCAGCTTGCTCCGCGCTGAATGCCGCTATATCATATATTCCTTCCTCGATCAAGTGTCTCGCATTGGCTATGAAGTTTTTTGCCCTCCTCATCATAAGGTTGATCTCTTCTCTACTCAACGGATCCTAATCATATGGCTCCCGATTTAAGGCTTTTGAAGAATGTTTTAGCTTAAGCTTGGAAAAGGTTGTGTTCACGGCTTGAATACTCTTCTCAAAATGGAGCTAAGGGACGTCCAAAAACTCGTGGCAGAGATCTATCTTAGGAGGGATGAGGCGAGGGGCTGAGAAGATCTTGATATGGATGCTCTCAGAGGCTGGAGAGGGTGCGGACGCCTTTCTCAAGGGAGATGTAGATGTCCTCCTGGGTGAAAAATACTTAGCCTTGCGGATAATTTGTTAAGGTGTAGGTTGGTTCAGGTCAGGCTATACAGGTTTGCTGGGAGAGGCGAACTCGGGGAGGAGCGTAGAGTGCCGTGCCCAGTCTGTGGAGGAGATTTTAAGAGATGTAGACTCGATATCTGCCCATATTTGAAGGATGTGAGAGACCTACTCCGGAGGGTTGAGCATTCGAAGACGGTGTTCGGCTCCTCCCCACCCTCAGCCCTCATCGGCTCATGGGGCTACCCAAAGGTTCTAGTCGGCCCACTTGTCCCCCCAATCCAGGCCGATACAAGCCTAATGGAGCGCTACAGTCTGTGGGTTAATCTTCCGCTGGAGACCTTGCTGAAGATGAGGCTTAGCCTGGTTAGGGGGAAGACTCCTCTAAGGGTTGAGGCCGCCCGTAACCCTCCACGGCTCCTCCAGACATTCCAAGAACTCGCCATGGCCTATGCGCCTACCGATGTCGAGATGAGGCTGAGCAAGGAGCCGAGGCTTATGCCAGGTTTCCGTGTGAGGTCCGCGCCTACAGGGCCTTCAGCCCCCTTGGAGAAGGCTATCGTGGCCGAGAACCCTGCAGTCCCGAGGGCTGTGGAGAAGGCTGTCTCCGACGTTGACTTGAAGGCCTCCGAGGCAGTCACCATGCTCTATAGCTCTGGGATAGATGAGGCTCACATCGTCAGGCTCCTCTCCCTCGGCCTCCTAGGGCTGAAGCCTTGGCGTAGACTTGTTCCAACCGAGTGGAGTATAACCGCCGTCGACGACCTCCTGGGCAAGAGCCTGAGAGCCAGAGTTAGAGGATATCCGTGGCTCAGCGACTACCTGCTCTACAGCCATGAAGCCCACCACAACCACGTAGCAGTCCTCCTCCTACCCGGGCCATGGATGTTCGAGGTGGTCGAGATCTGGCATAAGCAGGGCTACTACACCCTCTACCAGGACTCCGAGCTTCCCGGAGACGTTGACAGGTACCCGGAGAATGTTGGAGGAGCGTATCATGCCTTGAGGCTCCCCGTCCTGGAGAAGTTGATGAGGCTTAGGAGGCAGGCTTCAGCCCTTGTCTTCGCCGAGGTCAGGGAGGGCTGGATACCCCTAGGAGTGTGGAGGTTCAGGGAGATATGTAGGCAGGCTCTAGCTAGGAATCCTCGAAGGTTCAGCAGCCTAGCCGAGGCCATGGAGGCTTTAGAGGAGACTCTCTGGACCCCCAGCCGTGTCTGGGAAAGTGTGAGCAGGCTTCTCAGATACCATAGGGAGCAGAGGCTCCTAACAAGCTACCTCTAATGAGGGGAGAGAAGATTTAAGTCATAAAGAACTTCAATCAACCCATGCTTGGCTACGGAAGGATAGCCGAAGTAGACCTCTCCGATGGAAGGATAGGGTACAGAGAGGTTGACGAGAAGCTAGCCTATGGGTTCATAGGAGGAAGAGGCTGGGCAGCCTACTTCATCTTCAAGGAGCTTGACAGGATAGTTGACGCAACCCATCCCTCAAACCTCCTAGTCGTGGCAACAGGCCCATTGAACGCTACGGCCTTCCAGAGTGGCGGGAAGACAAGCTTCGCCGCGATAAGCCCTGCGACGGGAATCTACGGCGACAGCAGCGTCGGAGGATACCTTGGATACAGGATGAGGCGGGCTGGGTTCGACGCCCTCCTAATCAGGGGGGCAGCGCCTGAGCCATCCTACCTGCTCGTGGAAGATGGCCGTGTCGAGATACACTCTGCAAGCGACCTCTGGGGACTTGGCTCAAGGGAGGCTGACAGGAAGCTCACACAACGTTATGGAGACTGCTCGGTAGCAACCATAAGCATCGCTGGAGAGAAGCTTGTCAAGTACGCCGCGATAAATGTTGACTGGGATAGGGCGAAGTTCAGGCATGCTCAGGCTGGTAGGACAGGTATGGGCGCGGTTATGGGTTCGAAGAACCTTAAGGCAATCGTTACAAGGGGGAGTGGAGAGGTTAGGGTCGCCGACTTAGAGAAACTAAGAGAAGTGGCGGGAAGATTCCAGAAAGCCGTTCTAAGCAGCTCCAACTACACCTCCTGGCGCAGGTATGGGACTACGAGCACGATGGAGTGGTCGAACCAGGTTGAAGCTCTTCCAACACTAAACTTCCAGCGCACAACTTTTGAGTATGCTGACAAAATCGGCGGAGAAGCCGTGGCAAAAGCTAAGATAGCTTCCCTCCCATGCTCTAACTGTATAATTCCATGCGGCCACCTCATACCAACCGATGGGGAGAAGGCTGTTGCAGACTATGAGAACCTAGCTATGCTCGGCTCAAACCTTGGGATAGGCGACCTGAAGAAAGTTATGCAGGCGAACTATCTCTGCGACTACTATGGGTTGGATACAATCTCAACTGGAGCAGTAATAGGATTCATCATGGAATGCTATGAGAAGGGGTTGATAAGCAAGGAGGAGCTTGGCCTTGAAGCCAGGTGGGGGGACGCTGAAGCAGTCTATAAGATGATAGAGATGATAGCTAAGCGTGAGGGATTCGGAGACCTAATGGCTGAAGGTGTCAGGAAGCTCTCAGAGAAAATAAACAAGGGGTCTGAAAAGTTTGCGATGCATGTTAAGGGGCTTGAGATAAGCGCCTACGACCATAGAGCCGCTCCAGCCATGGCCCTAAGCTACGCCACAGCGGACATAGGAGCACATCATAACCGCTCATGGGCGATAACCTACGACGTAGAGGTTGGAAGAGACAAATACAGCGAAGACAAGGTGGAGCGCGTAATCTATCTACAGCATATTCGCCCTCTCTTCGATATGCTAGGCGTCTGCAGGCTCTACTATGTTGAGCTTGGAATAGACCCGAACTTCTATGCCGAGGCCTACTCAGCCGTCGTTGGAAAAGAGTTCAGCCTAGACGACCTACTCCTGAGGTCCGAGAAGGTGTGGAACCTTACCAGGGTTATCGCCATTCTGAGGAAGGGCATAGGTAGGAGGGATGACTCTCTTCCAGCGCGAGACTTTGAAGACCCTGTTCCAGAGGGAGGGACGAAGGGAACAAAACTAGATAAAGAGAAGTTTGAGAATATGCTTAGCCTATACTATCGGAAACGTGGATGGGATGAAGATGGGAGACCTAAGAAGGAGAAACTTGTTCAACTGGGGTTGGATGAAGCCGCTGAGAAACTCTACGGGAGGTAACAGAACTTCGGCTTACTGAACCTCCTCATAAGCTCCGCAACCCTTCTTCTAACAATTTTTGGGTCAACTCCCTCCATAGCATCATAGATGAGCCTCGCGATTCTCCTCATCTCCCTCTTACCCATACCTCTCCTCGAAATCTCCCCCGTCCCAAGCCTCAGGTCTCCATCGGTTATTATCCCACATTCCTCAAGCCTGTTCCTTAGACCTATCCTGGCCTCGCTTTCAGGAATATTCAAGACAACTTGATGAGACTTTGTGTAGCCCTTGTCCTTGGCCTTTACGGAGACGCCCATCGAGTCAAGAGCCGACGCAAGCTCATAGGAGTTCTCCACAATCCTCTTAGCATAAGCCTTCCCGAACCTCCGCATCTCCTCTAAGGTAATCGCAAAGGCCGCAAGCCTATTGAGGTGAATATTGTCGACAATCTTGTGGTAAATATTCTCCCTAAGCCTCTCATAGAGCTTCTCATCGTTAGTCAGTATCAAGGCTCCCTGAGGCCCTGGAAATGTTTTGTGGGTCGAGGCATAGAGTATGTCCGCTCCCTCTCTCAACGGGTCCTGGAATTGCCCGCCTGCTATTAGCCCGAGGACGTGTGAGGCGTCGTATGCTACTACCCCACCATATTCGTGGACCGCTTCGGAGAGTTCTCTTACAGGGTGGGGGAAGAGTATCATGCTTCCCCCTAGAACTAGTAGCTCAGGCTTCTCTCTTCTAATGACCTCTAAGCTCTCCTCCACGAGTGGTAGAAGATACTCGCTTGTCCCTGGAAGCCGAACCAAGTCTATCTTGAGTAGGTCAGGTATCTTCGTCGGCTCATATCCTGGGTATCCACCCTGCTCCGCTGGGAGAGCCGCAAGCTTCCCACCGGTGGCGAACGTGTATGCTGTCAGGATTGCCGCTATATGTCCAGCTATTGGTTCGAGTAGCACATACTCGGCCTTGAAGAGCTTGCGTGTAAGCTCCTCCGCATAGTTCCAGAGCTCTTGGATGAACCTTGTTCCACCATAGTATTCTGGTCTATGGGAGTATCTTCCAGCCAGGTCTGTTGAGAGTACCTTCAGTGCCAGCGGGCTCAGGATATTCTCGCTTGGAATCAGGTTCAGGGTCTTCCTACGGTAGCGTTCATGCTCCTTGATTAAATCTATCGCCTTAACCATCTCTTCCAACCTCTTTCAGGAATCTCCGGAGAACCTCAACGTTCTCCTCCCTCATACTTCTCCTCCTCTCATCTATGTAGAGGCCGAGCTTACGCGCCTCCCTAACATTTAGTCCAACTGCCTCAAGCTCTCTACGGGAGAAGCCTCTACCTATCCTAACCTTCACCACGTTCCTATGCTTTCTCCTAACCACTGCTCTTGGAACGCTCATTCTTGGCTCTAGAGGTTGAGAAGCATCTCTAAAAGGTTTCCTCCAGAGTCTCTCGATAATACTTAAACCTCCTCGAATAAGACACCATAAATCCTGTCTCTACCGGGTAATGGCTATGCCGAGGAAGCCGAGGAAGCCTAGCTCGCCGCGCTATAAGGCTCGGATGGGCTATGAGGGGGAGTACTATCTAGTCCAGAGGTTTGTGAAGAAGGGTAGGCCGGGGTTCTATGCGGTGAGAACCCCTGGAAGCGGCTCTGGAAAGATGGCTAAGCCCGACATCATAGCCGTGGACGGAGGCGAGCTTCTGGCAATAGAGGTTAAGTCGAGTGGAAAGTCCTATGTGATGCTCAACGAGAACCAAGTAGCGAGGCTCCTAGAGTTCTGTAGAAGATTCACTATACGCTGTCCCCACTGCGGCGCCGAGATAAAGCCGAAGCCCATACTAGCTGCGAGATTCCTTGGGAGGAAGTGGAGGTTCGTCGAGATACCGATGGACTGGGAAGGCTCGATAATCCTCAGAATGAGCGCCGATGAAGCTTCTCCCTTGAGCCGACAATCTTCTCAGAGGGGGGCTGAGGAGGCTTCATCTCCTTCTCGAGTGAGGAGAGCTCCAAGACGGATTGGCTGAGGAAGTGGCTGAGGGTGGGCGTGTTCTTAACCCACTTCCGCTCACTCGGCTTCGAGAGGTACCCGAGGTTGGCTAGGTTTTGGAGAAGTGTCCCAACACTCCGCCTCTTCTTCCTACTTCTACCGAACTCTGGTGGGAGAGCTTCTATGAGGTCGGTTAGGGTGAAGACGCCGTCACCCATCGAAGCGAGGGCGGCCAACACCATCGCAACCTCCTTGAGGCTAAGTTTCCTAACCCTCCAGCCCAGCATCCTGACGATGGGGTTATCTTCCGCGGCCATGAGGCTACCTCCTAAGACGCCTCAAAACGCTCTCAGCATCCACCTCAAAGAATTTCCCACAGTTGGAGCACATGAACCTAAGTCTGTAATTCTTGGCCGCAAGCTCCTCTAACTCGCTTATACTTGGAATCCGCGTCACGGTTGAGCCTCTACAGTAGGGACATCGAACTCTAACACGCTTGCCTTGGTCGAGGGTTCTGAGAGGGAGGGTTTCACCCTCAGATGTGAGGGCCGCGACCACCCCTTCCCCAGCTTCATATCCCTCCTCACCTCGCTCCTCAGACCTATGAACGACCTCGATCCTATGCCTAAGCTCTAGAGCCCTTCTAAGAGAGGCTATCTCATCCTCTAGGGCGAGCCTCTTCTCGTTAAGCCTCCTAAGCTCGCTCTCGATTCTCTCGAAGGCCTTCCTGGGGACAAGCTCCCTCCTAATGTAGGGCATGATTAGGGAGATTATGGACTGCCTCGCCCTCTCGACGAGATGAGGCTCCAGGGGTCTAAGAGCCTTGACCTCACCCCTCTTCACCTTAGCTATCGTCTGAAGCTGCTGGATGAGGGAATCCAGGTCCTCTACATCCGCTCCCTGAGGGTCTGAGAAGAGTTTCAGAATCGCGTAGGCGGCGGCCATCTCACCCTCAAGCAGCTCAACATAGGCTCTCTTCTCCTCGATAATCTTCTCCAACCTCTCAATCTCCTTCTCAGCATCCCTCACCTTCTCCCTGATCTCCCCTACCTCGCCTTTGACTCCGAGGAGCTCCCCTATCTCGCGTCTGAGGCCCGCCTCCTCCTTCCTAAGCCTCTCAATCTCCTCCCTCTTCTCCTCAGCTACGCGTTCAGCCTCCTCCACCGAGTCCTTGACCCCGGTAAGCCTCTCAACCTCTCCACGGATCTCCTCCGCGTCCCTTCTAAGGCTTTCAAGCTCTTCGTAGACTCTAGCCCGCTCATCTCTGAGCCTCTTAATCTCCTCCTTAAGCCCTCTAAGCCCGTCGAGTATTCCGTAAGCTTCCCTAAGCTCCTCCTCCAGCGCCTGCCTCTCCTTCTCAAGCCTTTCAGCCTTAGCCCTGAGAGTCTCAACCCTTCCCTCAAGCTCCCCTATCTCCTCCGAGAGTCTCCTATGCCTCGAGAGCTCCTCCAGGAGCTTATCAACATCGTATCCGGAGGCTTTGAGATTCTCCAAGATGTTGAGCCCTCTCTCCAAATCTTCTAGACCTAGGCCTCTCTCCTCCAGAGCCGAGATCAGGGCGGCAACCCTCCCAACAAGCTCTAGAGTGAGTTTATGCTGCTCCATGTATAGTCTGAGGTCTTCCTCGATCTTCTCACGCTTCTCCCTGAGCTGGGAGATCGAGTATTGGAGCTTAACCTCCTCCTTGCTTAGTTTCTCATACTCTCTGAACAGGGAGAGATAGCTCTTCCCCCTCTCTCTTTCAAGCCTCCTAAGCCTGAGAGCAGCATTAACATAACGTTTAAGCTTCCTTTTATCCCAGTTGAGAGTGTCGAGTAACTCTATCAGGGCTTTAAGCTTCTCTCTAGGAAGCTCTATCTCCTCAACCTCTTCGGGGACTGCGACTATGATTTCGAAGTCCTCATCCTCTCGGCTCAAAATCGCGCTCAAATAGAGGTCTCAGCACCCGATATATAAATTCGCTTAGAGGGTCTAGACCCCAGCCTCTCAGGGTACTAACCTTAGATAAGGCTAAGTTGATAGCCTAAAAAATCTCGGGATGTTTTAGGGGAGCTGTATTTTTTTCTTCAGCTTCTGTATCTACGGTAGCCTCTGGAGCGTCCTCGTCCACCGTATCCGCCATAGCTTACGGTTGTCTCTGAGAGATTGTTCTCGGTGTTTACCTCACCTATCTCCGCGTCAGAGATCTCGACTGAGCCGTATCTGCCGAGGTTCAGTTGCATCCTACCTCTGAAGAGTTTGACGAACCCATTTGAGACTTTCACAACGTCGCCTTCATTCACCTGGTCTATCTTGTCGTCCCAGAGAACTAGGTTTATCGCCCCTGTCTCGTCGGCTATCAGCACCTCGCTCAGCCTATGCTCCGACTGGTCATACTGAGACGAGACAACCCTCTCCGGAGACTTACTCACAACCTTTGCCACAAGATTTACACCACGAGAACGTGGTGAAAGCTCTCCTATCTTAACCAAATTTTCCATTTACTTACGCACTCCTGTTTAGCGGCTTAACCTAAATCATAGAGTATTTAAGTATTCCCCAACACCAACAAAAAATAGTAAACTAAACAAGTGTAGATTTATGTGGATAAAGTAGAGTTTCTAGATGCTTTGCTTGGAATCGGGGCGTTAGGTTAGGTGGAGTTGAGGTGTTTTAACTCTTGATAAACCTTCTCAAAATCTCTACACCTTTCTCCTTCCCCATATCCCAGACATAGGGGCCGAATCGTGGCCCACTTCTTCTCCCGAGATAGATTAGGTAGAGCTTCTCGAAGAATTTTCTCGGCTTCAGTCCCTTTGAGCGTGCAGCCTCGAAGGCTGCGTTCTGTATGTCTTCAGGAGATCCTGCTTCCTCTATTCTCTTGAGGAGGAGTTTGAGCGCTTCCCTTTCTTCCTCGCTTATCTCGACAGGCTCCCTCTCAACCGAGCCGAAGTCGAGTGCATAGTTTACCGCAAGCTCTATCTTCTCCCTAACTCTTTCATCAACCTTGTAACCATATTTCTCCAGCCTAGTGATTATGAATTCTAGTCTTTTCTCCGGGGGCGCTATTAGTGCTAGTTCAACTATTAGTGGGTAAGGGATATGGGGTGAGGGTTTCTCAGGAGGCTTCAGCAGATAGGAGTATAGGTAGAGTCCTTTAAGCCTCTCCCTCTCAAACTCATTCGGTATCTTAACCCTCCCAAAATAAACATCCTCCAAGTAATCTAACTCGTCCATAAGCTTAGGTATAGTTTTATGTGAGAGTATTCTTGTTCCGACAACTCTCTTAAAGAAGAGCAGGATGAGGCTTTGAGGGGTTCCATAGCGATACCAGAGCTGAGGTGTGAAAACGTTTCCAAGGGATTTCGAGATTTTTCTACCAGATTCATCCAAGAACATCTCGTATCTCACATGGAGTGGGGGTTCATATTCTAGAACGTTTCTCGCAACCCAGTCATTCACCTTCACGGAATCAGCTATGTCTTTCCCATAAGCTTCAAATCTCACGTCGAGCGCTCTCCATCTCGCGGCGAACTCAACCTTCCATGCAAGCTTTCCATCATCTCTTCTTATATCCGCTTCTCCCTCGTGGCCGCATCCCTCGCTCCATCTTCCTCCAACCTCGGCTCCAACGCACCTATACTTCACAATTCTTCTCTTAGGGTCATATTCGTAGGCGTGTGTTGTGTAGATTCTTCCGCATTTCTTACAGACTGCGAAGTATGGGAGGCTTCTCTTAAACTTCTCCTGACCCGTTAGCTCGGCTATTGCTTCACCTATTCTCTGACTGTTTAGGAGAATTCTATGTATCTCGTCTTCGAGCATTCCGCTTGCATAGACCTCTCTACCAGACATGAATCGATACTCTACCCCGGCTCTGTCTAGGGCTTCTCTGAGCATCCCGCTCATGTGGTCGGCGTAGGATTTATGGCATCCATAGGGGTCTGGTATCGAGGAGACTGGTTTGAGGAGGTAGTCATTCAGCCAGCTAGGCATTCCCGCCGGAACTTTTCGTAGGCCGTCCATGTCGTCGCTGAAGGCTATTGTCTCAGAGCTGTAGCCGAGTTCCCTTAAAGCCATAGTGATTCCATAGGCTCTAACAGCGTCGGCCATGCTTCCCACGTGAGGTATTCCTGAAGCGCCCAACCCACTCTCAGTCCTCAGAAGATCGAGGCTCCTCCCAAGCCTCTTCTCCCTCTCAACCAACTCGGCTGCAACCTTGTCAAGCCAGGTTCCATGGCCGATAACCTTACGAGCCCTCACACTCAACACTATCTCCAAGTATTAACCGCTTTTTACTCTTTTCCCATAGACGCATCGGGTATTAGGGTCGTAGCGCACATCGAATCCTGCAGCCCTCATCCTGCTTAAAACCCCACGCCATATCCTCCTACCCTTAACTATTCCAGGCTGACCCACGTAATGCACTATCCTCCCACCTGGCTTCAGAGCTTTAGCTAGTTTCCGATAGAATTCAAGTCCATATAGTTCGCCTGCGAGGGAGAATCGTGGAGGGTCATGGATAGCTGCGTCGAACTCCTCATCATACTCTTCTAAGATTTCCATTGAGTCGCCGACCCTTACCTCAACCCTCTCGTCTTCAAGCTCCCTAGACCATGGATTAAGCTGAGCAAGTGTGAGAACGTTTTCATCGACTTCTATGGTTGTGACCCTGCAGGCGCCATGCCTTAAGGCCGCTATAACAGTATAGCCTAACCCCATGCATGTATCGAGAACGTTCCCACATCTAATTCTTCCGAGAAGCCTAACCTTCATCTCTGCATCCACCTCAGGGGTAACATCCTTAACCCGATGCATGTGGATTCCATCTATCTCTATTGTCGGAGCGTGACCCCACCTGCTGAGGACAAGCTTATAGAAGTGTCTCCCAGCTATACTTGCGGAGTGAACCCCACTCTCATCTACAACATAGATGTCCCTCTCCTCTCCCTCGGCAACCTCCCTCAAGACACCCCAATCGATAAGCAGTCTGTTCACAACTACTCCTCTAGAATTGAGGCAAACATCGATTAAGCTCCTACCCAAGTCAAATGAGATTTTAATAGATTTCAGTCCTTGTTCCTTGGCCTTAAGGAGCTTCTCCGCCGTATATTTACAGATTAACGGCTTCCCAAGATGTTTGAACCTCATATCTTTCTAGGAAGGAATGTTGAGGAGCTGGATAAAGAGTTTGTCGAAGACTAAAATACTTCATTAAACTGAGGTATGGAGGGTCTTGGGTAAGGATGGAGCTGTCAGAATCTCTAGAAGGAGTCTTCTAGCCTACGCCGCCATATCTCTCGGAGCATTATTCTCCACATACTCATACTTCGAGACACGTAGAATAGATTTGACGAGGCTTAAGATAGGATTCGACACCAAGGCTGCCTTTCTCATCGATATGCATATCCACGGATTCGGAGATGTTGAGGAGAAAGTAGTAGACATGGTTTCCAAGGAGCAGCCTGAAATAATACTGATTGGAGGGGATATTGTGGATGAGTTCACTTCCTCGATGAAGCCTGTTCAGGAATACCTCTCACTAATCGAGGCCGAGGAAAAATACGTCGTGCTCGGAAACCATGATTACTGGAGCGGCAGATCTAGTGAACTGACAAGCATTCTTAAGAGCCTTGGATTCAGGATTCTAAGGAATGATGTTGCCGAGACAGGTCTTGGAACACTCTTCGGGGTTGACTGGAGGGATGATAGAGTTTACGGAAACTATGGTGAGGCTGACGTAGTCTTGGCTCATGACCCAAACGTTGTTGAAAGCTGTTCTGGTAGGAGGATAACGCTTGCGGGTCATACTCATGGAGGGGTTGTGGTTGGAGGGCTGACCCTTCTCACAAACTCTCACTACACTAGGGGGCTCTACAAACTGTCGGAGGGAAAGATTCTATACGTGTCCAGGGGGCTGGGGCAGATGATCCCCTTTAGGCCGACCTCACCCCTAGAGCTCGTCATACTGGAGTGAAGATTAATAGATGCTTTCTAGGAGATGGTTCAAGGCGTCGGAGTATATGAAGCGGTTCATAGTTGCCTCAAAGGCTGATGAGGTTTCTATGGCTATCGCGGAAATCTTGATAGAGAATTATGGCTTCAGAGAGGTTTCTGAGAACCTGTATGAGTATGAGGGAGTAAAGCTTGCGGTGATAGAGGAGAAGCACATCTACTCTGAGGGTCTAGGTGAGAGGCTTGGGGCAGAGCTTGTGGTCGTGGCTTCAGCCCATCGCTCAGAGAAAGGTGTGAGAGCCCTTCTAACCCATCCGACGGGCAACTGGGGAGATGAGGCAGCCTACGGTGGAAGGCCGAGAACGCTCTCGGCGACGAGCGCGTCAGCCCTCTACACATCAATTCACACCCTCAGAGAGGAGGCAGATAGACTAGGACTAAGCGGGTGGAAGGTGAATCTGGAGGTAACCCATCACGGGCCAGCAACAGATACCCCGCTAATCTTTGTCGAGGCTGGTGGCCCTGAGGGGGAGATTCCTGAGAGAAGGGTCTTGGAGGCCGTGGCCTCAGCATGTTTGGCGGCCGCGAAGCTTGAGAAGAGAGCTACTCCAGCCATAGGGTTTGGGGGAGGGCATTACGCCCCGACCTTTACGCGTCTAGCCCTGAGAGGCGAATACGCCTTCGGACATATGTGCCCGAAATACGCTCTACCCATCGACCTAGAGATGGTTAGGCAGGCTGTCGAGAAGACTCTTGAGAACCCTAGGCTGGCTATCATCGACTGGAAGGGGCTCTCATCGGAGCAGAGGAAAAAGGTTCTGGAGCTCGTGGAGGCTGCTGGGCTTGAGTGGGTTAAAGCCTAGAGATGGGTTATGCCTTCATCTATATATAACTGCGTAATAGACTGTCTTAAGGGATGTATCTGCCCTCCGAGATCGAGGCACGCTACGCGATACCAGCCTTAAGAGCCTTCATCGTCAGAAAGCTCGTAAAGGAGCATGGATTCACCCAGGAGGCCGCCGCCAAGTCTCTAGGCCTCACCCAAGCAGCCGTCAGCAACTACCTCCGAGGAGTCAGAGGGGTTATGAGTGTATGGGAGACAAATAGTCAGATCCAAGAGTATGTTGACCAGATAGTAAGCCGCATAGTCGCTGACTCCATTAATGTGAGAACAGTTCTCAAGATGATGAACCAGATCCTTCTAGAGATTAGGAGGAGGAAGCTGCTCTGCATAATTCATAGAGAGGTTGAACCTCAGTTAAATCCTTCAGAGTGTGATATATGCTAGGAGGAGTGTTGCGTGAAGGTCACGGTAAAGGCCTTCGCAACGATACGGGAAGCCCTCGGCAGGGGATGGATGCAGACTGAAATAGAGAATAATGTAACGGTTGGAGAACTGCTTCTCAAGCTCTCGGAGATCTATGGAGAAAGATTCGCTTCACGTGTCCTAGGCCCTGACAGAAAGACCCTCATA
>CAYTSD010000029.1:15545-16989 GCA_964440495.1 uncultured Nitrososphaeria archaeon | reverse complement strand
GCCTCTCAGCCAACTCTCCCCGCGCCCTCCTGAAAGCTTCAGCCATCGCGGGCCAAACCTCAGCACTGCGCATAATGTTTGCTTGGACTGTAAAACCCTCTCCGATGAGATGTCCAGCCTCAGGGATGCACCTCGACCCAGTGTATGCTGCGGCTCCTCCTCTCACATCGACGACGCCGATCTGCCTATAGTCTCTCAGCGAGTCCATTCGGACAAGGGCTTCTAAAGCCTCCTCAGCGCTCATCCCAAATCTCAGGAGGGAGAGAATCCTCGGGCCGTAGGCTGGCTCCACCATCGACTGGGTCGCCACCACCCCTACACCCGCCTCACACCAAGGAACCAGGGAGCCTACCGAGAACCAGTGGCTCTGGACAGCCACACCCATCTCCCCGCGCTCAGCGTCTAAAGCAGCTATCGAGTAGGTAGATGTAGGCCTTCTCATATAGAGGAGGAGGCTGACGAACCCTAATATTAATCATTTTGACGACCTCTGCTAAAGAATCCTAACCCTCTTTCTTATATCATCTAATTGATTATTTGAACTGTGAGGCAAAAGGTTAAAATACTTTGGATTTAGCTCAAAATAGCAAATGGGGGCTTCTTCGAAGAGACTGCTGCCGAAAGTCGAGGAAATGACGATTAAGGGCTTCCTAGAGGCTTTTAATAGGATAATAGAGCTTAAGGAGAAGAGCGGTATCAAGGCGGTTCTAAATAATCCTCCAGACCTCCTTGAGAGAGCGAAACTCTATGGGATAAGGTATAGGAATGGGGCGTGGGGGTGGGCTTCAAATATCTGGCATAGATCGGCTGCGGGGACAGCTGTGATAGAGCGGGACGAGGACCTAAGATACGAGCATAAGCTCCTAATGCTCCGTGTCCTTGAACACATTCTAGCGCAGGGCCCATTAATACAGGTTGATAGGATCTTGGGGAAGCCTGGGACAAGGGTTGAGATGAGGAGCAGGCTTTACTGTGACCCACAGTTTCCCGACATAGCCTACAGATGGGGTGAACTATGCTTCCCAAGCAACCCCTCCAAGAAGCCTGACGTAATAGTCTTCTGTATCCCACACTATCTCGGAAACCCGAATGTTCCAGGCTCGAACGAGATGCTTAGAGTAATCCGATTCCCCCACCACAACTACACAATAATCACATGCAGCTCATATCAAGGAGAGGTTAAGAAAGCTTTCCTCTCACACTGGATATACCATGTCTACAAGAGAGGTGGAACCGGTGAGCATGCAGCATTCAAGGAGTTTACGGTGAGGAAAGTTGATGGAGACTGGAAGCGTGTAGTGATGGGGATATGGGGGCTAACAGGCTCAGGGAAGTCAACCCACGGCCTCTACGTCTTCAACGAGGAAAATGCGAAACTTTACATCGAGAAATTTGGGATAAACCCCCTTGAATATGTAAAAGACCAGGAGCTGAAGAATGACGA
>CAYTSD010000029.1:0-15535 GCA_964440495.1 uncultured Nitrososphaeria archaeon | reverse complement strand
ATATAATCGCCCTCTTCGAAGACCGTGTAATAGGCTCCGAGAAGGGTTCGTGGACGAAGACGGAAGGAGTAACCCCTATGCAGACAGCGATATGGCAGGCGGCAATGTCTCCACGTTCACTTCACGAAAACACGGAGTTCGATGAGAACGGAAACCCAAGCCTCGACGGAAAACTATTCCAATACTTTGGAATGTATAACAGGAACGCTCGCTCAGTCTTCTACTTAAAGGACACAGGATACTTCCACGGCGACATTGAGTCCAGCGCCCCACTTAACATGGCGGTCTTCCTAAGCCCCGGATACTTTACAGACTATGCGTGGACTAGAATAGAAGACCCTGCCTTCGCCGCCAAAGTTTTAGCCGACGGTAGAACGATAGGTCATCCCGCCCAAGCCAGCGATGTCGCAGGTCAGGTTAGATTTGTCAGCCGATACTGTCTACCCTTCACCATGGGTGTGAAGTCCACTGCCCACATCATCCGATTCTACGAATGGTTAAAGAAGAGAAAGGAGTCAGGTAACCCTATAGAGGTCTATCAGCTTAACACAACTGGTAGAATTGTCGCCAAATATAGGTGGAGTGTAAAGAAGATTGGAGACGAAGTTATAGATTTCCCCGAACCCATACTAACTAAGACCGAGAACGGTGTGAAGGAAGCTGTAGGCGGGACATCGCCGACGATAGAGGAGACAGAGTTGTTCCTGCTTCAAGCAGCTAGAGGAGCTGTCGAGTATGAGCCCCACCCAATCTGGGGAGAGAAAGTCCTAGTCCCTGTAAAGGTTGAGGGGATACCTGACAAGAGATTGAAAGAATTAAATCCATTCACCTACCTACAAAAAGATGAGATAATAAGACTCCTAAAAGCACAGATAAAGCTAAGCAAGCACTACCTCGACAAACAGTGCCCAGGTCTCCCGAAAGAAATCTACAACGCAATGGACTTCGACGCATAAACTAATCTCCTAAATCATGAACAATGAATCTGAGAAGCCTATAGCAGCTTTCATCCCCTCACCTCTAAGCAGAGTATTCATAATTATTGGAGGAACTCTGCTCTTCATAGATGGAATACCCGCCCTAACAGTGAAACTCAGAAACATGTAGCGGGGGGTGGATTTGAACCACCGTTCTCCGGGTTATGAGCCCGGCGGGTTAACCTGGCTACCCTACCCCGCTTCCCTCTCAGTTACAGCCCATTTGAATAATGTCCGGGGGCTCTTAATATATCTTAGAGTCAATGTGAAGGCAGATGTTCCTCCCAAGGTTTACGCGTTTTTAAGCCCCGATTTTTAGGCCGGCTTATACAGCTAGACATCGTCCTTGGATTAAGAGAAGCTCACGTTATGCGAGGTTTTGTTTATTAGATTCTTGGTTTTTGTTTGTAGTGGGCTTGGTTCTCTGGGTTGGTTTGGATGATACTGACTCGAGGCGCGGCGGCTGCACAACCTATGTTGGAGCTGTATTGCTGCGCAGGCTTAGGGCTCTCGGGTTCCGGGTCCTGGGCTATCCTAGGCTTATCAGGCTTAACCCTAACTGCCCCTTCAAGACTCGTGGGAACGCTGCTGTGGCCTTGGCGGTCGAGGATGGAGATCCAGAGACTGTTGAGAGGGTTCTAAGGGAGGCGGTTGAGGAGTTCGCTGAGCTTGAGGCCGAGGGTACAGACCCAGGCGCAGCAATCTATCTCGGTGAGCCTACAGAGGCTTTGAGAGGCTTCTATTGGAGGGCGCTCCATGAGGTGATTCCGCTGGAGGAGGCTGTGAGGCTCGGTGAAGAGGTTGGGGCAAGGCTTCTGAGATGGAAGAAGGGGAGAGGTGTCGTCGGCGCCCTAGCGGCGATAGGCGCAGACCTCTCCAAGGCCAAGACCTATGAACTCATAGCACATAGGAGAAGAGAATTTTGGGGAACCGTCAGACAGGTTGACCCTCAATCCGTCTATGAGATGGATAGGTTGACGAGGCCTCTCACATTCGATAACATTGACCCGGAGACAGGAGACGTCAGGATAACACCTCATACACCCTGCCCCGTGCTGCTTGGAATCAGAGGTGTCACCGTGGAGGCGGTTGAGGAGGCCTATAAGATGCTTAGGATTCGGGAGCCTGTAGAGATGGTCACAGTCTTCGAGACTAATCAGGGAACCGACGTCCACCTCCAGCCTCTCAAGATAGCGGAACTCCGAGACGGTGTCTCAGCAATTGTTGATGGAACAGTATCTGAGAAGCCTAGATTCGAGATTGGAGGCCACCTCTTCTTCAAGATCCATGACGGAACAGGCGAAGTAACCTGCGCAGCCTATGAGCCTACCAAAAACTTCAGACACATCGTGGCTCAACTGATGCCTGGAGACAAGGTAACAGTATATGGAGCTGTTAAATCGAAGCCTCAAGGCCTAACACTGAACCTTGAGAAGATCCATGTGAAGGAGGTTGTGGGGGTTTATGTTAGGAGGCCTCCCCGCTGCCCTATCTGCGGTAGAAAGATGAAGAGTATAGGTGCCGATAAAGGGTATAGATGCCGTCGCTGCGGAGTTCAGGCAGGCTCAGATGCAGCCGAGATCGTCAGGGTTCCAAGAACCCTTAAGCCTGGTTTCTACGAGGTTCCGCCATCGGCTAGGCGCCATCTCTCTAGGCCTCTAAACCTTCCACTACGATTGTGAGACCACAAGCATGGTCAAAGTGCTTCGAACCCTGTCAAGTCTCCGTCTGAGGGCGCCCTGAGTTCTTCAGGACGCTATCCTCCAGGAGATTATCTCCTTGAGCTTATCCATGCTCTCGGCCTCAACCTTCGCTACAACGTCATAAACCCCGTAAACGACATATGCCTCCTTCACGTTGGGAATCTTCTTCAACTCTTTTAGAATCTCTTCCTCGGAGCCTATCTCAGTATTTATCAAAACAAACGCTGTAGGCATATGCTTTAATACGAATTCACGGGTAATAAATATTCTCCATGAATCTGTAAACCCCCTCTGAGAAACGGTTTTCTATTATTTCTCCATGCTAGTGAGTGACGGGGTGCGAAAAATGGTTGCGAGGACGCTTATGGACGGCTTCTGCCCAAACTGTAGAGGAATAGTAGAGGATGAACGGCTCCTCGAGGGCGGGGTCTGCCGAGAATGCCTCCCAGCCCTCCCACCAGAGCTAACCCCAAGCGAGATAGCAGAATCCCTAGAAAGAATAAACAAGCTAAAGGATTACCGCATCATATCCGATCTAAGCAGAGAATATGATAGATTCAAGGAAGAGTTTACGCAGGTGGTCGGCCATCCTCCATGGGCACTTCAAGAGGTTTGGGCCAAACGAGTAATCATGGACGAGAACTTCGCGATAGTTGCCCCGACGGGAGTTGGAAAAACAGTCTTCTGTCTAGTCGCCTCTCTCTACCTAATCAAGTATAGGGGGAGAAGATGCTACCTAATGCTTCCAAGCAGTATAATGGTTGAGCAGATAAGTGAGAGAGCCTTAAAATTCGCTGAGAAAATAGGCGTCAAGAAGAATGAAATAGTATACTATCACGCAGGTTTAAGTAAGCAGGATAAAGATAAGGCTTTAGAGAAGATTAAGTCTAAGAGATTCAGACTCCTAATAACCACGGATAGATTCATAGTTAATAGAATGGATGTGTTGAAGGGAGTTAGATTCGACAACATATTCGTCGATGATGTAGACTCCTTCCTAAAGTCTCCAAAGAATATAGACCGCGTCGTGGAGCTTCTCGGATTTGAGCCAGAAATAGTTGAGAAGATTCTGAAGCTAGTAGAGCTTAGGAGAAGATTGGCGGTAGTTGAGGATAAGGAGCTTGAGAAAGAGTATCAGAGAATAAGCAGAGAAGTTGAGAAGGCCAAGAAGAAAAAGCATGGATTACTCGTAGTTGCCGGAGCAACCCTGAAAGCGAAGATAACCAAGAGGGTTCTAATATTCTCAGAGCTTCTCGGATTCGAGCTTGGAAGCAAGCCAGAGTTTGTAAGAAACATCGTAGATTTCTATCTTAGAGTTTCTAAAGAGAGTCTTGTTGAGAAAGCTGTTGAACTTGTGAAGAGACATGGCCGAGGAGCGCTCGTCTTTGTTCCAATGGCTTATGGAAGAGCATTTGCTAAGACTGTTGCCGAGTCATTGGAGCATGCGGGGTTAAAGACATATCTCTACGAGAAGATGGAGGAAGATATACTGGAGAAATTTACCTTAGGAGAATATCATGTGCTTGTGGGAATTGCCAGCAGTAGAAGCCCGCTTGCCCGAGGAATAGACCTCCCTGAAACAATTCGTTACGCTGTTTTTGTAGGTGTTCCGAGAAGAGAGATTAGAATTGAGCGTGAGGAATATAATCCTAACAAGCTTTACGCTTTTCTGACGAACCTGCTTGAATCATTCAGTGAGCCTGATAGGCTTGAGGCTCTTAAGCTTCTACAGAGGCTTAGAAAGATAGTTCCGGTAAATAGGCAGGTTGTTGAACGGGTTAAGGCAGCGTTGGAGAGTGGTGAAAGACTTGAAGGATATGAGGGATATGTTCAGCAGGTTGTTGAACGGGTTAGAGCCTTCATCTCGAAAACCATTACACCTGAGTTCGTCGAGAAGATTGCTGGGCAGCTCGACGTGGCTATAAGGGTGGTTGATGAGGGATTTTCACTCATAATCCCAGATCTCTCAGGATATCTCCAGGCATCGGGTAGAACCTCTAGACTATATGCGGCGGGGGTTTCGAGGGGTGTAAGCATAGTGTTGGTGGAGGATGAGAAAACATTCCATGGATTAACGAATAGGCTTAGAGTTGTCTTAGAGGAGTTTGACTGGGTTAAGTATAGTGTCGAGGAGGCTGAGAGAGAGTTTAGGCTCGTAGACAAAGACAGAGAGATGATAGCCGAGATAAGAAGCGGGAAAATATTCGCCCCAATAAAGGACATAATTAGAATGGCTTTAATGATTGTTGAATCTCCGACGAAGGCCAAGACTATCGCGAAATTCTTCGGTAAGCCGTATAGGAGACGCGTCAAGGGATTAACAGTCTATGAGACAAGCACTGGAAACCTGATACTCCAGATAACGGCTACCATGGGGCATATAACAGACCTTGAGATAAGTCCAGGCTTCCACGGGGTCTTAGTAGAGGATAGCCGTTTCCTCCCAGTCTTTGGAGCTATTAAGAGATGTATGAGATGCGGTGAACAATTCGTTGAAGATGAGCAGTGTCCTAACTGTGGCTCAAAGCAATTCTTCTCCAAGATGGATGTTGTTGAGGCTTTGAGGAGGATTGCCTTAGAGGTGAATGAGGTTTATGTTGCAACAGACCCCGACGCGGAGGGAGAGAAGATAGCATACGACTTGACGGCGGCGCTTAAACCCTACAACAATAATATCCATAGACTTGAGTTCCATGAGGTTACGAGGAAGGCGCTCCTCAACGCTCTAGCGAATAGGCGCGGTATCTCTACATCCCTTGTCGAGGCTCAGCTTGTCAGGAGAATCGAGGACAGATGGCTTGGATTTGAGCTGAGCAGAAAACTCTGGGAAAGATTCAGGTCGAGAACCCTCTCGGCTGGAAGGGTTCAGACACCAGTTTTAGGATGGATTGTTAAGAGAACGGAGGAAGCGAGGAAAAGGAAGACTATCCTAAGAGCAATTCTCGAGAATGACGTTGAAGCAGTATTCGAGAATCCCAAAAACCTTGAAGAACTCAGGGAGAAGGCAGAACAGGAAAGGCTCAAAGCAAGGATAACGAATCTCATAGAGGAAGTCAAGGAAATCCCACCGCCTCCACCTTACACAACCGACACGCTACTCAGAGACGCATTCATTTACCTAAGATTCCCAGTCGGGTTAACGATGCAGCTTGCCCAAGAACTCTTCGAAAGCGGTCTCATAACCTATCATAGAACAGACTCGACAACCGTCTCCACACTCGGATTAAGCATAGCGAGAGAGTATATTGAGTCGGGTAGGTTGGGGAGATTTGTTCCAAGAACCTATAGGAGGGAGGGAGCCCATGAGTGTATTAGGCCTGTTAGGGTGCTTGATAGGAGGAAGCTCTCCCAATACATCCAGATAGGGTTGATTAAACCCTCTGTCAAGTTGACGGACAGGCATCTCAGACTCTATGACCTCATATTCAGGAGATTCATCGCGAGCCAGATGCCAGCCGCCAAGGTTAAGACCCAGAGATACACGGTAACCCTGGATGGAAACAGCATCGAACTTGAACGCAGCGTCGAGATAATTGAGTCAGGGTTCAATAAAGTGTTCGCGGTAGTCTCGGCATTCAAGAGAGTTGAGGAGGGGGAGTACTTGGTCAAGGACTTAGTCGTTAGAAAGGTTCCAGCGGCCTGGCTCTACACGGAGGGTGAGATTATCTCGTTGATGAGGGAGAGGGGGATAGGGAGGCCGAGCACCTACAGCAAGATTGTTCAGGTTCTCTTCGACCGCAACTATGTCTTCGAGAGGAGCGGGCGTCTGATAGCGACCAAACGCGGCAAGGTTGTCTACACCTATCTTGAGGAGAACTTCGGGGAATATGTCTCGGAGGATGTGACTAGGGAGCTTGAGAAGACCATGGATAAGATTGAGGCAGGCGAGCTGGACTACCAAACAGTCTTACGGAATCTTAGGAAACAGCTTGAAGAGATTAGTAAGGTAAGCGTGAAGGTGACTTAATGCATCATGTTGGAAAAGCGGTGGTCAAGACTCTTCTCAACAGGCATAAGAGACGTGACGAGCTCTTCCTCGACGACTATTCAATAAACCCCTACTATGGATGCCTCTACAACTGTCTCTACTGCTACACCAAGGGGAGCAAGTATGGGCTTCGGAGGCCGCGTGGAGTATCCGTTAAGGTGAATGCGCCTGAGGTTCTCTCAAGAGAGCTGAGGAGAAGAGCGAGTAGAAGAGAGTATGGGATAATCTCGATAGCTTCTTCGACCGAGGCCTATCAACAGGTTGAAGAGGAGGTTAAGCTCACGAGGAGGCTTCTAGAGATAATCTCTCATTACCGGTTCCCTGTCCACATAATAACAAAGTCTCCCCTAATTATCAGAGACCTCGACATACTGTCGGAGATAGATGAGAAGGCAATTCTGCCGGAGGGCCTCAGGGATGTGCTTGGCCGTGGAGTGGTTATCTCCTTCTCTTTCTCAACTCTTGAGGGGGAGATTGCCCGCATACTTGAGGGTGGTGCGCCGACGCCTAGGGAGAGGCTTAGAGCCTTGGAGAAGTGTGTTGAAGAGGGGTTCCTCGTAGGCGCAGACCTGATACCAGCCCTACCATTCATCTCCGATGGAAGCCAAGCCCTCGAAGACTTCATAGTAACCGTCAAGGAGCATGGAGCCCGATTCATCCTAGTGGGAGCGCTAACCCTCCCAGGTGAGGTGAAGAGGCTCTACTACAGCTTCCTGGAGAAGAAGTTTCCAGAGCTCCTACCAAGTTATGAGAAGCTCTATAGTGCATGCTCCACCCCTTCTAGGGGCTATGAGAGGAGATTGTTGGAGACCGCCCATACACTCTGCTCAAGGCATGGTGTTAGGTGTAGGATAGGTTGAGGAGGAAAAATTTTATATCTAGGTCGCTGGAGAGCTTAGCCGTTGACGGGGGCTACGTGGTGAAGGGAGCTGGTTTAGTTCATCCCTGCTAAGACTTTTCCCCTCTACGTGGCTACCCTGAGTTATGGAGGGATAATCTATGCCTAGAGTAAAGTTTGCTATACCCAAGGGCTCCCTCTGGGAGGATACGGTTAAGCTTCTGAGCCAAGCCTTCTACGAGTTCAAGGGGGCTGAGAGAACCTACAGACCCGTCGTCGGAGACCCTGAGATAGAGCTTAAGGTTCTCAGGCCTCAGGAGATACCGCTCTACGTGGCCGCAGGCTACCATGACATAGGGATAACGGGGAGAGACTGGCTTGAAGAGACAGGCGCAGACGTGGAGGTCCTAGCAGACCTAGAGTATGGGAGTGTCAAGCTAGTTATGGCGGCTCCAGCTCAGACACCCTACGAAAGCTTCGACCAGATGCTCGAAGAATACGCTTCGGAGAACAGGCCTCTGAGAATCTCAACCGAGTACCTCAACCTGACCAGCAGGTTTGTGAGGTCTCTCCCTTCCTACTCTAAGAGGTTCGGGGACTCCGAGCCTCTGATGGTTACGCCTTGGTGGAGACGTGGAGAGAACGAGGCCGTCAAGATATATCTCTCCTTCGGCGCAACCGAGGCCAAGCCCCCTGAAGAAGCCGACGCGATAATGGATGTTACTAGAACGGGTGCGACCCTCGCACAGAACAATCTCAAGATAATCGACGTAGTTCTAGAGTCTTCGGCGATGCTTGTAGCCAACAAGGAGGCCCTTAAAGATGAGTGGAAGGGTGAGAAGATCTACGATGTCCTAACGCTTCTCAAGGGCGTGGTCGAAGGGAGGAAGATGCTCCACATATTCGTGAACGTTGAGGAACGGAACCTCCAGAGGCTCGTCAACCTGCTTCCAGCTCTCAAGGGACCCACGATAAGTAGGCTCTCAAAGGAGGGGTGGTACGCGGTTAACACCGTTGTCAGTAGGGAGGACTTCCTTAGGATTCTCCCAAGGCTTAGGAGGCTTGCTCAAGGACTCGTTGTCCACGACCCACGCCTCATCCTCCCACTAGAGGAGATCGCCCGTAGAAGAGATGGAGGTGAGGAGTGAGCTGCGGATAGTTAGGTCTAGGGAGGAGTTAGCTGGACTCAGACTTGAGGCGAGGCTTGAACACTTCCTGAAGGCCGCCGAGGAGATTATCCAGATGGTTAGGGAGGGGGGAGACCAAGCCCTAATCGAGCTTACCAGAAGATTTGACGGCGTCGACCTAAGCGGCAGAGGTCTAAGTGTTTCAAGGGAGGAGTTCTTGGAGGCCTATAAGCGGATGGATGGAAGGGAGGTTAAAGCCCTTGAGAGACTGTTCTCTAGGATTAGGTGGGTTGAGAGAAGGCTTCTCCGCAGGCTCAGCCTCACCCTAAAAACGCTTGATGGCGTCAGGCTCTCCCTCAAGCCCCTTCCCATAGACTCGGTCGGATGCTACGTCCCAGGCGGGGGAGCAAGATACCCTACAACGCTCCTCATGACGGTTACCCCGGCCAAGGTAGCTGGAGTAAAGCGGGTAGTGGTCGCAACACCGCCCCCCGTCGACGACGCAACCCTAGCAGCAGCCTACATAGCTGGGGTCGATGAACTCTACTTGGTTGGAGGGGCGCAGGCGGTTGCGGCCATGGCCTATGGAACACAGAGCATTAAGCCTGTTCTGAAGATAGTTGGGCCAGGGGGAGGCTACGTCGCCGCGGCAAAGCTCCTAGTCTCGAGGGATGTGGCGATAGACTTCCCAGCGGGGCCGACGGAGCTTCTGGTCGTAGCTGACGAGGATGCTGATGCCCGTCGGGTGGCGGTTGAGCTTCTATCACAGGCAGAGCATAGTCCAGACACGATGGTCGGGCTTATCACGGGTTCTGAGGAGTTTGCTGAGAGGGTTAATGAAGCCTTCGAGAGGGAGGCATCTAAGGCTGAGAGGGGGGAGGCCGCCCTCGAGGCATGGAGGAGAAACGGGTTCGCAGCCTTGGCCTCCACCCCCGAGGAAGCCGCTGAAATAGTAAACGAGGTCGCCCCAGAGCATCTCTCAGTCTTCTCGAAGAGTCCTGGGAGGCTCTTGGAGGGGGTGCGCAACGTGGGCTTAATCTCCATCAATACCCCCTCAGCTCTAAGCGACTACATGGTTGGAGTAAATCACGTCCTCCCGACATGGGGCTGGGCTAGGGTCAGAGGCGGGCTAAGCGTCCTAGACTACGTCAAGCTAGTCTACAGCGTGAAGGCTTCGAAGACCTCTCTGAGAAAGATGGCGCCATGGGTTAAACTCCTCTCAGAGCTCGAGGGTCTACCCGCCCACGGCGAGGCGGTGGAGGCATGAGAGGCTACAGACTTCTAGGGGAGGGTGCCATAATCTCATCCAGCGCTCTAGGAAGGCTTAGCGAACCCAAGGCAGTAATCTTTGACTGCGACGGGACATTAATAGAGACTACACGCTCCTATGGCTTGGCGATACGGCTTACCCCAACAATCCTCATGAGGGAGGCATGCGGGGTCGAGGTAACCCTAGGGCCGGAGGTCGAGGAAGCCGTTACAGCTCTCAGGCTTCTAGGAGGGTTCAACAACGACTGGGACACAGCCTCAGCAATCTTCCAATCAATCTCCCTACACTCACTCCTCCACGGAATCCATCCAAAACTCAAAAAACTCGGAGAAGTCGATGTCGAAGACTACCTTGGCTCAGCGACCTCATCTAAAAGCTCACCCAACTATGTCGCCGATGCCTTGAAATGGATTATCGAGAAATGTGAGAAGCTTAGAGGAGGCTATGCGGGGCTGTCCGAGATAGAGAGGATGCTTCAGGACTATGCGTATGAGAAGGGGGTAGAGGAGGGGTTTCTGGAACTCAGGAGAAGGCTGGAGCTGGATAAGCCTATGAGCTACGGCTCCAACCTGATTGCAACACTCTTCGACGAGATATATCTAGGGGAGAGTGGGGTTAGGGAGAAGTATGGTGTTGAGCCGACCCATATTAGGTGGCGTGGAGCCGTGGTCGATGAGGAGATACTTGTGAGCAGAGAGACTCTCAGAGAGCTGTCAGAAATCTTTAGAGGAAGACTTGGCCTCGTGACAGGTAGAGGCAGATGGGAGACTTGGAGAACCCTTGAAACCCTGAGACATTACTTCAACTCCGAGGCATGCGTCTTTATCGCAGACTACGGTAATCCAGAGTATGAGAAGCCGTCTCCCAAGCCTCTCCTAGACTCCGCTAAAGCCCTGAAAGCAGACTCAGTAATCTATGTAGGAGACTCGGCTGAAGACCTCCAGATGTCGAGAAACGCTGAGAAAGAAGGTCTCCAAGTCCTTTTCGCGGCGGTGGCCTCAAGCGACAAACAGCTCCAATACTTCCTCGGCAATGGAGCCGACATAATTTTAGACGATGTCAATCTTCTTCTAAAGGCTTTGGAGGTGACGAATGCGTGGTGGATGTGAGAAGGGGAGAGGTGGAGAGGAAGACGGCTGAAACAGAGATAAGGGTGGAGCTTCAGATAGAGGGTGAAGGATACGCCGAGGTAAACACTGGGATAGGCTTCCTAGACCACATGCTTAGAACCCTCAGCCGCCACTCAGAAATGAATCTAAAAGTAACGGCCAGCGGAGACCTAACACATCACCTCGTAGAGGATGTAGCAATCTGTCTAGGCTTAGCGCTCAGTAAAGCACTCGGAGATAGACGAGGTATAAGACGATTCGGATACGCCTTGATACCGATGGATGAAGCTCTTGCCTTCTCCTCAGTCGACCTAATAAGGAGACCGTATCCAATAGTGTCTCTCAACCTAAGCGGTGGAAGGGTGGAGGACGTGGCATCCGAAGACCTAACACACTTCCTAAGAAGCTTCATAGCCTCCCTCCAAGCAACAATACATGTCAAAGTCCTCTACGGCGACAACGACCACCACAAAGCCGAGGCAGCCTTCAAATCCCTCGCAATAGCATTACGATCAGCGACCCAGATAGTGAGGCCAGGAAGCATTCCGAGCGCCAAGGATGAGATGTAAGATGCTTAGGGCGACCATAATAAACTATGGTGTCGGAAACCTCTTCAGCGTCTCAAACGCCTTGAAAAGACTTGGAATAGATGTCCGGATACTCTCAGAACCCACAGGAAGCGAAGACCTAGTAGTCCTACCAGGGGTCGGGGGCTTCAAAGCGGCCATGGAAACCCTCAGAGAAAAATCTCAGAAAATAATCGACGCAGCTGAGTCGGGTCAAGTGATTCTGGGGATATGCCTCGGTCTACAGCTACTATTCGACTGGAGTGCTGAAGGAAAATGTAACGGACTCAGAATAGTTCCCGGAAAAGTAATCCTTCTCCCAGATAATGTTAAGAGACCTCACATGGGGTGGAGTCAGCTTCAGATAGAGAGAGAAGACTCAAAGCTGCTTGAAGGCATAGGTAACGGCGCATGGGTATACTTTAACCACTCCTATCACGCTATTCCAGAGGACAGAGACGTCATCGCAGCCACAGCCTTGTATGGTGTGAGATTCACAGCCGTAGTCGAGAAAGACGGCATCCTCGGGACACAATTCCATCCAGAGAAATCAGGGAAAACCGGGGCGAAGATTCTTGGAAATATTCTGAAGATTCTCAGGAAGTGATTCGGATGGAGGTTTACGCGGCCATAGACTTGATGAATGGCAGAGTTGTCAGGCTTCTGAAGGGTTCGGAGAGGAACGTGATAACCTACCCTGGAAGACCTGAAGAATATGCTGTGAAGTGGTCCTCCCTAGGCTTCACTGGAATACATGTAGTCGACCTCGACGCAGCTTTTGGAAGAGGAGGAAACCTTGAGGCTGTGGAGAAGATAGTGGATGCTTCGAGTGTTCCGGTTCAAGTGGGTGGAGGTGTGAGGAGCAGGGAGAGGATTGAGAGGCTTCTTTCCATGGGTGTCTCGAGAATTATTCTAGGAAGCCTGGCTCTCAGAGACCCTGAACTCGCCTCCAAGCTGGGAGAACAATACGGATATGGGAAATTCGTCATAGCGTTGGATTACTCCTCGAATCTGGAGGTTCTGACGGAGGGATGGAGAAAGGGAAGCGGGCTAACACTCAAGGAGGCCTATGAAATATTCTCTGAAAAAGGTTTCAGAAGGTTTCTCCTGACGGCGAAGGAGAGAGACGGACTTCTAAGAGGCCCTGACCGTCACACACTCTCTAGGCTCCCTTCAGAGATTAGGAGAAACTCCATCGTGGCTGGAGGGGTCTCAACACCTGAAGATGTTGGAAGCCTCAGGCAGATGGGATTTCTTGGAGCAGTGGTGGGAAGAGCCTTATACGAGGGGAGAATCAATTTTAAGAGGCTCTTGGAGGCGGCTAGAGATGGTTGCTAAACGAATTATCCCATGCCTCGACGTCGACCACGGAAGGGTCTTGAAGGGTAAGAGGTTCAGAGATCTTAGAGATGTTGGAGACCCAGTGGAGCTGGCTTCAAGATACTCGGATGAGGGTGCGGATGAGCTTGTCTTCCTCGATATAACCGCATCCCTTGAGAAACGTAGAATCATAGCAGAAGTTGTGAGAAAGGTGGCCTCAGCGATAAATATCCCATTCACGGTTGGAGGAGGGATAAGAAGCCGAGAAGACGCAGACCTAATCCTAAGAAATGGAGCTGACAAGGTCTCAATAAACACGGCGGCAGTCCAGAACCCATCCCTAATCACGGAGCTCTCAGAAATATATGGGCGGCAATGCATCGTTGTCGCAATCGACGCTAAGAGAGTGGATGACAGAGCCTTCCCCTCAGGTTTCAGAGTCTATACCCACAGCGCGACGAAGCCCACCCCCCTAGACGCTGTTGAATGGGCTCGCAGATGCGAGTCTCTTGGAGCGGGAGAGATACTTCTAACATCGATAGACATGGATGGGACAAAGAATGGATACGATGTAGAGCTGACACGTAAGATCGTTGAGGCAACAAACATCCCCGTAATAGCAAGCGGAGGCGCTGGAAACCCTGAACATATCTACGAAGTCCTAACCAATGGGAAGGCTGACGCAGCTCTCGCGGCATCAATCTTCCACTACAACGAGTATCCAATACCCGTAGTCAAGAAGTATCTGGCCAAGAAAGGTGTCGAGGTAAGGATATGAGGGTTGTCGGACTAGAGTTTCTTAAACTTAAGAATCCGGAAGACCTGATACCTGTCGTAGTCCAAGACATAGAGACAAGGGAGGTTCTGATGCTTGCGTACGCGAACCTTGAAGCAGTATTGAAGACCGTTGAGACAGGGTATGCCCACTTCTGGAGTAGGAGTAGGGGGGAGCTCTGGATGAAGGGTGAAACTTCTGGAAACGTTCAACGCGTGAGAGAGATAAGAGTTGACTGCGATGGGGACGCTCTCCTCTACCTAGTGAATCCAGCTGGCCCAGCATGCCACACGGGTAAACGCACATGCTTCCATAACAGCCTAAAAATTGATTAAGAACACTTATATAGTTCACGGGGTCTGAAAATTCATGGAAGAAGCTAAACTTAAGAGAAAAGGAACACTATTCAAGGATGAGGAAGGGAGACTCGTACTGGTTAATGAGGAGAATGAGGCTTTCAGAGTCGATGAAATAGTAGCATATATCTGGAGCATATGTGATGGAAAGACCGTGGGAGAAGTAGTCGACGAGTTTGCAGAGGTAAGCAAGGTTCCAATAGAAGAGGTCCGAGAACCCCTCCTAGGATTAATAGATAAGCTAAAGACAGCGTCATTAATAGAGTAATCTTAATGGTTAGTGGAAGAGCCAGCTAACTATATAGTGGAGTGTATTTCTTCAAGAGTGATGTGTGAAGAATTTATTCTAGGATTCTTGAAAGGGGTTATCTCCCTATTCATCATAGTCGACCCCTTCGGAAACATCCCAATATTCATCGGGATGACGAAGGATATGGGGGAGGATGAGAGGTGGAGGACCTTCAGAAACGCTGTGGCCGCTGGGTTCAGCCTCCTCCTAGCATTCGCAGTCGCTGGAAGATGGGTTCTAGAAATCTTCGGCATAAGGCTCTACAGCTTCAAGATAGCTGGCGGAGCACTCTTACTCGCACTCGCCTTCGACCTCCTAACAAAGGGTAAGGTTGAGGAGAAGCCGTCGCCCGAGGAGTCAGGGGTCGTCCCGCTAGGAATCCCCCTACTCGCAGGTCCAGGGGCAATAACCACAACAATAGTCACGCTCGAAACCATCGGCCCCCTAATAACACTCTCATCCGTTCTCGCAGTAGCAGCAATAACATGGCTCATCCTAAAATTCACATCACCAATCTACAAAATCCTAGGAAAAACAGGGACAACAATAATATCAAAAGTCATGGCAATGCTCCTAGCAGCAATAGCAGTCCAATACATACTAGAAGGAGTAACAGAATACCTAAAATCATAACCCTTGGTTAAACGCGTCCTAACGTAGATCTTACTTCATCCTTTAAACGGCTTCAAAAAATAAAAAATTAGGGTCTAGAGCCATAAGCCCCGGCCGGGCTTTGAACCCGGGACCCCTGGCTTACCAAGCCAGTGCTCCAACCAGGCTGAGCTACCGGGGCCTATGTAGGTGGAAGTTTTTCTTCTTTTTATATGTTATAAAAAGAGAAAGAGGTTTAGAATGGTAGGTTGTAGTGTTTGACTGCTAGTTCAGCTATTCCCAGTTTCTCAAGTATTCTTAGAGGTGCTTGGAGGGAGACTTGGACTATGCCTGGAAGTCTACCTATCTCTACTGCGCCGCTGATGGTAACCCTGTTCTTAATCTCTTCAACGCTCATGCCTAGAAGCTTGGCGGCTCTCTCGAACCCCTTCGCCGCCGCATCATTTATTGTAGGCCCAGACCCTATCACCTGGATTGGGGCAACCGGCTCAGCTTCGATTCCAAACTTCTTCGCAAGTTTTTGAACAGCTTCCCACTCATCCTTTCTCCAGGGTTTCGCGAGGGGTGGTAGGTCTTCTTCAGGCGGTAGTAGGAGTGGTCCATCT
>CAYTSD010000028.1:6920-17959 GCA_964440495.1 uncultured Nitrososphaeria archaeon | reverse complement strand
TTATATAGGTGATTCCCCCTACGATGTCTTAATGGCTAAGAAAGCAGGGGCATACTCGATCTTAGTCAAGGTCTATGAAAGAATAAAATTAGAAGAAGTTGCTGCCATGCCGGATGCTGTCGTAAAGTCTCTTTGTGATTTATATAATATATTGATTTAAAGGGTAAGGTTTTATTAATATCTTTTCTAACAAAATATAATATGACAAGGATAAGCCTGTTCACAAACATATTTGCTTATCGTCTGCCCCCTGAGGAAGCTAAGAAGTGGAAATGGTCCGATAAGATGGCCGAATACATAGTTAAGCTTGGATATGATGGGGTAGAGCTATCTGCGAAACGACACATCGATATTAACCGCATTCTCTCAGGAGGTGCTGGAGAAGTAAGAGAGATCGCGGAGAGACATGGCTTAGAAATCACAGCCCTAGCGATGCACACCAATCATCTGGATCCCGACCTTGAGAGACGGAAAAAGAATAATGAAAGATTCATGAAACTTATAGAGGCTGCCTCAACATTGGATGTCCCAGTTGTAGTAACTCTTTCAGGAATGCAGTATCCTTTCAATTACTTTTACCCTTATCCTGAATCCCTTCTAGACCAGATAGAGAATGCCTGGGAAGAGTTCAAAGAAGTTTGGAGCCCGATAGTAGATCACGCAGAAGCTCACGATGTGAAGATAGGAATAGAAGTTCACTACGGGAATCTCGCGTACAATACTCAGACAGCTGAACGTATGTTCAGAGAGATACAATCAAAAGCATTGGGATTAAATTTCGACCCATCACACTTTGTCTGGCAGCTCATAGACCCTCTTGTGGTAGTAGAAAAGTTTGGAGATAGAATATATCACTTCCACGCTAAGGATGTGGAGTTTAATGAGAAGAAATTAAAAGAGAATGGCGTGTTGGCTACTGGAAAGTGGAACTCTCCTGATAGGTCTTGGAGATTTAGAATCCCTGGAAGAGGAGTCATAGATTGGCATAAACTCGTTGGAGCAATGATTTCAAAGGGATATAAGGGGGCATTATCCTTTGAACATGAAGATCCGTTAATGGGTTTCGAAGACGGAGCAAGACAAGCAAGCATATTTCTACACAATCTCCTCAAAGAATTAAATATAAAACAATAATAGTGATTTTTACTTAACTGTATCTAGATCCACCCAGCGTTTCTCTTTATTTGATAGATGTATTGCTTCTAGTACTCTCTGAGCTTGGTATCCATCATAGAAGGATGGTTTGAAGTCCTTATCTTCAGCTAAGGCTTCTAGAAAGCTGCTTAACGCAAATACATGTCCAGTTTGCCATCCACCTATATGCCCTCTTGGAGGCCACCAAGGAAGATCTAGCAAAATTGTTTTCCACCCCTGTTTCCTTCGCGAACCCTCAACTTTGAAGAGCTTGATGTAATTGAGATCCTCAAGATTCCAAACTAAGGCTCCCTCGCTTCCATGGATTTCTATTCTAAGATAATTCTTGTAACCTGTTCCAAGTCTTGTAGCCTCAAGTGTTCCAATCGCTCCATTATCAAACTCTAACATACTTATCATAGCATCATCAGCGGTAACTTTCCTAATATTTCCTGAAGGATCTCTTCTCTCAGGTATGAAAATTCGTTCAACAGCATTCACCTTAGAGACTTCGCCCATAAGGAATCTAGCAAGATCTATTGCATGTATTCCTAGATCTGCTGAAGCTCCTCCACCTGAAGTCTCGAACTCTTCTTTCCAGCTCCAAGGTCTATTTAGATCAACATGTCCCGAGTGTGCATAGACGCATCTAAAATGAAAAGGCTTTCCAAGCTGCTCTAACTCTATAAATTCTTTCATGAACCTAACTGCCGGGAGAAATCTGTAATTGAAAACAGTCATAGTCTTAACATCAGCTTTTAATGCTGTTTCATATAGAGACCTAGCCTCAGCAAGTTTCACTGTTAATGGTTTCTCGCATATAACATGCTTTCCTTTCTCGAGCGCATACATGCATGGTTCATAGTGCATGAAGTTTGGGAGAACATTGTCTACAACATCTACTTCTTCATCATCTATGACCTTTTTCCAATTGCCTGGAAATGCCCTCTTGAATCCATAGAATTCTTTAAATCTCGCTGTTTTCTCAGTTTTTCTGCTAAAGACCGCTATGAGATCAGGCAGAGTCTTTGAATCTTGGGAATAGAATAAGATATTCCTATAGGCGTAGGTGTGAGTTCTTCCCATAAATCCTGTTCCCAAGAGACCTATGCCGAGATGTCTCATCAACTTTCACCTTCCTTTTTATGAAGTCGCAGCTCTTTAAGAACCTTTAGCATAAATTTATAGGAAGATGCTACTTCCTTTAGGGGATATTTTGCACTGCCGTGGTCTAAAAGCTCAATAAAGTGTCTCGCTATAATCTCATTAAAGTCAGCGCTCCACCAGACATGTTTTATTTCATTATCTCCTCTTAATAGCAAAGTTTGCTCGGTGTCATCCCATGTTAGAAGCCTTTCAAAACCTGTAGCCTCAAGAATGACATCAACTCCTGAAGGATGGCATGCTCCTTCTGAGAGATATGATATAGCGCTTGCCACACTTCCACCAAACTTAGCATTAACTATAAGCATTTTTCTTTCATCATCTATAATCCATCCGGTTATGTCATTAATCTCCGTCGAAGAAATCCATTGAAAGTAATCTACGATATTTAACAACAGATGCGTTAATTCACCTGGAATATTGAAATCACCGGAAGGCTCTCTTCGAATGCAACCTTTAGCAACATTCATACTTAGATGAATTGAAGCCAGCTTTCCAAGTAGTCCTTGAAGTATGAATGATCTTAACTTGACTAATTTAGGATGGTGTCGAGAGATGAGGGGTAAAAGCACATCGACATCTTTGTTTACAAGTTCTTCTAATAGAGCGACCTCCCTTCTTAAGGTCTTAGCAAAAGGTATTTCAAGAAGTATCGGGACATCTTCCTCCACAATTTTCCATAGAAGATTATCTGAATATTCTAGGATTATTATTCCATCAAGACTAGAAATCTTGGAACCTGATATAATCTCTTTGAAAGTTGGATTTATGAAAAATTTAAGATGCTTTATGTATTTGTGTTTAACTGCGTCAGGAGTTCCAATTATTCCAATAACTTTTTCTCTCATTTTTCACACCCCTAGAGGAAGTTCTATTTCTTTACCGCTTCTAGCTGATTTCTCAGCAGCTATGCATATTTCCAGCGCCAGCCTCGCCTCCTCGGGTTTAATCGGCGGCGATTTCCCATCACGTATAGTATCTATAAATGACCTTAATTCAAGATATAATTGACTAGGGGTTGGCAGGTATTCTATAAATTGTTTATGGGCTGTTGGACGATATGTTGGATTGGGTCTGCCATAATAAAGCTCATCTAGAGAGGTTCCATGCATAACTATTACTTGCTGTCTATAGCTGTTTTCGAATCCCCATATACTCTTTTTTGTTCCAACCAATTCTAGGTATCTCTCATATTGAGGATAATTTTTTGTCGCTCTGTCGACTTGAATTATACCGTGTCCACCGTTACTATAGGTTACGTGGATATGGGCTGATGTGAAGAATGGTAGCGCAGGAGGATAGACAACTCCCTTAGCTAAAACTGAGACGGGTTCATCGCCGAAAAACCAGTTTAGAAGGTCAGCACCATGAATTCCACTATCTATTATTGGTCCTCCGCCTTGTTCCCAGTAATATTTAGGATGTCTTGGATTCATCATCCATTTTTCATATGGATTATCAAATCGATGAGCATTTCTTCCTACAAGGAGTTTACCCAGCTCGCCTGAATCTAGAAGTTTCTTTGCATGAATTGTGAGAGGAAGAAATCTATCAGATTGGCCTATGAGAAGAAACCTATTTGAACGCTTTGCAGCCTCTATCATATCGTCCGCTTGCTTTAATGTCGCTGCTATGGGTTTTTCGCAGATAACGTGTTTTCCAGCCTCTAACGCTTTGATAGAAACATCTCTATGAAAGATTGTTGGCACACATACATCGATTAGGTCTATTTCTTCATCTCTTAGCATTTCATCGAGGCTCGTGTAGTAGGACTTAACATTGTACTCTTTAGCTTTTTGAGCTGCAAGAGATTCAACTACGTCGCAGACAGCAATGACCTCTACATCGGGCATAAGTTCATATGCATTTAGATGAGCTACGCTTATTACTCCGCACCCTACTAAACCTATGCTAATCATCAAAACTTAATTTAACGGCATAATTTAAAAACTAATCCTCCAAGTTTACATAGTTTCAATGCATAGTTTCAAGTGATATAAATTTCTGAAAAATGATAAATATCACCAATAGATTATGAGAAGGGGTTTCAACTATGAATAATACACGAGCATTCAGGACTTTACAGGAATTCGTGAAAGAAATCTATTCCTGTGTCCACTGCGGCTATTGCCTAGATTCATGTCCTACCAGGGATGCAAATTATTTCGATGTTTATGGTTCAAGGGGTAAAATGCTGATCTTTAAGGCATTGTTAGAAAATATGCTAAGAGTAGACGAAGATTTCGCTGATAGGATATTTAATTGCGCTCTTTGTAATTGGTGCGCCTATAAATGTCCTGAAGAGCTTCCAACCACGGAGATATTTGCGGCGGCAAGATATGAAGCAGCTAGGAGAGGGTTAACTCCCGACACTGTGAAGAAGTCTGTAAAATATGTCATCGAGAGAGATAATCCTTTTGGGGCGCCGGTTTCAGAGAGAACGGCTTGGAGTAAGGGCTTAAATTTGAAGAAAAGAGGGGAGTCCGTGCTGTTTGCATCCTGTATGAACACTTTAATGGGTTATGTGGAGCTTATTCATAAGATGGGGGCGTCCTTTGATAGTATAGTGAAAATGTTTGATAAATTTGAGAAGATTAAACTTGAAGGAATCTTTAGGAGAGCTGCATCAAGGTTATTTGATCCCAATAAGCGGTATCATGAAACACTGAGGAAATCTGTTGAGATACTTAATATGCTTGGGATAGAGCCTGCGTATTGGGGAGAAGAGGAACCATGCTGCGGCAAGCCCCTTCACACTTATGGCTACTTAGATAAATTTGAAGAGCATGCTAGGAATGTTGCAGAATTATTCAGGAATAATGGGGTTAAGAGGCTGATAATTTTAAACCCTATATGCACTTATACGTTTAGAGTTCTTTATCCTAAATTCTTAGGCAACTTTGACATTGAAGTCAAGCATATATCGGAAATTTTGGCTGAGAACCTAGATAAATGGGCTGATAAGGCGGTATTAAAGAGACCTATCAAGATAACTTATCATGATCCATGCTATATGGCCAGATATATGGATATAATTGAGCCTCCAAGAACCGTTATGAAAAACATTAAGGGAGTTGAGTTAGTGGAGCCAGCACGATATGGAAAAAACACGTATTGCACAGGAGATGGTGGTATAGAGGTTACTCACCCTGAATCTGCGGCTAAAATAGCTTTAAAGAGAACACGTATGCTCCTTGAAACTGGAGCAGAGAAAATCGTAACCACTTGCCCCGCATGTATAGCCATGATCAACCTAGGGCTTAGGCTAACGGGATCCCAGAACAGGGTGGAGACACTAGACTTAATAGATCTGGTTTATGAAGCTCTCAAGAAGTAATTAAAAATGTGTAAAAAGATTGGGAAATTAAAGAGATATTCTCACTAATAAGCGGTCATGAACCTTGGATGACGGGCACATTAACTCATAGCCTCAGACCAATCAAAACTCTGTGGCAACATGGAAAGAATCTTAAAGAGAGAATTGAAGTCTTATAGTTATTTGAAGATGGGAGGGTTTTATGTGGATTCGATATAGCTTTAAGTTGGTTGTTGGGGGTTGTTTGGAGGGGTGGCTTCGTGAGGGGTTTGGTGCTTAATCTCGGGTTTAGGTCTGTTAGGGCTATTGTGTTTGGTTCTGACGGCCGTGTCTTAGCCTCCTCTTCTAGGAGGGTGAGCACATTTCTAAGCGGAGACTTCGTTGAGCAAGATCCGAATGAGTGGTGGGAGAAGGGTTTAACCTGTATGAGGGAGGTTTTGGAGCATGTTCCTAAGGTTGACTTCATAACTGTTACGGCTTCCGCGGCCTGCGTGGTTCCAGTGGATGAGGATCTAAACCCCACGATGAATACTATACTTGTCTCGGATAAGAGGGCTAGGGAGGAGGCATCCTACATCTCTAGGCTTGAAAGCTTCAAGAAACTGCCCTATGAGGCTAGAGCCTACTACACGATTCCTAGGATACTCTGGATAAAGCGTAACAGACCTGAGGTCTATGAGAAGACCTGTAAGTTCCTGTCACCTAATGACTTCTTCATAGCCAGGATGACTGGGAGATTCATCATAGACGAGCTTAACGCCACAAAATACTACACGGTTGACGGGGAGTATCCGAGGGATCTCTTGAAAGACCTTGGAATAAGTGAGGATAAGCTTCCCGAGATAAGGCCTGTCGGATTCATTACTGAAACATGGGAGCCGTTTGAGAAGACTGTTGGGCTGGCTCATAGAGTCCCCGTCGTGGTTACAACTTATGACGCTATCTGCGCATTCTTCGGCTCAGGTGTCAGCGAAGAGGGAGACGCCGCGGACATCTCTGGAACTGTAACTTCTCTAAGAGTCCTGACTAGGAAGAAGCTGAGGAAAGACGAGTCTAGGATATTTGAGCTAAGCTACAAGGATTGGAACATTGTTGGAGGGTCGAACAATCTCGGGGGAGGATTAATAGAATGGCTTCTTGGAAACATCTATCCAGAGTATAGCTACGAGGATTTAGAGAATCTCTCAAATCTGCTCTCAGCGGGAACAGGCCTAATCTTCCTACCCTACCTCCTCGGGGAGAGAGCTCCTCTCTGGGACGACGACGTCAGAGGCGCCTTCCTAGGAATCGAGAGATTTCACAGTAGAGACGACTTAGCCAGAGCAGTATTGGAGTCGACAGGCTTCGTCTTAAGAAGCCTAATCGAGGCTATAGAGGAAAACGGCATACAAGTGAAGAAGATATACACGTCGGGAGGCCTCTCAAGAATAAATCTCATAAACCAGATAAAGGCGGACGTCACTGGGAAAACAGTCTATAAGCCTAAAGAGATAGAATCCACGGCGCTGGGAGCATACATACTTGCGAGAAGGGAGCTGGAACCAGGATTCGACTCATCAAAACTATTCGTAATAGAGAAGATATATAGGCCCAACGAAGAGATGTATAAAGTCTACACGAATGCGTATGGATTGTTCAAGAAGGCATATGAGAGTCTAAGAGAATTTCACAGCGAGAGGAGAAATCTTCTGTCAATTAAGGAGTTGAGGAAGGTGAACCTCTAGTATAAGCCTGTACCTTCATCAGCGTTGACGAAAGTATTGAGGAGATTATGATTATAGTAACTATTGCGGTATAGACGTTCTTCGTTATTATCCCTGCCTCAAACCCAAACAATGCAGCCACTATACCGAATGTTAGCCTAAAGTTGAAGACGAGTCCGAGGAATCCCCCAAGCTTGTCCGGTAAACCTAGCTTTGGAAGAAGGATTTTCGAGAAGAAATACTTTGCTAGGTATGCTGCTGGAAAAAAGACTGATACAAGGATTATTGTGTATAGATTAAAGCTGTTGAACATCATGTAGGAGCCTGCCTTAAAGAAGAATATGGGCGACATGAATCCGAAAACTATTCCCCTGAGTTTTTCCGCCACCATCTGATGTCTCTCCAATAGCTCAGAGAAGAGGAACCCCATTATGAATGCTAAGACTGCTTCGCTAACCATGATTCTCTCCGAGAAGAAGAATAGCGAGAGAAGTATGAGTAAAACGAATTTAGTCTCAAATTCTACTATGTTATCACGGTATCTTGAGAAGATCCATTTCCCAAGTCTTGGAGCCTGATAAAGAAATAAAGCCGTTATAACTAGGAAGATTAACGTTACATCATTGAATGCTCCGAAAATGACTACGAGTGAAATCATGCTGAAAACATCTATAAGCATGGCGGAGGTGAGTATGATGTGCCCGGTTTTCTCTACAAGTAGTCTTCTCTCCTTGAGTATCGGGTAGACGAGAGCCAGCGATGTTGTTGAGAGCGATATTGCTATAAGAGAGGAGGATTTGAGATTGAATCCGAATGCGAGGGAGGCGATGGCTAGGATAAGTGCGAAGGGTGCTAGATATGAAGCCGAGGCTATCGCCATGCTTGCTCCGAAATGTTCTTTTAGTTCATCTTTGTCTACTTCGAGTCCGGCGAAGAACATGAGGCCTAGTATCCCGAAGTTAGCTATGAAATCCACCCATGGAACCTTAATTAATTGAAAAACATTTGCGCCTATCACTCCAGCTATTATCTCGAGGATTGGAGCAGACATCCCTATTTCAAGTGATATTATGCCAAAGACTACGATCAATATGCCGATTAGGAGGCCTTCCATTTCAAGTCAACGGGCTTTCAGAGAGATTTGATTTAATAAAGCTTGTTTCTACTCGCTTCTCATCAGGATTGCTCCGATTATGGCTAGGGCTGTGAATCCGCAGAAAGTTGACGCGAGAGACATTACTCCGCCTAGAAGCGTCAGGATTCTCCGCTTCCTAGTAAGTCCATAAAATATTAATCCCGTCCCGACGAGTGCGACCACTCCAGCGATGACGGCGAATTCCCCGAATCTCAGCTTAACGGTTCCTAGGAGGGTGGCGACAGAATCTCCTAAGAGGAAGAGCGTAACAGTATTCGCGGCCGCAGCGACACCTCCTATGAATCCCAACGTGGTTCCCAATCTTTCCCACAACATATCCTTAGCTATGAAGAGAAGGGTTATAAATATGGCCGTCCAAAAAATGGTTTGGAGGTGGTAAATGTGTCTTGGGATCGATGGTGGAGGAAGAAGTCGCCTTTCTCACGGTTTTTCGAGGAGATGGAGGCGATGATGCGTGAGCTTGACGAGATGTTCTCCCGCTCATTCGAGGAGCTTGAACGTGAGATACCTAGAAACCTCATAAGAGAGAGACGGACAAAAGATGGAATAATAAGAGAGTTCGGGCCGATAGTTTACGGTTACTCGATAAGGGTTGGACCTGACGGTAAGCCTATTGTCAGAGAGTTCGGCAATATTAGGCCTAGCGCTAAGCCTGAGATAGTTGAGCTAAGCGAGGCTCGTGAACCATTGGTCGACGTCTTTGAGGAAGATGACTCTGTTAAGGTTATAGCAGAGGTTCCGGGAGTTGAGAAGAAGGACATAAACCTGAACGCCTCAGAGGAGAAGCTGATAATCTCCGTTGACACCCCACAGCGCAAATACTACAAGGAGGTTGATCTTCCAGCGAAGGTTGACCCTAAGAGCGCCACGGCATCCTATAAGAACGGTGTTCTTGAGGTAACGTTAAAGAAGGTTGGAGCCAAGGAGGGTGGTGGAGTAAGGATTAAGGTAGAGTAAGCTATGAGTGGAAAGCCTCTTACACTCAAGGTTGCTGAAGCCGTTGGAAGAGATATAGGCAGAGGGATAGCCAGGATAGATCCCGAGGCTGCCGCCGAGCTTGGATTAAAGAGCGGCGACGTCGTGGAGATTCAGGGGGCACGTAGAACCTATGCCATCTATTGGCCTGGGTATCCGCAGGATAGAGGTAAGGGGATAATCAGGCTTGACGCCCAGCTTAGAAGTAATGCTGGAGTAGGGATAGATGACAAGGTTTCCGTTAGAAGGGTTGAGGCAAAAGTTGCTAGACGCGTCGTCCTCAATCCCCAGGAACCACTCTTCCTTATGGGTGCTGATCAATATCTCCACCAAATACTTTCAGGTAGAATAGTCTCAGTCGGAGACATTGTGTCGATAAGGGTTCTCGGGAGAAAGCTGTCCTTCGTGGTCTCCTTAACAACCCCCAGAGGCCCGGTGATAGTCGATGAGTCAACGGAGGTTGTTGTAAGTGAGGAGCCTGCTAAGGCTGTTCTCGAGGCTGTTCCAAGGGTTACCTACGAGGACATCGGAGACCTGAAGGAGGCAATCCAGAAGATTAGGGAGATGGTTGAGCTTCCACTACGGTATCCAGAGCTCTTTGAGAGGCTTGGAATAGAGGCTCCGAAGGGTGTGCTTCTCTATGGCCCCCCAGGCACGGGTAAGACCCTGCTTGCAAAGGCTGTCGCAAACGAGGTTGACGCAAACTTCTACGCAATCAACGGGCCGGAGATTATGAGTAAGTTCTATGGTGAGAGTGAGGAGAGGCTGAGGGAGATATTTAAGCAGGCTCAGGAAAACGCTCCAAGCATAGTCTTCATCGACGAGCTTGACGCAATTGCTCCGAGACGTGAAGAGGTTACGGGTGAGGTTGAGAAGCGTGTCGTGGCCCAGCTCCTAGCACTAATGGACGGACTGGAATCCCGTGGACAGGTAATAGTTATTGGTGCGACGAATAGGCCTAATGCCCTTGACCCTGCCTTGAGGAGGCCTGGAAGATTCGACAGAGAAATAGAGATAGGTGTGCCGAACACTGAGGCAAGATATGAGATACTCCAAGTCCATACACGTGGAGTTCCCCTCGCAGACGATGTAGACCTGAAGAAGCTCGCAGAGATGACGCATGGATTTGTTGGAGCCGATTTAGCGGCCTTGGTCAAGGAGGCTGCCATGCGCGCTCTCCGAAGAGTTCTCCCGAAGATCGACCTCACCTCTGAGAAGATTCCAGCCGAACTACTCAACGAGCTTAAGGTCACCATGCAGGACTTCATCGACGCGCTATCAGATATTCAGCCAAGCGTGATGCGTGAGATAACAGTTGAGGTGCCTGAGGTTCACTGGGAGGATGTCGGAGACTTGGAGGAGGTGAAGCAGGAGCTGATGGAGGCTGTCATCTGGCCTATAAGGTACCGAGACTTCCTAAACCGTGTAGACGCTGTTCCACCAAAGGGAATCCTACTCTACGGCCCGCCTGGTACAGGTAAGACGTTGTTGGCGAAGGCTGTCGCAACGGAGAGTGAGGCGAACTTCATCTCAGTTAAGGGGCCTGAGATTCTTAGCAAGTGGGTCGGCGAGTCCGAGAAGGCGATAAGAG
>CAYTSD010000028.1:0-6910 GCA_964440495.1 uncultured Nitrososphaeria archaeon | reverse complement strand
GTGTTGTCTTCTTCGACGAGCTTGATGCTATCGCCCCTGTGAGGGGAGGAGGATACGGGGACTCACGTGTAACTGAGAGGGTCATAAGCCAGCTTCTCACAGAACTTGACGGGCTCGAAGAACTTAGAAACGTTGTTGTGATAGCTGCAACCAATAGACCTGACATCATCGACCCAGCTCTGCTAAGGCCAGGGAGATTCGATAAACTAATCTATGTCCCACCACCTGATAGGGCTGCGAGGAAAGAGATATTCAAGATACATTTGAGGAAGACTCCGCTTGGAGAGGATGTTGACTTAGAGCGGCTCGCCGAGATAACCGAGGGGTACACTGGGGCAGATATTGCAGGGGTTTGCAAGACAGCTAAGATGCTTGCCGTCAGGGAGCATCTCCAGAAGTATAGGGATGAGAAGGAGGCGCGTGAGAAGCTCGGAGAACTGAAAGTTTATTGGAGACACTTTGAGGAAGCCTTAAGGAAGGTGAAGCCTCTCTCAAGCAAGGAGATGGAGCTCTACAAAAAAGTTGCTGAGAGATTCTCTAGGATAAGCTCCTAAATCCCCTATCCATTTTTTACATCTCCTCGAGAACAGGTATCCCAAGCAGATTCATAGCGTTAGCCAAGGTTATCTTAAATGCTTTAACAACCCCTATCCTGAATCTCCTCATCTTTTCAGGAGCTTGGAGAACCGGAACATGCTCATAGAACGTGTTAAACTCTGATGCAAGGTTATAGGAATAGTTTGCAATATTCTTTGGGAGGAGTTTTCTCCCGGCGTCCTCCACAATCATTGGAAACAACGCTATTCTCCTTAGAAGACTTTTCTCCTCCTCCGTCAGGGACTCAGGAGGCTCGATCTCCTCCTCAGTTTCCACCTTTTCAAGAATCCTACAGGCCCTTGCATAAGAGTATTGGAGATATGGGCCTGTATCTCCCTCAAGTCTAAGTATCTCAGATGTATCGAGAACTATTAGTTTGTCTGGGTCAGGTTTTATGAGGGCGTAGCGTAGTGCTCCGACGGCTATCTTCTCAGCCACCTCCCAAACTTTTTCATCACTCCAGTCTGGATGCCTCTGCTTGGTCTCCTTCAAGGCTTTCTCTCTAAGCATGTCTAGAATCTCGTCAACCTTGACATACAGTCCTCTTCTCCCACTCATGTGAACCATACGTTGCCCCGGCTCAGGAGTGTATCCAAGTCTCTCAGCGTCTTGAATGCTTAAAGCCACAACCTCATAGGAGTAATGTATGTAGTGTTCCGGATCAAGTCCTAGGAGTTTAAGGGCATACTTCACTATCTCCTGAGGCCTACGCTGTCTAACATCTATAACGTTTACTGCGAGATGGACTCTGCCTAGAGGTTTTCTGAGCTCGCCGCTGACATCCGTTACCAGGATTATGCTTCCATCGGGGTTCCTCCCCCAGACCTTATAGTTGAAGTCCCTGTTTACTCCTCCAAGCTTCCAGGCGGCGTAGGCTATGTCTCGCGCCACATAGGTTGTGGCTCCATCGCTCTTTACTAGGACCTCATCCCCCTCCTTTGAGAGTATTGGGTGCGCTGAGAGGTCTAGAAGCCAGCATCCAGCCTTAGCGCCTGAATCAGCTAAGTAGACGGCTCTCCTCTCCTTCAGTTTCTCGAACACCTCGCTCCAGAGATCATAGGATAGTATGTCGCTCTCCATGTTCAGGATGTCGTATCTCGCTCCAAGCCTCCAGCAAGTCTTAACCTGCTCCCTTAAAACCCTCTCAACAACAACTCTATTCAATTCATAGTATCTCCCTTCTCTAGACTCTATAGCCTTCGCAATACTTCTCCTCTTTAACTCGAGTTCAGGCTCTTCTTCAACTCTTCTTGCGACCTCTACGTACACTTTGTCTCCGCAGTATTCGTCGAATCTCGTGTTGTTCGGTGGGGTTAGAGGGTATCCTAGCTCCGCGAATCCTAGAATAACGTCCGCCATCTGCGCTCCACTGTCATCGACGTAGTTTAATGTAATGACCTTGTATCCGAGGAACCTGAATATTCTGTGGAGTGTGTCGCCTAGACATGTATTTCGAGCATGTCCAACGTGTAGAGGCTTGTTAGGATTAACGCTTGTATGCTCTATTAGGATGGTCTTACCCTTTCCAAGGGTTGAGGCGCCATAGCTTCCACCCTCCCCCAGAACGGATGAAACAACCTCCAGGCCATATCTCAGCCAGTTGACTCTGAAGTTTATGTAGCCTCCAACTGCTTCAACTCTGCTGATTAATCCACCTTCTTTAGTCTCAATCTTCTCGACAATCTCTTCGGCGATCTCCTTAGGGTTTTTCTTACTCTTCTTCGCGAGCTCGAATGCCGCCATCGAGGAGATTTCGCCGAACCTTGGGTCTCTTGCGAGCTCTAGTCTCGGCTCCTCTACTCCCCTCTCTCTCAGTAGAGCCTCAGCCTCCTCGAAGAGCCTCCTCAGAGCCATCCCAACCCTCCCTCCAAGCCTATTGACGCTGTGTTAAACCTTATCCTCCGAATTTATATCGAGGATGTTCCTTCATCATTTAACGGATGCCAGCGAATCTCCCAGCCGAGGCTCAGAAGGCTCTAGCCAAGTATCAGGCCGCCCGGACGCCTAGGGAGAAGCTTCGAGCACTGGAGGAAGCGTTGAGCCTTATCCCAGCCCATAAGGGGACTGAGAAGCTTCGTGGGAGACTGAAGCGGAGGATGGCTGAGCTTAGGAGGGAGATTGAGAGGCGGGCCTCTGCTAGGAGCGGTAGAAGAGACTACTTCACAGTCCCGAAGGAGGGGGCTGCCCAGATAGCTGTAATCGGGGCGGCGAACTCCGGTAAGTCAACGCTTCTCAAAGCCCTGACGAACGCTAAGCCTGTTATTGCGCCCTATCAGCTCTCGACGACGAGGCCTGTTCCAGGGATGATGCTTCACCAAAGCGTTGAGATACAGTTGGTTGAGCTTCCAGCGCTCCTGACTGAGGAGCTTGAAGAGACCCAGTTTGCTGGGAGAAGCCTAGGCCTCGCAAAGAACGCTGACGCGCTCCTAATCCTCCTCGACGGCTTAAACAACCCCCTACAGCAGTTCGCAAAGATTGTTGAGCTTCTAGACGAGGTTGGTGTAACGGTTAAGCCGCCTAAAGCGGAGGTTAGGGTTGAGAAGAAGGATAGCGGGGGAATAAGGCTCGTCGTCTTCGGAACACTTCATGGAGACTACAGAGAAGTGGTTCAACTCCTCAAATCCATTGGGATAAGAGACGCAGTGGTCAAGGTTTATGGAGAGGCCTCTCCCGAGGACTTGGAAGACGCGGTGATAAGAGACCTAGTATACAAGAAGACTGTGGTTGCCTTAAACAAGCTCGACTCAATAGATGTTGAGGAGGCCGAGAAGCTGAAACGTCTTCTAAATCGATACAGGATACCTTTTACAGCGATTTCGGCGGAGAAGGGTGAGGGGCTTGAGGGACTCAAGAGACTTCTCCTAGAATCACTTGAGCTGATAAGGGTCTACACCCAGAAGGACGGCGTCGTCGCGAATAAGCCGATAGTCGTTAAACGGGGATGCACTATCAAGATGCTTGCAGAGCTTATTCACAGGGAGATGGCTAGGAAGATGAAGTATGCTAGGGTTTGGGGTAGGTCGGTTAAGCTTCAGGGGCAGCAGGTTGGCCCAGACCACGTCCTAGAGGATGGAGACGTCGTCGAGATCTATGTCTAGCTCGGGGAAAAGGGTTTTATGGTGAGGTAGGGTCTTCTTCTCCAGCATGGCGCTCGAAGGATTGGAGAGTATCCTACTCGCAGTCCTCGTAATCTCTTCAATAATAGCCGTTGAGTCGGAGAGGCTGATCCGCTCAGTCCTAGGCTTCCTAGTCTTCACCCTAACCTTGGGAGGGCTCTTCCTACTCCTCTCAGCCTACCAGCTAGGCTTAATGGTGTTTCTAGTCTACTCCGGGGCAGCGATAGCCCTTCTACTAATGGTGATAATGCTGACCAAGGGAAAGGAGGGTGAGGGATGAAGTTCTATGAATTGTTCGGCTCGATTGCGGCGATCTTCTTCGCCTTCATACTCTTCTTCAGCCTAGCGAGTAACCCGCCGCTATACTCTGAGTGGGTTCGTGGAAGCAGCGAGCTTGTCAAACCAGGGTTCAGCGAGCTCGGTGAAGCAATCTCCACCTATCTCTGGATAAACCTCTACCCAGCACTGATAGGGCTAATAGTCTTGGCGGTAACCCTCGCGGTTGCGCTCTCGGCGCTGCTGAGGAGGGAGAAGTAAATGTCGCTTCCAACCTACTACTATCCACTTGTCTCCGCCCTCGTCTTCACGATAGGGGTATACTGCCTAGCAACAAAGAGAAGCGTGATAAAACAGATAATAGCGATAGAGCTTATGGTCAATGCCGCGAACCTGAACTTCGTGGCCTTCTCCTTAACCCCGATGGGAATAGACCCACTAGGTCAAGGGCTGGTCTTCCTCTCACTTGGAGTAGGAGGAGCTATAACAGCGGTAGCCCTGCTCCTAGCAGTTCAGATATACAGAACCTACGGAGTCCTAGACATTGAGAAGCTTAGAAAGCTGAGAAGATAGCATCCTAGAATTTATTAACCGTCAAATATTCTTTAACACGGTATGAGTAGAAGCTTCAAGGCTCCAGGAATCTTCACACCTATTCTAACACCTCTGGATGAGAGGGGTGAACTTATCTCAGAGACTGTTTGGGATTTGGTGGATTTTCTGGCGAGAAACGGGGTCTCAGGACTCTATATCTTGGGGACTGTCGGAGAGGGCATGAGGCTTCCAAAGGAGACTAGGATGAAGGGTGCCGAAGAGTTCGTAAATGCGGTGGGTGGAAAACTCAAAACAATAGTACAGGTAGGCTCACCTATTCCTAAGGTGTCGGTAGAATTGGCGCAGCATGCTGAGAAGATTGGAGCGGATGCGGTTGCTTCTGTTCCACCCTTCTACTACACCTACGATGATGAAAGCGTCTTGAGATACTATAAGCTTCTCGCATCCTCTGTAAGTATCCCCGTTATAGTATACAATATCCCCGTCTGCCAAGGCTATCCCCTGCCTCTGAATCTTATCGAGAGAATCTTCGACGAGGTTGAAGGGGTAGCTGGGATAAAGTATACTGTCAGGGATGCTCCAGGTCTCCTCAAATTGAAGGCGAGATATGGGGCTGAGAAATGGGTTGCGAGTGGGTATGATGACATGCTCTATCACTCTACAGCCGCCGGCATAACCGAGCATGTAGTAGGGTACTCGAACCTTCTCCCAGACCTCGAGGTCGAACTCTACAGAAAGGTTCTCGATGGAAAACTTGAGGATGCTAGAAAACTTCAACTAAGACTTGACTCAGTCATAGAAGCGTTGAGCGCTTTCGGAAACCTCGCCACGGTCTTGAAGGAAGCTTTGAAACTTAAAGGATTCAATGTAGGTGTACCCGCGGAGCCTCAGCATCCCCTAAAACCTCGGGAACGAGAGATTCTGGAGAACAGGCTCAGGGAGCTGAACCTTCTCTAACTATGAGGTTCTTCGCGACGACGATAACCGGGCTTGAAGACCTCGCAGCTGAGGAATCTTATGAGATAGCGGGAGTCAAAGCTGAACCCGACGTAGGTAAAGTCTTCTTTGAAGCAGACCTAAGGCAGGCTATTCTCCTCAACTACTCTTCCCGAATGCTTCACAGAATCTTCCTCCTCCTAGTGAGAGAGAACGTGGAGACACTCAACGACATCTACAGAGCCGCTAAAAACATAGATTACTGTAGCCTCATAGACAGGAGCCAGAGCTTTGCTGTGAGGGCTGAGAGACATGCGAAGCACTATCCCTTCACAAGCCTAGACATCGCGGCGACTGTGGGTAGAGCTGTTATAGATAGCTATAGGGAGGCGGCGGGTGTGAGGATTAGGGTGAACCTCGACGAGCCTGACGTCGAGCTTTACAGCCTTCTAAGAGACTCGGAGCTACTGATAGGCCTCAACCTCACGGGCTCCTCGCTTCACAGACGCTTCTACCGTGTGTTCCATCATAGAGCCAGCCTCCACTCAACGATAGCTGCTGGGATGCTTAGGATTGCGGGATGGAGGAGGGAGCAGAGGCTCCTAGACCCGATGTGTGGAAGCGGGACAATCCCCATTGAAGCAGCCCTAAACGCTAGACGGATACCTGTAGGGCTTAGGAGAGGCGGTATAGCTGCTGAGAAGCTGAGCTTCATCGATTCAGGCCTTCTATCCCAAGTCGCTGAGGAATTGGAGAAAAGGGCTGAAGGAAACTATCGTTCGCCGATTACTGGAAGCGATGCCTCGAGGAAGAGCATCGAAGGTGCGCGAAGGAATGCTGAGAAGGCAGGGGTCAGCGACACCCTTACGCTGCTGGTTGCAGACGCTCTCAGGATGAGGGAGTGGCTGAGAGAGGAGCCTGACCATGTCCTCGTGAACCCTCCCTACGGAATCCGCATGGGGATAAGGGATATAGCGGCCTTTTATAGGAGGTTCCTTGAGAGCCTGAGAGAGGCTGCTCCAGCAGCCCATCTAACAGCCATAGTCTCCAAGCCAACCCTCTTCACCCAGATCCTCCGAGAAACAGGCTACACGCCAATCCAGCGTAGAGAGATAATGTATGGGAGGCTGAAAGCCGCGATAATCAGGGCAGAGCCCTGAAATACACTCGATAGGTTTTTATCCCACACGGTCTAACATCTACCTGGAGGCCACGGCGCGACGGCGGTACCGCCCAGGAAGGAAGGAGAGACCCTCCCGAGAATGAATGGGCGGCCTCCTCCCGTGGCCACAAGATGGAGACCTAAGCAAACCTGACGCTTAGGTCCTACGCAGGGCCTCCGCCAAGCCTCGGAGACCATACTCCCCAGGCCGGGAGACTCCGGTTGATCCTGCCGGACCCCACTGCTATCGGGGTGGGACTAAGCCATG
>CAYTSD010000027.1:0-18021 GCA_964440495.1 uncultured Nitrososphaeria archaeon | reverse complement strand
TAAAAATACTGGTCTAAGATTTTAAACCCGTAATGGCTGGAAAGTCCAGGCATGGCATCTTAGTTCTAATTCTCTTACTTGCAGTTTCGATGTTATTGGTTCCAATGGTCTGTGGTGGGGAAAGCTGGCAAGGGTTGGGTTAAGGTTGTTGAGGGAGGATTTAATGATGCTTCGAATCACATGTTCAGCGATTAACAGCTTAAACGCCTAGAGTGTTTTCTCCATGATCTTTTCAAAATTCCTAGATTCTCTCTTATGAATTTGAGAACTGCTGGGATGGTTTTCTTCAGTATGAATCCCTTGTTTTTGATGAGGTCTTGTAGGGCGTGCTTTGGGTGGAGGTAGAAGTAGAGGTATGCCCAGAAGAAGAGTTTCTGTATCTGCTCGGCTGTGAGGTATAGGTTGCGCATAACAACGTCAACTGTTGTGAATTTCCCCCAGTCGCGGGTGAGAAGGAGGTTGTCTTTGACGGCTATCTCCCAGAGCCTTGTCCCCGGGTAGGGTGTAGCGACGGTGAACTGGGCTAAGTCTACTCCAACCCTGTTTGAGAACCTTATCGTGGCCTTCATGTCGTCTAGCTCTTCATAGGGGAATCCTATTATGAAGGAGCCAAGTGTTCTAAGCCCTGCTCCTTTCGCAGCCCTCACAGCATCTATGGACTGTCTCAGAGTTATTCCCTTGCCTATGAACTTTAGGGTCTTCTCAGAGCCCGACTCTATTCCAAAGTAGATTGTGTGTGCTCCAGCCCTTCTCATGGCCTCGCCTATCTCTCGATTAAATGTGTTAACTCTTGAGGACGCGCTCCAAGAGATGTCGAGCTTCTCTTTCCTGATAGTGTTGGAGATTTCTATGGCTCTCTTCCTGTTTAGTGTGAAGGTGTCGTCGAGGAACTCTATCTCTCTCACCCTGTATCTCTCTACAAGTATTCTTAGTTCCTCTATAACTCTGTCTAGGCTGTGTGAGCGCCACCTCTTCCCGAATTGGAGTGAGGAGGAGCAGAAGACGCAGTTATAGGGGCATCCACGTGATGTCATAATTGTCCCGAACCTTATCTTCCCAATTCTATACTTCATCATTGGGAGGAGGTCGTAGGCTGGTAGAGGAACCTTGTCGAGGTCTCTGATAAGAGGTCTCGGAGGGTTACTCCTAATCTCTCCACCATTCTCTCTATAGGTTATTCCCAGGATGTCTCTGAAGCCTCTTCCTTCACGTAGGTGTTGGAGGAGTTCCCTGAAGGTCTCCTCACCCTCCCCCCTAACCACTACATCTATGCTCTGACACTCCTCTAGAGTCTGCTCAGCGGTGAATGTGACATGGGGGCCGCCTATCATGACAAGCATGTCAGGGTTAATGGCCTTAGCTATCGAGGCAACCTTATAGGCGTCAGGTATCATGGAGGTTGTAGCAGATAGACCGAGAACATCCGGGTAATATTTTCCAATAATCTTCTCAACATCCTCGAAATCTAAATCCTCGGCAAGCGCATCAACTATCTTTACCTCCCATCCCTCCTCCCCTGCCACCGAGGCCAAGTAAGCTAAGCCTAGAGGCGGGCCAGTTGTACCTATGATTGCTTTGACTACAGAGTTTGTGGGTGGAGAGATTAGGAGAGCCTTCAAGGAAGGGTCCCAAAACTTATTCCTCAAAGACTAATAAATTGTTTTCCAAAGTCTCCGAGTAGGATTCAGCTAATTGTTCTAAGCCTCCTTCTTAGAGCTGGGTCTCGCGCCAATAGCTGCTGGAAGACTTCCTCCACTGTCTTGTCTTCAGGTATCTCAACCTTCCTATAGACGCCTGTTCGACCAACCTCTCTCCTCCTCTTCAGCACTTGAACCCTCTTTCGGAGGGTTGTTGGGCTTACCTCCAGAATCTTCGCAGCCTCTTCTACACTGCGTTCAACAGGCATCTCAAGATGCCCTTCAGGAGATGGAACTATGAGGATAAGCTGCTTATTCATCCCTGGCACTCGCTCGTCATTCTTCAGCTGCTCCCATCCAAGCTGGCCTGCAAGCTTATAGAATTCTTCCTCTTCTTCACGCATCTTGCTAAGCGGGTAGGAGACGGAGGTCTTCTCGTCGATGAGTATGTAGGCTTTGGGAACGTAGCTTGGCGTGGCTTGGACTAGGACTCTCTTCCACGGCTTTATCCCTACTTCTTCTAGGTAGAGTTCAAGCATCGCCGAGCCCACGGGATAGGGTATGAAGACGTCTATGTCGCTTTCCTCCCTGACATCTCCACGGGCTATACTCCCATAAACTATAGGTCTAAGCCCATGCTCTATGAGAGGTTTCATGAGTTTCTCAGCCCTAGCCCTAAGCCTTCTGAGAAGCCTCCAATGCCTCTCGCTGTAAACCACTTGACGGTAACTCAACATCATGAGTAATAAAGTGGATGCTTAAATCCTTATGGGGGATACTTCCTTCTCAGCCTCTGCCTCATACTCTCTTTCAAGGATGAAGATGCATCTGTCATCGCCTTTAGCAACACATTCCACCTCCTTCCCAACCCATTTCTCACCAGTCAATGCTAGGAGAAACCCTTCGAGAATCCCCTTATTGAAGTAGCACTGCGACGTGTCATAAATGTTTCTCATAATCTCACCCTCCCAGCTATACAGAAGCCTGACAATGATTTTATCATCAACTTTCTCAACGGATTCCACTATCGCATAGCCTAATGCCTGTCCAATCAGTAAGAATGTTTCAACAGCCTTTACAAGCTCTAGATGCTTGATTATTGGAGATATAGATGTGGCGGCCTCCTTTCCAACTTCATGTCCTATGAAGTTTAGGAAGACTTTTGCTGCTCCTTCACCGAATCTCCTACGTATTCCTAGAAGGATTCCCTTATACATCGGCTCCCTCATTATTATCGCTCTACAGCCGCTTACTATGTAGGGGAAGAAGACGTTGAAGAACATGTTGGGATTGAAGGATTCTATCACAGTGACCTGCTTACATAGACCTAGGCTCTCTATCTTTGAGCAGAGCTCCTCCTCCAGCTCCCGCGGCAGTTCAATTACGAACATTACGTCAACAATCTTCTTAGTTGGGCTGGATGGTCTTACGAGGAGGATTTTCCCGCCAAGCATCCTTATAACCCGACTAATCTTCGCGAAGTTTTCTTCATCATTCTCTACGTCTTCGACGATGAGTGTCGTCACATGTTTTCCTGGAAAATATCCTATTCTAAGGCTTTCAGCAGCCTTCGTCCCTCTAAACTCGTTAATCTTCACCCGTCTCATAATTAGTTATGGACTCCAAATAATGTTGGCTGATGAGTATAAAAGTGTTTTCGAGAATTTTGTTTAATGTTTATGGGCTGCGAGGGTCGGTGAGAATCTTGGAGTGATTGTTAGGAAGATCAGTGACGTGAAGAGGTCTCTGACACTTATCCCAGAGAGCAGCCTCGACCTCCTCAACATATTTAGACTGGTTCAGGTAGGCGACATCGTTTATTCTGAGACTAGTAGGGAGTTGAAGAAGGAGCGTGCTTCAGGAAGGTTTGACAGTGAGAGGGTCTCCGTAACACTTGGAATAGAGGTTGAGAGGAAGGTTGCCGACCCCCTGATGAAGAGGGTTAGCTTCAGAGGCAGAATAGTCTATGAGAGTAGAGACCTAGACCTCGTCGGGAAGTATCACAGCATAAGGCTCCACCCAGGGGCTGAGATAACGGTTAGAAGCGAGAAGCAGTTTGCAAGATTGAAGGCCTTCGCTTCAAATTATCTCAGAGGCCGGAGAAGGAGTAGGAGCTTCTTATGCGTGGCCTTGGATAATGAGGGCGCAGCCGTCGCAGAGTTCTCTCCCCAGGGCTTAAAGATACTCTACTCTAAGAGGGTGCCGCCGATAGATAAGATGATGGCTTCTGGGAGGGAGGACTTGTCTGAGAGAGGGTTCCCTGAGGTCGCCGACATTCTGCGGAGAAACATGAAAGAGGATACGGAGATAGTTGTCTTAGGTCCTAAAATCTTCGTCGAGGACTTCATGAAGTATCTTAGGAGGGAGGGGAAGGACCTGTATTCGAGGATTGGTAAGACTGGGTATGTCTCTGTGGGGAGCGAGGATGGTGTGAGAGAGGCTATGAGGTCAGGGGTCTTGAAGGAGTATTCTGAGGTGGTTAAGCCTCTCAGGGATTCGGTTGAAGTTGAGAGATTCATCCAGCAGATGGTGGAGAACCCTGAGAAGGTTGCCGTCGGGTTCAGGGAGGTTCTCGAGGCATGGAGGCTTGGAGCCGTTGAGAAGATACTTGTCTCAGAGTCCTTTCTCTGGAATCACGTAGCCGAGGAGGATTTATCAAGGCTTCTTGACGCCGTCGAGACAGGTAAGCTTAGGTTACAGGTCTTGTTGGATGGACTTGAGGCATCGGAGAAGATTATGGGACTCGGCGGGATAGTCGCCTTCCTACGTTACCCGCTTCCACTCAAACAGATGAAAGGTCGCTAAGCATTAATGTGCGAACGTTCTTGGACTTTTTCGAGATTTCACCTATTCTTGCACCGATTAGGTAGACTTCTCTCCCTGAGTCGGCGAAGAGGTCTACAAGTCTCTGCGTGACCACCCCGTCGAAGACTACGTATTTCACCGAGTCTCTTATCTCCGAGAGTTTCTGGGCAAGCTCGCTTACCGGAACCTTTCCAAGCTCGTTCAGCTCCTCGTCAAGTATCACCGCCATAAGTTTTCCCTCAATCTCCCCCGCATACTCCTTAAGCTTCTCGGGAAGCTCCAGAGCCTCTCTCTTGGCGACGGCCTTGATGTGTTTGGCGGCCTCTTCGATGGGCACCGCTTTGTGGAGGGCGTCGGCTATCTCCCTCCCAGTCAGCTCTTCAACCTCTTTTCCATAGGGTGCTCTGGCGACGAGGTTCACCTTCACACCCACGCGTCTAAGCTCCTCAAGTATTAGGTCTCCTCCCCTGTCTCCGTCGAGGAAGGCTAAGACCTTCTTCTTCCTGGCCGCAAGCTCCTTAACTGTTCTAGGAACCCTTACACCCTCGACCGCTATCGCGTTCCTGTATCCGTGGCGGAGAAGATTGATTACGTCGGCTCTGCCTTCAACGATTATCAGCTCATCGCTGGACTCGACGTCAGGGCCTGCTGGAAGCCTGTCAGCTCCATACTCGATTACCTTTGCTTTGAAGAGGGCTTCCTCAAGCTCCTTCAGTATCACGTCATCTTCTGGAACTTTGCTCTTCTCCCATTCGTAGAGTATGCTGCGCGCACGTTCAACAATCTTCTTACGTTTCTCAGCCCTCACATCCTTTATCCGCTCCAGCTTAACCTTGGCGCCGTAGGGGCCGACTCTATCAACGCTCTCAATCATCGCCGCGATAAGGGCTGTTGAGTATTTGTCGAGTGCTGAGGGGACGATTATCTTCCCAACGGTCTTGTTTCCCTGAACATTTACCGAGATCTCTATTCTCCCTATTCTCCCCGTTTTCTGGAGTTCTCTGAGGTCGAGTTCGCTGCTGAATAGTCCCTCGGTCTGCCCGAAGACCGCTCCAACCACATCGTTTCTATCTACTACCCCGTCAACCTCTATTCTAGCTTCTATAACGTATTTTGTTGAAGGTGCTCCGAAGCTCAAAATTAATGCCTCCCTGCATGTGATTCTTATCTCCTTTTTATGTGAGTGCGATTTTTCTCCAAGGCTAGGGTCTCCGAACTCTATTTAAGGTTGCCTTCAAGAAGCCGCCGATATAGGTTTAGGTAGAGTCCGCCAACCCTTTCCCAGCTATACTTCTCTCCAACCCTCCTGTAGGCGTTCTCAGAGAGCCTTGAAGCCTGCTCCCTATCCTGTAGAAGCCTCTTAACCGCCTCAGCTATCTCGGATGCGTCGGGTTTGACGAGGAGCGCATCGACACCATCTCTGACGACCTCAACTGTTCCGCCAACCCTCGTCGCCACCACTGGAACCCTGCACGCCATCGCCTCTAGGAGAACAGTGCTGATGCCCTCCTCCCTCGATGGAAGAACGGCGACGTCGGAGCCCTTCAGAACTCTGAGAGCCCTCCGCCTTGGAAGAGCGCCGAGATAGGTTAGAAGCTTCTTCCCTGCAGCATACTCTACGAGGGGCTTAAGGGGGCCGTCGCCCGCTAGGACCAGTCCCTTTACCCCGTGGTGGGCGGCGGCTTCTATGAGTAGGTCTACTCCCTTCTCCTTTGAGAGTCTTCCGAGGTAGGTGACCTGCGGGTCTGAGACTCTTTCACCCCTTCTAGGCATCTCGGAGAGCTTTACGGCGTTGGGTATGTGCTCGACGTGGGCGCCCCTGCGTCTATAGTAGTCGGCGGCGGCCCTGGAGACCGCTGTCACGCCATCCACCCAGCTTATCGCTAATTGCTCAGCTCTCTCAGCGAGTCTCCCTAAAGCCTCTCCGTAGAGGAGCCTTATCTGCCTCGAGTAGTGGCCGTGGAGTGTGAGTATCTTTACCTGAGCCTTCGAGGCTTTGATGCCTGGCGCCGAGGGGAGGTTGTGGCCGTGGACTATGTCGTAGCTTCTTCCAAGCAGCTTGAAGGCTGAGGCCAGGGAGTAGAGAGGGTTCGCAGCCCCCTTAATTCTAGGGGTTCTAAGGGTCTCGGAGGATAGGATGTAGACCTGGTAACCTGCTTCCTCAAGCTGCTCGGCCAGGCATCTTACATGCTGGGCTATCCCACCTACCCCCCTTATTCTCGGCGTGAGCAGGAGCACCTTCATCCAAGGGTCTGAGTTTTTCGCCGCATCGGCTAATAAAATCTTTATAACATCAAGTTTTTCGCCGATTCTCCAGAGAGGGAGCTTTGGGTGGAGAGCTTGCTGAAAAGCTTAGAGGGAGCTGGGTCGAGCGTGTATCAGGCGAAGATGACCTCTTCATCAAGGCATTCATCTATGAGGAGCGAGGAGACTACAGGGAGGCCGCCCACTACTATCTAGAGGATGCTCAGAAGCTTGAGGAGGAGGGTGAGCACCGCCTCGCAGCGGTCGGCTACGCATCTGCAGCCCGATGCTTCGAGCTTGCGGGAGACCGTGACTCGGCTAGACACTGCTACTCAGAGTCTTCAAGACTTTTCAGCGGTTTTAACTCTAGGGCTCTGCTGAGAAGGGCCGCCATGTATAGGGAGAGGGTTCTCAAGTTCTCCTCCAAAGAGTTGGAGAAGCCTTCAAGGCTTAGGGAGAAGCAGCCGTAATGAGGGTTCTCCTAATCTTTTCTGGAACATATCCCTACCACTATGGAGGTGTCTCGGTCTGGGCTCAGAACCTAATCTCAGGTTTAAGCGAGATAGAGTTCGAGGTTCTAAGCGTTATCGCCGAGCCTCATCTCAGGGTAAGGTATCCTCTCCCCCAGAACCTCAAGCGTCTTTATACTCTTCCACTATGGGGAGCCGAACTAGTTGAAGAATACTTGGAGGATGCCTCAGTCTTGGAGCTGGCCTCTAGGAGAAGACGCACCACAGACAAAGTTGCCGAAGAGAAGTTTATCCCTCTTTTCAGGCCGCTGCTCGATTATCTCTTAGAGGAGGACGGTGACCCTCTAAAGGCTGGCGAAGCCCTAGCCGAGCTGCATAAACTCTTTCAAATCTATGATTATGGGAAGTTGTTTAGAAGTGAGGTTACTTGGAGGTTCTTCGAGGAGTATCTTCTCAGAGAGCCTTCAGATGTAACCTATGTTGAGATGAGTTTGTCTGAGATAACGGATTCTCTCAGACTCTTCGCGCATTTTCTCAGGCCTCTAGCGCTCAGGCTTGGAAGCTACGACCTAATACACTCCGCGATAGCGAGCTTCGCAGGCTTCGTAGGAATAGCTCAGAAGATTCTAAGCGGCGCACCCTACCTCCTAACCGAGCATGGTGTCTTCTATAGGGAGCGTATCCTAGACTTCGTACGCTATGGTAGAAGCTATCCCTACCGCTCCTTCTGGAGCAGGGTGTTTAAGCAGGTTGCCAAGCTAAACTATTACTGGGCTGACAGGATAACGAGTGTCACATCGTTTAACCGTGAATGGGAGTATATGCTTGGAGCATCTCCAGCAAAGCTTGAGGTAATCTATAACGGGGTTGACGTGAAGAAGTTTAGGCCTATGCCTGAGAAGACTGAGCGTTGGACGGTAGTCTCAGTAATCCGAATCGACTACTTCAAAGACCCCTTAAACCTAATCCAAGCGATGGACCATGTGGTTAAGAGGATCCCTGAGGCGAGATGCTACATCTATGGCCCCGTGATAGTTCCTGAATATGCCGAGCGCTGTCGGAGGGAGATATTCAGCCTCGGGTTGGAGGAGAAGGTTAAGTTTATGGGCTTTACCTCCAAGCCTGAGGAGGCGTATAACCAGGGTTGGGTGGTTGTCCAGCCGAGCATGAGCGAGGGCACACCAATCTCCATACTGGAGGCCATGGCATGCGGGAGACCCATAGTGGCGACCGATGCAGGCGGGGTTGCGGAGGCCTTGGGAGACGCGGGGATAATTGTGCCTGTGAAGAATCCGAGGGTCTTGGGGGATGCGGTAACGAGGGTCTTGCTGGAGGAGAGGCTGGCGTGGAGGCTTACGAAGAAGGCTCGGGAACGAGCTGTCAAGCTCTTCTCCCTAGAGAGAATGCTCTCAGACTATCGGAGGGTTTACCATGAGCTTAGAGAGGGTTCATCGAAGGTCGAAGATAGACTCCTTGGCGAGGCTGATTCTAGAACTCGACCCTAACGTAAGAGACTTGGAGGAGGTTGTAGTCCTCCTAGAGTCTGTCGGCCTATCCAGGGACAGCCTGAGAAGTCTGGGGTATCAGAGTATAGGTGAGCTGGCTGGGGAGGTTTTCTCAGCGGTCCAAGAGCTTCGGAGCAGGTTTGCCAAGTATCCTCAGGAGCTTCCTAGTAGGGTTGGGGTTGGGAAGGCTCTCTTGATAGGCTTGGCCTTCAACACTCCATGGCTCTTCATGATGCTGAGCCTCTTCGGGCTCGGGTTAGCCTACATCTCCTTCAACATAAGCCCAAGCGTTGGAACCTCCATCGGGATGGCCTTCATCTTCAGCCTAATCGCGAGCGGAGGCCTCCAGCAAGCCTTCACGAGAAAATATCTCTACTACTACTCTCAGGAGAACTTTCTAATGGCTTGGCAGACGGCTAAGGCTTTCTTCGTCCTCGGAGTCCTCTTCGCATGGGTCTCAACGATCATCTTCTCAACGATTCTCTACTTCTTCTACCCAGTCGTCAACATGGTTCTAACCTCAACCTATTTCCTCCTACTCTATCTTCTCTGGGTGATGGTTATCCCGCTCTACGCAGCCCTCACCTCGAGGAGGATTAAGGAGATTCTCAAGCTTCCAGCAGCCTTCTCCCCCCTCCTACTCCTCTCATGGCCTCTCTACCTATTCCTGGGCCAAAGCCTCCCTCCAGAGGCCTCCCTAATCGTCTCCCAGCTAATCTCTCTAGCGGTGACCCTAGTTCTGACACTCTATCTCACATGGCCTTTTGGAGCCGCCGCGATGAGGCATGCCTACACGGGTTTAAGGGATACGAGCCCCAGGATGCCGAGGCTCGGCATAACCCTCTACTACCTCGCACCCTACTTCCTCTATGGAACCCTCTACTACCTCTTCGTCTTCGCCGACAGGCTCCTAGTCTGGAGGCTTACAGGCCCCTATCCGTTCACGATAGACCCGTTCTATGAGATGGTTATGGGGTTGGCGATGCTTGGCCTCCTGCCAGCGATAGCGGTGGACGCCTACTTCGTCTTCAATCTACCTCATTACTTCACCCTCCACCTGGAGGAGACGCCTCTCTGGATGGAGGAGGCCCTAGGTAAACGGGTGTGGAGGAGGATTAGGCCTGCCTACCTCTTCCTCCTCGCCCTAAACTTTGAAGCCCTACTCCTAGTACTCTTCGCCGAGACGTTCATCTTCCAGCTTCTCGGAACACCCTTCCCCAACCCAATAGTCTTGGCCTCCGGGGCCGTAGGCTACTTCCTCCTAGGAGTCTTCATCCTGAACAGCCAGATACTACTGTTCTTCAACAGGGTGTGGGATGCCTCCGCCGCCGTTGCAGGAGGCTTGGCGGCAAACCTGTTGACGGGGCTTATCCTAACCCAGCTGTATGGAGACCCCTACCTGGCGGCTATAGGGCTGGCTGTAGGCTCGATGACATTGGCGGCGGTCTCAACGGTCCAGGTCTCGAGGAGGGTGCGGAACCTAGCCTATGTCGCCTACTCCTCAATCTAAAAATATGGGGTTTCCAAAAAATGGGGGGTGGAGGCTGGCTAAGCTGGGTTTAACAGGGCTTTGGGGGCGCCCAGCTTACGCCGGCCCTCCTTCTTCCTCTCAATCTCCGTCAGCAGCATCGTCCCGTAGGTGAGCGCTACTACGCCAGCCGCCGTAATCAGGGGGTAGGCCAGGTCAAGCGACATTAGGCGGCCGGCCACGTACGCTGGCTGGGTTGAGGCGAGGATGAATCCGCCTATTAGCGAGGCTTTCCAGCATCTCCTGAGCTCTTTCTCAGGGTTTGCCGCCATGTTGTAGGCTGCGAAGGAGGCCAGTAGGAGCCCTGCCAGCGACGTGAGGCTTACCGCTGCCAGCGTTATCAGCGGCTCTAGGATGCTCATGCCAAGTCCATCACCGGGTCTATTGCGGGTGGGAGCCTGCGTTCAACCTTAAGAATCGAGCCTATGAGAGGCTTTATCTCGACCATGAATGTGTCGTTGGGCTGGAGCTGGACGCTGCTGAGGTTGCCGTAGATCTGGTCGACGTGGATGACTACTTTGAAGAGCTCGCCATACTCTAGTAGTGTGTCTCCGTCTCCCTGTATCTCCGTGACCGTCACGCTGGAGGAGTCAAGCTTGTCGACGGTTGTGTATGGGTCCATGTAGGAGATTACCAGGGTCTCGTTGCTTAGGTCTACGGGCCTCTTCCCAACCGCAGTCTTAATGTACATGGTTATGTCCTTGACCTTCCACTCGCTTCCACTCTGCTGTCCAGTGGCTATCACGGAGCCTGAGAGCTCTATGCTTGAGGTGGCTTCCTCAAGCCCAGCCTTCAGAACCTCGCCGCTCTTCTGGGTCGAAGCAAACCCTAGGTTCAGCACCGCGAAGGCGAAGGCGGAGGCAACGATAACGAAGGCTATCAGGATTATCGCGGTCTCAAGCCCTGTTAACCCGCGCTTAGCGAGCCTCTTCCGGGTGAAGGTTCTCCGCCTCATTTTCCTCAATATTATTCGGATAAGACTAACATATAAATTTTGTCTTATTCTAAGCATATCCAAAAAGTATTTAGGCATCTTTATAATACTATTCGTAGGTGATAGTGGGAGTATGAAAATCCTTAAGAGGGCTGGGTCGAGGTTCCTCGCATCTGAGGCTGCTAAAGAGATTACTGGGCTCGTGTTCTTCAACGTTGGGAGGGCTTTAGGAGACCAAGTTTACCTCCTGTATAATAGGCCGGGTCGCGGGCTTCATGACGCCAATAGTTTCCTTATTGGTTTCTTGAAGAGGTGGAGGTTGGCTAGGGATGCCGCTATCTTTGGAGCTGTTTCGGAGATGGGTGGGCTGGAGCTTGTGTGTAGGGTTGTGGCTGGGAGGCTTCTAGAGGTCTTCGCTGCCGAGAGCGGGGAGGAGGCGGCTTCGAAGCTCCTCAAGGGGCTTATCCACCGCTACTATGAGAGGGTGAAGAGAGGATATGTCAAGGTTGAGGAGCGTTTCTCGGAGCCCTTCTACGAGTTCATAATCACTCTGCCGATGGTTGTGGGCGGCGGGGAGGCTGAGATGCCCTCGGAGGTGTTGGGAGAGGATGGCTGGGAATGAGCGGTCTCTCGGCCTTGAGAGGAGGCTTAAGGAGCTTGAAGAGGAGGTGAAGAAGCTAAAGGAGCCTCTCGAGTCAACCCTAATGGATGTAAGGGAGCTTATCTCAAACCTCGAGAACCCCTTCAACTACGTAGCAAACCTCATGGACTTAGAGAAGCTTAAAGAGGAGTTAAAGGAGGCGTCGGCCGCAAAAAACAAGCCAGGTCTGAAGGAGTCCTCCACCCATCACGGCTCATCATCCTCTCCAGCTTCTATGAGCGCCGGGGTATCCCATCTCCAGTCTGAGACCAGTAATAACAACCTCGAACCTGTCTCCAAGCTCGACCTTGAGAAGAGAGGCTTCCTAGGAGTCTTGGCCTGCGCCTGCATCCTCCTCAAGCTTCTTGGAAGGGAGAACACTCTAAGGTTTCTAGGCTCAAGGCTTGTTAGACAGCTTGCCCCAAGCGAGGTGATAGACCGTCTCTCCGACGCTGTCGACTTCCTCCTAAAACACGCTGAGCCCCACAACCTCTACCTCCCCGACCACGCGTCCCTAACCTATGAGTCGCTTCTAGCAGCAGCCTACGTCGTCAGCATGATGGCCGTGAATCCAGGGGATGACAGGCTCTTCGTGACGCTTCTCCTAGGGATGAGGGAGACGGGTAGCCCTCTCCCAGCGAATGGGAGGTGAAAAAGATGCCGATAGGCTCACTCATGACCGAGATAACGTTAGCGGTTGTCGCCACGATAGCTGCCTCAGCCCTAGCCGGAGTCTACTTCATGAGCCTAGGCCAAGCATCGGATATCCAGAGACTCCAAATCGCTGGGATGAAGGAGCAGCTGAGTTACAGCTGTAAGATAATCTATGTTCATGGGAGAACCGGCTCAAACATCATCAAGCTCTGGATAAAGAACATTGGATACAAGGATATTCAGGAGAGTCTTATCAAGCGCTCAGAGCTGATCCTCGCAAGCAGAAGCCAAGCCTACTACCTCCTCCACGGCACCTCCCCGCCTTCATGGAGCTATCAACTCAGGAACGACGCGGACGAGGATGGGAGATGGGACCCCTCAGAGACAATCGAGATAACAGCAACACTTGATGAACCCCTCCCAAGAGACGACTACACCGTCAAGTTCACCCTCTTCACCGGAGCCGAATGCAGTTACCCATTCTCAAGCTAATAGGAGGTGAGAGAAAAGTGTCAGGACTAGGTGGATTGGTTGTCTTCGCGGTCTTCGCGGCAGCAAGCCTCGCAGCAGCAGGATACCTAGCTGGAACACTAGCCCTAGAAGGTAAACTCTTCTCAGAACACGCCGAGCTACTGAAGGCTGAAGCCCAGCGGCAGATAGGCTCAATAAAAATCGAGTCAATCCAAGTCCAAGACGACAATAGAACAGTTGTTGCAGGGCTTCTGAACGATGGGTCGCCGCCGGTGGCGGCAAGCAGGTTCAGTCAAATGGATTTAATCTTGGTGTATGATGAGGTTGGCGGAGGAGTAAGGGTAGTCTGGCTTCCCTATGATAAGACTGGGCTCGAAGAGGAGGGATGGCGTGCCCTAAACATAACCTATGGAAATGGAAGCGAGCTTCTCAACCCCGTGTCCTCAGACTTCTCCACAGGACTATGGGACTCAGGTGAGAAACTCTACATCCAGGCATGGGTTTCGCAGGGACATCCAATCCAGGATGGGAGAGCGGTCCTAATCGCTGCGACTCCCGAGGGGGTGAAGACACGGTGACGTTTGAGAGGAGACCTGTTGTCAGGGCGCTGAACCCCGAACTAGATAGAAAAATAGGCGAGCTCAGATGCCCATTCCTCTGCCTAATCGAGGGACCCAACGACAGCGGGAAAAGCGTCTTGGCCCAGCAATACACCTATGGAGCACTTAACATGGGTCTCAGAGCCCTCTACATAACGACGGAGACGGGTGCGAGAAGCCTTCTAAAGTCCATGGAGGAGATAACGCTTCTAGTGAGACACCACTTCCTCACAGGAAGGCTTCAGATATTCGAGCTTCACGTAAAGAACCTTGAATGGGACAGCGAGCTCTCAGCAAGATTCCTAGAACTCATATTAAGAACAATGCATGTGAGAAAGAAATACAACCTCTACATAATAGACTCTCTAACCTACCTAGTGACGCATGCGAGACCCGAAGACATACTAAACTTCTTCACAGAGACTAGGAACATAGTGGACGATGAAGAGAAGTCTGTGATAATAACCGTTCACCCCTACGCCTTCGACCAAGAAATGCTAATCCGCATGAGAAGCGTATGCGACGTCCACTTCATCCTCTCAATAAAGGAGATAGGGAACAGGATAATCAAGATACTTCAGGTTCCGAAGCTTAAGGGAGCCGTTAAACCATCATCGATAACCCTGAGCTTCGATGTCGACCCAGCCTTCGGGATAAGGGTTCTACCATTCTCTCAGGCCAAGGCGTAGAGGAGGTGTAGAGAGTGTCTCAGGCCATGCTCTCAGAATCCTCGGAGGAGGCACGTGCCAAGCTCTGGGACGCTCTCTCAAAAAACCCTCACCTAGCAAGATACATAGACGACTTAGCTAGAAGAGGTCAGCCAACGCCAGAATACTTTGAGCAGCTCTCAAGAGAGCTACGCTACAGACAATCAATAAACATAATCTACCCCGTCGGAGACCCCATATTCATACACATAAAGTCGAGGAAACTAGGAGAACGCCCACTCTACATAGTAATCCAGCCGCACATCAAGGGAAACTTCGACAAACTCCTAGAACTAGTCGAGGAAGCACTCATAGAGCTAATAGACGAGAAAATAGAGTTCAAAGACAGCGACGAGCAAGAGCGCATACTGAAAAGCCTCCTAAGAAAAATAGTTGAGATAGTCCCTGGAATCCCCCCGGGAAAATACAGGACCGAGAAAAAGAAGGGTCTCGTCAAGAAAATTAAGGTGAACAGAGAGACCTACAGAGCCCTAGAATATAGGATGATTATGGATAAGGTGAGGCTTGGAATACTTGAACCATTCATAAGAGACCAGTATATAGAGGATATAAGCTGCGACGGAGTAGGCCCAATATTCGTTGAACACAAAATCTTCGGAAGCTGTGAGTCAAACATTAGATTCCATTCTCAAGATGAGTTAGACAACTTCGTTAGAAGACTCTCGGAGCGGACGGGAAGACCTGTAACATTCAGGAACCCTATCGTCGACGCCTCCCTTCCCGACGGGTCTAGAATAAACATAGTCTTCGGCTCAGATGTAAGCATGCGGGGAACAAACTTCACGATAAGAAAATTCAGCGACAAACCCATAAGCATAGTTCAGCTGATTAAGTGGGGCTCCCTCGACTCCATGATCGCCGCCTATCTCTGGATACTTCTAGAGAATAGGATGAGTGTATGGTTCTGCGGTGAGACGGCGAGCGGGAAGACAACGCTCCTCAGAGCGGTATGTGTTTTCATCAACCCACATTACAAGATAATCAGCATAGAGGACACACCTGAGATAATAGTCCCACATGACAACTGGATACGTGAGGTAACTAGGAAGGGAGAGGAGGGAGGGGGTTCAAGCATAGAGTTATTCGACCTACTGAAGGCAGCGCTCAGGCAGAGGCCGAACTACATAATCGTCGGAGAAATCCGGGGAAGAGAGGCAAGCGTAGCCTTCCAAGCCATGCAGACGGGCGCACCCGTTCTCGCAACATTCCACGCTGGAAGCGTTGAGAAGCTTATACAGAGGCTTACAGGCTCACCCATAGAGATACCGAAAACCTACATAGACATATTGAACGCTGTTGTGATACAGAGCGCGGTAAGAATACCGGAGACGGGGAAAGTTGAGAGAAGGGTTCTAAGCGTGAACGAGATAGTTGGATACGACCCAGTTGAGGGAAGATTCGACTACGTTGAGCTATTCAATTGGCAGCCATCCAACGATAGCCACGAGTTCAGGGGGGAGGGAAGCAGCCACCTCCTAGAGAACCGGATAGCGGTAATGCTTGGAATAAGCAGGAGAGAGCTTAGGAAAATCTATCGGGAGCTAAAGCTTAGGGCGGAGCTTCTCTCAGCCTTAGTTGAACACAGGGTCTTCGACTACCAGCAAGTCTGGAAAGTCGTCAAACAAGCCTACAACATGGGGGTTGAGAATGTCCTCAACCAGATTCTCTCAGGTGAAAGGCCTTGGGAGGCTGAGGAGACATGAAGCTTCTAGGACTCCTAGATAGACTAAGGAACGGCGGCAGGCTTAAACAGGTCTACCCGATGCTGGTGCTTCACCTCTACTCCCTCTCAACGGCGGCAACTTCACCCAGCGCGGTGGTAGAGATGGCTGGAAACTCGAACCTAGCCCTCGCAGACCTCTCAAAAATATTCTCAAAGATATCGCTTCTAGTCTCTAAATGGAACTACACCCTGCATAAGGCTGCGGCTCTTGTCGCTGAGAGGATTAGGGAGAAGAATGTCAAGGGGTTTCTCCAGAGGCTGGCTCATTCACTGAACATGGGTGTAAGCCTAGACGGATTCATGAAGATAGAGTATGAGAAGTTTCTCTCAACCTGTATGGCTGAGTTCGACCGCTCACTCGAGAAGACGAAAAAATACATCGAAGCCTACTCAGCCCTCCTAACCTCAAGCGCCTTCCTAAGCGTCTCGATGCTTCTGACATCGATGATTTATGGGATGGATATGAGGCAGGTTCTCCTCACGACGACCCTAATGCTCTCAGGCTCACTCGCAGCCCTAGTCTTCCTCATAGCCAGAGCCATGCCGCCTGACCCTGTCATCCACAGCGAGCCAGCCAAACCCCAGCTCCTCCTGACGCTTGAGACCCTGAACACGCCTATAGCGGTAGCCTCCTTCCTCGCAGCCATAGCCATAACGCTCTCAACCCTAAACCTCCAACCTTCGGGAAACCTCTTCATAGATTCTCTTGCGCCTATTCCGCTGGCCTTCACCGTGGCCGGGATACCTCCACTAATAGTCGGGAGAATGGGTAGGAGATGGGTTAAGAAGGCTGAGAACCTAGACGAGCACTACGCATCCTTCGTGAAATCACTTGGAGACGCACTCGAGGTAACAGGCTCACTCAAAGGAGCATGCAAGATACTCATGATGAACGACTACGGCTCGATAAACAAGCTCATCCAGAGACTATACAAGAGACTTCAGATAGGGTTCCAGCAACATAAAGCCCTGAACAGATTCGGGTTGGAGAGCCTAAGCACCCTAATCCTGAAGATGAGCCGGATAATAGCCGACAACCTACTCTACGGCTCAAGAGCATCAATCTACACAAAAGCAGTCCACGACTACTCCATCAAACACCTAATCAACAGGAAGAAGCGTAGACAGGTCGCAGGCTCACTGAAGGGGATAGCGATACCGCTTCAGGCGACACTCGTCGCGATAGCAGCCCTAATCTCAGTTCTAACAAAGATACTCTCAAAATTCGCAGCCCTAATAGCGCCATGGTTCCCAGTGATAGCGGCTGTCCCCCAGTCAGAGGTCTCACTCTTCTTCACCGCAATCTCGAGCGCCACAGCCCTAGCAAGCGCAGCAGCACTCTACTACGTCGAGGGAGACTCAAAGTTCACCCTAACCTACAACCTAGGCCTCCTCCTAGCCCTGAGCGGCGGAGTCTACTACGCGGCCTCAGCGGCCTCCGAGAGCCTCTTCAGAATCTTCACCCAGTTCGAGGAGGGAATGACCTCGCTCTTCGAGGGGATGTAGAATGCCGCAGCCCCTAGACCCGCTCACATGGCTCGGCATCACCGCAGCGATAACAGCAGCCTACACAGCCGCAGTAATCCTAAGCGGTAGGAGGGTCGAGGCCGAGGCAGCGGCAGAGGAGGCTGAGGCCGTGGAGGAACTCCAGCTCCCGCCGATAGAGACTCTGGCCGAGCCCCCGCCGCCAACCCCAAAACCAGAGCAGCCGCCCCCAGCCAAGCAGCAAGCCGGGGAAAAAGAGCTGGAGAAGGAGCAGCCCCAACCCTCCGAGGAAGAGAAACAGCGGGAAGAGCCATCCGAGGAACCCCAGCTAGAGATAGAGCTCCTCCAAGAACCAGAACCCCTAGAAACGATGCTGACGGCAGCCGAAAACCTGAGAAACGAGCTGGAAAGACTCGCAGCCCTCCTAAAAGAGGGAAGAGTTAATTAAACCCCAAAACCCATAAAGAAAAACGGACCCGCGGTAGCTCAGCCTGGTAGAGCGTCCGGCTGTAGGGCGAGGACAAGAGGGCCGACGCCCACCCAGCCCTGCCAGGCACAGAAACCGGATGGTCGGGTGTTCAAATCACCCCCGCGGGAC
>CAYTSD010000026.1:0-18366 GCA_964440495.1 uncultured Nitrososphaeria archaeon | reverse complement strand
GGATGAACCGTCCAAGTAATCAAGCCTTAAAACGGCCTAAACAGCCAATCATACACACTCGTCAAGCGAGCTGGATCAGGCGAGAAGCTGAGGGGCAGGAGGGTGGCGATAATAGCGGCGAATGAGTTCGAGGACATACGTCACTTCAGCAGGATTATGTTCCCCATCCCTCTCCTCCTTCTCTCAACTAGCCTCCTGCTCTCTAGGAGGTCTAGGGCCCTGCTTACACTCGTTTTGGATAACCCCGTCTTCTCCGGCAGCTCGCTTTGATTGATCATCCCGCCTGCCTCTAGGATCGCCTCATACACCTTCCTCTCATCATCCTTCAAGGTCTTCGAGATCTCCTCCCAATTCTTCCTCTTCTCCTCTAGAGTTAGCTTCCAGAGAGGTTCACCTGCCCCAGCCGGCCTCGATAATAGGATGAACGTTCCAGTTGCTCCGAGGATTATCGAGAAGATCAGGACTACCACCAAATCGGTCTGGGTATAGAATCCCGGAATCTTCGTCACTAGGGTGCTGTTCTCATCTGTCCCCAGATAGACGTTTATCGAGGCGGGTTGGAGGAGCTTAAGCGCTAGGATGAAGGCTGAGGCCGCGAACAGGGCCGAGGCCAGCGCCAAGCAAGCCCTCCTATCCCACATCAAACCACACCTCTAGGATGAAGATGGAGAAAATAAAAATGGGAGGGGGGTTGAATGCCGGTTTCATGATTAGCCAGTCCTTGAGGTCAGCTCTATCCTACATACTTCGGCCTTCTCTATGGACTCCACTACGCCTTGATCTAGGTCGATCGTCAGCTTATAGCATGTTCCATCCGAAGCCTTGACCATGACGATCGCAGGTTCTCCGCTGGAAGATAGCTCGAACCCGACGCCGACGATCTCATAGTCGCTACCAATGACTTCTTGAACCCTCGGACTATTCTTGACTATCTCTATGGCCTTCTCTTCGAGGTCTTTTCCGGGGCATGGAGGAGCTTCGACCTCGAACTTGAAGTATATGCCACCGGCCTCGCTGGTAAAGACCTCTAGATGCTTCGCGCCCTCAGGAGCCTTAATGGTCTTGACGAGCTCGCCGTCTTGGTATAGCTCTACGACGCCGTCCTTCAATATCGCCTTAAATCCTCTGGATGTTGTTGCGGCTGCGGTCGGCGCTATCGCCGTGATGAGGGCTGCGGAGATCAGCGCGGACGCTAGGAGGGTCACTAGGAGCAGTATCCTCTTATTCTCAACCAACCCGATCACACGCTTCACCTCGCGTTAAACTGGCTTGGGAGAGCGGATAAGCCTTGAGTTGGAAACCGGTTTCCAACGATTGGAGAACTCATGAAGCCTTGAAATCTTTAAGACTTGAGACGTTTTGAGTGAGGGTTGATGAGCGTTGAGGTTCGGGGGATCTACTCGACGGCTCTAATAGCGTTGCTCCTCGACAAGGGCTTCGAGATCGTGAATCCGACGAGGTCTCAGGTCGAGAGATTTGGATTGAATTCGAGGGGGGATGCAGACGCCAGTATAACGGGTTCTAATGATAGACATTATGTTGAGGTTAAGGGGGAGCCCGAGGTTGTTGAGTCTGTTATCGAGGCGCTTAGAGAGGGTTTAAGGGACTTGATAGTCTTGAGACCTATGAGGGACGAGAAGGCCGCGATGGCTAGGATAGGTTTCCCAACCGAGACCAAGCTTAAACTCGATGAACTTAGGCGCAGGGTCGCCTACACGGTCCCATGGCATCATTATTGTAGAGCTGGGGGAGAAGCCCTCTCAACTATGGTTAGCTTCGCGGAGCACTTGGTTGAACATGGGTTAGCCGACGGTGAAAGTGTAGCCAAGCTATTCGATGAGACTGTTAGAAACGCTGTTCCAAGGCGGGGAACCACTGCTAAAATCCTCCACGCAAAACTCGATGGACACCTACTCAAGCTCAGACCAGGGAAGGTAGTCTGGAGAAGCGGGGGCGAGGTAAAGCTTCAGAGAAGAATCCTGGGAGGCGGAACCTATGATGGACTCGGGATACCGAAATCTCCGGGAGATTACGCGATAACAGAAGCCAAGCTGATGGAATGGTATACTAAGACACGATACTACGACATCTCGGGGAAGCTTAAGGGAACCTACTACAACATATGCACCCCCCTCGCACTTTATCCAGATCATATCCACTACTTCGACCTCGAGGTTGATGTTGTTGTCCGTGGTGAAAGCGACGTGGAGATAATTGATGTTGAGAGGCTGGAGGAGGCTGCTGGAGATGGAAGGATATGTGAATATCTTAAGAGAACCGCTCTCCAGGTTGCTGAGAGGCTTGCTGAGAAGAAGCCCTAACCTTTTCTCAGTATGGAGCGTATCCATGGCTTCTTGAAGTTTAGGAAGAGGCCGTCTTTCACCATACAGTTTAGGAGGAAGAGTGAGGGAAAGAGGCTTAGCATCATGTGGAGGATGTTGAATACCGCTGTGAAGATTAGGATTAGTGTGAAGGCTGTTCCAAGGCATCCGAACTGTATTCCAAGGGATGCTGAGAGTGCCTGAATAGCGTAGTCTAGGAACTCTGGGAAGAGGTAATGGAGGATGACGTAGTTGGCGGCTGTCATCGTGAGGACTCTGAGGAGGCTTCCGAAGAGGAATCCAAGTGTAAGGCCAAGCCTATAGGAGTTTTTTGAGAGCTTAAACCCCACCCAGAGGCCGAGAAGCATCGAAGCCACCGCCAGAAACTTCATCGCAGGCCCTATCGGCGTAAACTCTCCGACCAGTGTTAAGACACCCCAATAGGTCAGAGCAGAGACTATCCCGGGCAGAGGCCCGAACCCTAGGAAGGCTATAACTACGGGTATCTCGGCGACCTCGAATCGGAGATAGGGGATTAATGGGAAGGGGAAGCTGAGTGGGAGGACTGCGAGAACTGCGGCGAGCGCCCCGAAGATTGCTGAGGTTGCGGCGACTAGACTGGCCCTCATCCCAAGGGCGGGGGCTATCGAATTAGCTCTTAAAATGTGACGACCTACTCAGATTAGAGTAGACTGCCGCTGAAGAAGTCCTTGCAGACCTTCTCATAGTCTTCTGGGGCGCCTACGTCAACCCAGTAGCCCTCATGGACATAGGCGTAGAGCTTCTCCTCGTCGGCGAGGGCGGGGAAGATCTCCTCCTCTAGGGACACCTGCTTCTCAGGGGATATGTAGTTGAAGACCTTTGGCTCGAAGACGTAGATTCCTGCGTTTACGAGGCCTGGGGCTGGATGCCTAGGCTTCTCCCTGAAGGCTATAACCTTGCCTGTCTCATCTATTGAGACTAGGCCGAACCTGCTCGCATCCTCAACCCTTGAGAGGACTATCGTCGCTATGCCTCCCTTCTGCTTATGGTATTGGATTAGCTCCGAGATATTGAGGCCTGTGAAGAGTATGTCGCCGTTAACGGTGAGGAATGTGTCGCTCAGCTTCTTCTCAGCGAGCTTAACCGCTCCAGCCGTCCCCAACCTACTCTTCTCAATGGAGTAGTCAATGTTTACCCCGAGAGCAGACCCATCCCCGAAGTATTTTATCAGGTGTTCTCCAAGGTATCCTATCGCGAGTATGAAGTTGTAGATTCCCTGACGCTTAAGCGACATTATCAGATGCTCGACAATCGGCTTGTACCCTATAGGCATCATGGGTTTAGGTATGCTGACGGTGAGGGGACGCATCCCTATTCCTGGGCCGCCGCAGAGGATTAGACACTTCAGGGACTCGCGCATGAGCTTCTCCCTGACAGCCTCGATGATGAACGCGCTCCTCTTACGTGGGGGGACATGGAGCTTGAGAGCATCCCAGAGGTCTATTGGAAACTCTATGCTTGTCCGATGCTTAGTCATGTTTAAAGGAGAGAAAATATGCACATATAACTTTTATGCATTATGGAGACGCTCTATGTATAAGAGGAAAAATGCGTCTAGCCTGTGAGGAGTGCCCTCTTTACAGGGTTGAGAGTGAGGGCACCTGCTTAGTAGATGGGCTTCCAGCTCCAGTCGAGAGAAACTGCCGGCATACAAGCATTACGGGTAACGATTACTACTAATGCTTCAGTAATCGTTAAAAAATCCATCATCTATGTAGAGCCGATGTTAAGGATAGGAGTAAATGGGATGGGGAGAATCGGGAGACTGTTTACTAGAGCTGCGCTCAGCGACCCAGAGTATGGGAAGAGCTTCGAGATAGTTGCCTACAACGACCTAGTTGACACCAAGACGATAGCTTTCCTGATGAAGTATGACTCGGTGCACGGGAGGCTGCCCTACAAGGTAGCCTACACAGAGGATAGCATAGAGATTGATGGGAGAAAGATTAGAGCCTTCTCGAACCCTGACCCCTCCAAGATTCCATGGGGCGAGGTTGGAGTAGACCTAGTAGTCGAGTCAACTGGAAGGTTTAGGGCGAGGAAGGATGCCTCAAAGCATCTTAGAGACGGTGTCAAGAAGGTTCTCATCTCAGCTCCCTCAGGAGACGCGGATGTAACGATAGTTCCTGGAGTCAACGACGAGATGCTTGATGTCAAGAAGCATGACGTAATCTCAGCCGCATCCTGCACGACAAACTGCCTCGCACCCATGGTTAAGGTTCTACTCGACAACTTCGGGTTCAGGAAAGGATACATGTCCACGGTTCACGCTTACACCAACGACCAGCGTCTCCTAGACCTAGTTCACAAAGACCTTAGAAGAGCGAGGGCGGCTGCTCTCTCAATAATCCTAACCACGACGGGAGCCGCTAAAGCGCTTCACCTAGTCATACCGGAGGTTAAAGGTAAGATGCATGGGATAGCTCTTAGGGTTCCCGTCGCAGATGGCTCAATAACCGACTTGACAGCTCTCTTGGAGAGAGAGGTTACTTTGGAGGAGGTTAGGGAGGCTTATAGGAAGGCTGCTGAAGGAAAGCTTAAGGGAATACTCGAATACACTGAGGAGCCCATCGTCTCGATAGATATTGTCGGCAACCCGCATTCATGTATCTTAGACGGTTTAAGCATCACAGTTGTAGGTGAGAGAAACGACCTCGTAAAGGTTCTAGGATGGTATGATAATGAATGGGGATACTCCAACCGACTTGTCGACGTAATCAAGTTGATTATTAAGCAAGGTGTGTAGAGTTTTGACCTGGTTCAAGACGCTTGACGATGTAGAGGTTAAAGGTAAAACCGTTATAGTCCGAGTAGACCTTAACTCTCCGATAGACCCTGAGACCAAGCGGATACAGGATAATGAGAGGCTGAGGGCGCACGCCGAGACCCTTAAGGAGCTCGCCGAGAAGGGTGCGAAGGTCGTCGTCATCTCCCATCAGGGTAGGAAGGGTGACCCTAACTTCCTTCCACTAAAACAGCACGCCGAACTCCTCTCAAAACATGTTGGCAGAGAGGTGAAGTATGTTCCAGACATTATCGGCGAGGAGGCGGTCAAGGCCATAAAGTCGCTTAAGGAGGGAGAGATACTTCTTCTTGATAATGTTAGGATGCTTGACGAGGAGACCGTTGAGGCTGACCCAGCGACCCACGCAAAGGGAAAGCTCGTCTCAACCCTCGCCCCGCTCGCAGACCTATTCGTCATGGACGCCTTCTCAGCCGCCCACCGCGCCCACGCCTCAATAGTAGGCTTCGCACACCTACTCCCAACAGTCGCGGGCAGAGTTATGGAGAGAGAACTGCGCGCACTCTCCGAGATCCTCGAGGCCAGGGAGAAGATAATGCTCTTCATGGGTGGAAACAAGCCTGAGGACTGCGTGAAGGTTGTCGAGGCGCTTCTAAGCCGAGGGAGACCTGAGATAGAGTCTCTCCTGACGGCGGGGCTTCTAGGACAACTCTTCCTGATGAGCCGTGGAGTAGACCTAGGAGAACCAAGCATCCAGTATATCCGCAAGAAGAGGTTCGATAAACTCCTCGGCAAGGTCTCAGAACTCGATAAGAAGCTGGGAGACCGGGTCCATGTACCTGTGGATGTTGCCTACGAGATGGATGGGAAACGTGTTGAGACCCCTGTCGAGAGGCTTCCAGCCCCTGGGCCGATAATGGATATCGGGGAAGAGACTGGGGAACGCTATGGAGAGCTGATAAGGTCGGCGGGCAAGGATGAGGCAATCATCGTGAAGGGGCCTGCTGGAGCCTATGAGAGGGAGGAGTTCAGGAAGGGGACCAAGATGATTTATGGGGCTCTCGCGGAGTCGAAGGCCTTCACCCTTATCGGTGGGGGAGATTCCTCCACTGCTATCCAGATGGTCGGCCTCAAGGTTGAGGACTTCTCTTACGTCAGTATCGCTGGCGGAGCCTTGATACGGTTCCTCAGCGGGAAGAAGCTGCCTGGAGTCGAGATACTTAGGGGGAAGTAGCCTTCCTATAGGCTTTGTAGATGGCTGCGGCTGGGAGAACTGAGAGCGGCGTGTGGAGGAGGTTGAAGAGCGAGGTCAACCCAACTATCACCAAAGCTACTATGAGGGAGGAGTCGAAGCTTACGCCGAAGATTCTTCCAAGAAGTTTCCCAGCGAATGGGAGATAGACCTCTGGGAAGATTAGGTAGTAGAGGGCGAAGGCTGCAGCCGCCATAACGACTACACGTGTGAGTGCGCCTAAGGTTGTCGCCACGACCAGCTCTCTTCTCCCAAACCTTTCCCGGCTGCCCCTAAGCCTCCTAGCTAAATATAGTCCCAGAAGCATCGAGAGCTCTGCTAGGAGCTTCATCAGCGGCCCGACCACGGCTTGGAAGGGTGCTCCAAGGTTTAATGCGAGCCAGCTTGCTATGGAGACGGCGGCGCCCGCTCTGAACCCTAGGAGGAGGAAGGCTATCACGACAGGTATCTCGCTTAGATGGAAGGTTAGGAAGGGGAGAAGCGGGAAGGGTATCTTGAGCCTGAGTAGAACCATGACTACCGAGAGAGACGCCAAAAGAGCCACAGCCGCAGCCCATACACTAGGCTTCACAGAATTAGCATCATTCACGGAAACTCATAGCATTAGAAAGAATCACTCATAATAAACCTATCTGTAAGATAATTTTACAGAAATCGATAAACAATTTTATGTTTTTAGAGCTTTAATTTCTCCTAAAATTTTCTTGAGAAGTTGGGGGCTTGTGAGGGATATAACCCTTGAGCGGCCTACCTCATACACCTTGACGAGGCCTGCCTCTCTCAAGACCCTGACATGCCGGTAGATTGTTGGGTAGCTTACCCTAAGCCTCCTCGAGACAGCCTTTATGTGAAGGGGTCTATCGGTTGAGGAGAGGAGTAGGAGTATCCGAAGCCTAAGCCTACTGCCCAGAGCATGGAAAAACCTGGCAGCCTGCTCGAGCTCCCCTCCACCTAAGCCTTCATCAACCATATTTTGACCTTAATCTATGCATAAATGCTATAAAATGTATCGCTTATCCGTAACTTTAGGTGGGTTCGATGCGTGGGGGGCTTCTAATAGCCGTTGAGGGGATAGACGGGTCGGGGAAGACGACGCAGGCGAAGAGGCTTGTTAGGTGGCTTAGAGAGAGGGGGGTTTCAGCCCAATACACGAGGGAGCCTACCGACGGCCAGATAGGGAGGATCCTGAAGGCCATGGCGCTGAGGAGGAGGGTTAACCCCTATCTTGAAGCACTTCTCTTCGCAGCCGACAGACTCCAGCATCTCGAGAGGACGATTGAGCCTCTGCTCTCCAAGGGATACGTGGTTGTCTCCGACCGGTATCTCCACTCCTCGCTTGCCTATCAGGCGGCCACGACGGGAGACCCTGAATGGGTTAGAGAACTCAACAAACATGCACGTAGACCTGACCTCGCACTCCTACTCGACGTCAAGCCTCAGATAGGGCTTAGGAGAATTAGGAGGAAGCGGAGAAGCAGGTTCGAGCAGGTAGAGCTCCTCGAGAAGATTAGGGAAAACTATCTGAGAATGGTGGAGAGAGGCGAGCTCCTCCTAGTAGATGCGTCGAGAGATGCTGAAACGGTCTCAGAAACCATTAGGGAGATTGTGGGAGAATTTTTGGAGAGAACTTAATTCTTCCTGAAACACTATCTAATTTTAGTGATGAAGCTCATCAAAGACCCGATTCACGGATACATAGGGTTGAGTGAAGACGAGATAGGGGTCGTCGACACTAGGGCTTTCCAGAGGCTTAGGAGGATTATTCAGCTCCCCTTCGTTTATCTCGTTTACCCAGGCGCAAGACACTGTAGATTTGACCACTCGCTTGGATGCATGTATCTTGCTGGGGAGCTTGCCGATAGGCTTGGCTTCGACGAGCATAAGAGGAAGGTTCTCAGGCTCGCTGGACTCCTTCACGACCTAGGGCACACACCCTACTCGCATCTCCTCGAACCCCTGCTACAGGAGAAGGGGCTGAGCCATGAGCAGATGACGACCAAGATAATCCGAGAAGATGATGAACTCGGGGAAGCCGTCGAGAGATGCGGGGTAGACCCGGAGGAAATCATCGAGATACTGGAGAAGAAGGTTCCGGAGGGGGCGGTGATAAGCGGCCCCTTCGACGTCGATAAGCTTGACTTCCTTGTCCGGGACTCCTATTTCACTGGCGCAGCCTATGGGCTTGTCGATGCTAAGAGGATTCTCTGGAGGAGTAGGATTGTGGATGGGAGGCTTGCTCTCAGCCTCAAGGCTGTGGGAGCGGTTGAGGAGATGGCCATCGCACGCTACCAGAGCTTCATGAACATCTATTTCCATCACGCTGTAAGGGCGGCGCAGACACTCTTCCTCAGAGGGGTTAGAATGCTGTCTGATGAACTTGACTTCTCGTCTATGAGCGTTGAAGAATACTTGAGCCACGATGACTACACGGTTTGGTGTATGATGAAGGAAAGAGATGAAACAAGGGAGATTGCTGAGAGGATTGAGAGGAGGAGGCTGCCTAAGGTTGCCTATGAGTTGAAGGCTGAGGAGGGTGGAGTTGCGGAGAGGCTGAGAAGCAGGGAGAAGGTTAGGGAGGTTGAGGAAGAGTTGGCGCAGATGGCTGGGGTTCCATCCAATTACCTCTGGATAGATACACCCTATGTTCCACCCCTACCCTACATGGATGAAGAAGAGGTTCAGTTCTACCAAGAGGATGAGAGGGGGGTTAGACTCGTCCACTACTCCTCACCCCTGCTTAGATTCACCTCAAGAATCTACGAGATAGTGCGGGTCTACACGGAGAGAGAATACTTGGAGAAGGTGAGGAAAGCTGCTGAGAGATACTTTGAGGGAAGGTGACTATTTTGTTACAGCTCCCTCCGAGGCTGATGAGGCTAGCTTAGCATACTTCGCTAGGACTCCTGATGTGTAGCGTGGGGGCGGGGGACTCCACCGGGATAAGCGTCTCCTAATCTCCTCATCGCTTAACTCAACTCTAAGCATCCTTTCCTCAACCTCTATCGTTATCTCGTCTCCGTCTTCGACGACGGCTATGGGGCCTCCTACAGCGGCCTCAGGCGCCACGTGGCCCACCATTAACCCGCGGGTCGCACCGGAGAACCTCCCATCCGTAACCATTGCAACCTCTCCTCCCAATCCTCTGCCAACTATCGCTGCGGTGACGGCGAGCATCTCACGCATACCTGGCCCGCCTCTCGGCCCCTCATACCTGATTACAACCACATCTCCAGGGTTTATCTCCCCGTTTATCACTGCTTTGAAGGCTTCCTCCTCGGAGTCGAAGACCCTGGCGGGGCCACGGTGGCGGAGGCTTTTCACCCCAGCTTTCTTGACCACCGCTCCCTCAGGCGCGAGGTTCCCCCTCAATATTACTAGGGCGCCTCTCTGGGCGACTGGGTTCTCAACAGGCTTAACCACCTCCTCCGAGCCTTGGGGATACTTGAAGTCTCTTAGATTCTCGGAGACCGTCTTACCTGTGATTGTCAAGGTGTCGCCGTTCAGCAGCCCCGCGTCTAGGAGGCGGCGCATAATCGCTGGAACACCCCCAGCTGCATCCAAGTCTTCGACGGCGTGGAATCCTCCTGGGATGAGGGAGGCAAGCTGAGGTGTTCTTGAGCTTATCCGCTCAAAGTCGTCTAGAGTTAGCTTCACTCCAGCCTCCTTGGCGATTGCGAGGAGATGTAGGACGGCGTTTGTAGAGCCTCCGAGAGCGGCGTCAACAGCTATCGCGTTCTCGAATGCCTCGAAGCTCAGAATATCCTTGGGCTTGATTCCAAGTTCAAGAACCTTCATCACGGCTTCACCCGACTTACGGGCGACCCAAAGCCTCCTCGAGTCGACTGCTGGAATAGTTGAGGAGCCTGGGAGAGCCATTCCAAGAGTCTCTATCGCAATCGCCATAGTGTTTGCCGTGAATAGACCTGAGCATGACCCAGCCCCTGGACATGACCTGTCCTCAACCTCCTTAAGCCTCTCAAACCCTATCTTGCCAGCCGAGTATGCTCCAACGGCCTCGAAGACGTCTCGGACGCTGTAGCGCTGCTCCTCACCATCGATTCTTCCAGCAAGCATGGGGCCACCGTTGATGAAGACGGCTGGAATATTCACCCTCGCCAAGGCCATCATCATCCCTGGCTCAATTTTATCACAGCTTGCGACAGCGACGACCGCGTCGAACCGGTGCGCGTTTAGCATAATCTCTACACTGTCGGCGATTATGTCTCTGCTTACAAGGCTGTACTTCATCCCCTCGTGGCCCATGGCTATTCCATCGTCAACGGCTATCGTGTTGAACTCCATGGGTGTGCCGCCTGCCTCTCTCACACCCTGCTTGACTTTCTCAGCAACCTTGTCCAAGTGGATGTGGCCTGGAACAATCTCATTCCAAGAGTTCGCAACCGCTATCAGGGGCTTGGAGAGGTCTTCGTCGCTGAAGCCCGCCGCCTTGAAGAGAGAGCGATGGGGAGCACGTTCAACGCCTTCGGTAACCTCTCGGCTTCTAAGCTTCATTTGAAGCACTAGGATTGGAGGCTCCTAATTAAATTTTAAACAAGGGTTCCTAGAAGCGAGATTATTTCCTGCCTGATTCTGGAGTGTATTCTAGCGGCTCTGGTCTCAGCCCGGTTGTCGAAGCTTATTGACTCATCCATGCTCTTCGCAACTACTCCGAAGGCTGTCTCAACAGGCTCATCCTCGACAACTATCCTGGCCCCCGTCTCCCGCTCAACTTCTTCAACAATTCCTTTAACTTGGTTTAGGAGGTGGCTCGCCGTGTAGATTTTCACCTCTTTTTCTCCGACAGCGTCAACAGATTCTATCAGTAGTTTCTTTAGTTCTTCTCTTAGCTCTCCTTTCTCGGAGCGTTCTCTCAGGGTCTTTAATGCTTCTTGGACTACTTCGGCGACATAGTCTTCTAGGGCTTGGAGCGCTATTCCCCGTGCTTTTACCTCTGCGAGGCTTAAGCTTCTTGAGCGGGTTGTCTCCTTAGCTCTCTCAGCGGAGCGGATGATCGTGGAAACCTTCTCCATTATCGCGGCCTTCCTATCCTCAACAACTCTCTCAGCGTCTCTAAGCCCACGGTTAATTATCTCCTCGCATTCATGGATAACTTCCCTTCCAACCTCGTCGAGCACTCTAGAGAATCCCTTCTCCGACAATTCTAGCAGAGTTAGAAGCTGTGACCGCTAAAAGGATTTCCCTACATCCCGAGAATCTGCCTAAGCATCATCCGGTAGTTCACTGGCTTGAGCTTCGTCTTCGGGCCAGGAACCTCGTAGATTATCGGGGTGGGGTGCTCTGTTCTAAGCTTATTCAGCTCCCCTCTAACCTGATGGGAGAGGTCTTCGTCCAGTAGGATTAGGGCCACGTCTCCTCTATCGATAAGCCTCTTAACCTCCTTTAGGAGACTGTTTGGGGAGTCTACCTCGATTCCAGATGCTCCAGCAAGTCTGAAGCCTGCGACGAACGGCTTTGAGCCTAGGGCAACCACCCTCATCTTCGGCATCACTCAGCTTCCCCTAGGAAAAATACCCTCTGCTTAACCTTATATGATGCTCTCCGCTCCTCTGGTTTCGGGGAGGTTGCCTCTCTCTAGGCTGGTTAAGGTCTCAGTGGTGGCGCCGAGTCACGAGGCTGAGGAGCTAGTGAGGGAGCTCTACGAGTTTGAGTGGTTTCACGCAGAGGAGAGTAGGGGAGGGGCTAGCAGAGGTCTCCAAGAAGCCTATGAGAAGGTTAGAGACCTGAGAGTAGAACTTGACTCCCTGATAGCGGAGATGGGGATACATGAGGAGCAAGGGCTGATAGACCAGCTAATCCACGGCTATAAGGTTCAGAGAGAAGAACTCGAGGCAAGGGAGGTTGAGGAGCTTGCCGAGAAGCTTCTAGAAGAGGCTGAGTCGATAATCTCTCAGGTGAGGACTCTTGATGAGGAGATAGAGAGGGAGAGGAGGAAGGCGGCTGAGCTTCAGAGACTCCTCTCAGCCATTCAGCTTCTAAAAGACCTTGAGATAGACCTCACCCTGCTCAAGAGATTGAAACGATTCTACGCCGTCTTCACGGTGGTAGCTAGAAGAGACCTCGAGGAGATTAGGAGAAGCCTCCCAAGAGCAGGAATCCTAGAAGTAGATATTGGAAACGGTTTGGCGGCGCTGCTGATAGTTGCCCGCAGAGAGGAGGACTACAGGGTTGACAGGGTTCTACATGGATTTGGCGCAAAGCCATTCGAGATTCCAGCAACCTTCCCCCAGAAGCCCGCCGAAGCCTACACAGCAATCTCGGAATTGCTTGAAAAATCGGAGGAAAAGCTTGCTGAAGCCGAGCTGAGCATGAAGAGGGTTAGAGAGGAGAGTGGGGACAGGCTTCTCACTCTTAGAGAGGCTGCGAGCATATTGGAGGAGATTTTACATCGGCTTGGAGTACCCGGAGGTTTGAAGAGGTTTCGTATAGTTACAGGCTTCATTCCGGAGGAGAAGCGTGAGGAGTTCGAGGAGAAATTCTGTTCACGGTACGGAGTCTATTTCGAGGAGCCAAGCCACGGCTCCAAGCCTCCAGCACTCATGAAGAATAGAAGCTTCATAAGAGAATTCGAGAAGATAACCGAGATACAGGGATACCCGAGCTACGGTGAGATCGACCCAACTCCCTTCGTCGCACTATTCTTCTCAATCTTCTATGGAATAATGTTCGCAGACCTAGGCCAAGGACTCGTACTCGCATTATTCGGCTACTTCATGTATCGGAGAGTTGTAGGAGGATTGAGGGAGTGGGCGAAACTCCTAATGGCTCTTGGAGCAGCCTCAGCGGTCTCAGGCCTCTTACTAGGAGAATTCTTCGGATTCCACCTAACGGAGATAGTAGGAACCCCAAGCGTCCTTCACCTCCTCGCAGACCATCAATTCGAGATGAGCGAAGTCCTCAAACTAATGCAATTCACATTCCTCATGGGGATGATACATCTAACACTTGGATATAGCCTCGCATTCATCAAGGATTTGAGGATGGGTGAAAAAGTCGAGGCATATTCTTCGAGGCTTCCAACAATAACGATGTATTTCTTTGGGATACTCTTCACACTCTGCTTCATAGGCTCCGGAGACATGACAGCTATCTTCACTTCAAGCAACCTTGTCCCCTTCATAGGGGTTCCAGTAAAGACCCTTGCTCCGATAGCTGTTGGAGGAGTCTTGGCAAGCATGTTCACGATAATGTTCGGCAGGGGGGTTGCAGCGATTCTCGGGAAGATTAAGGGAAGCATAATAGGCCTCATCGGAGGCGGAATCCTCGAGGTCCTAGAGAACATAATTCACTTCATGTCAAACACTTTGAGCTACGTAAGGCTAACCATCCTCCTCCTAGTCCATGTAGCTCTCCTAATGATCCTAAACATGACATGGGACGCGCTCGGACTCGCATCGATACCCATCCTAATAATAGGAAACCTTGGAATAATGGCGTTGGAGGGGCTGATAGTGTTCATCCAGGCTCTGAGGCTCCACCTCTACGAGTTCTTCACAAAGTTCTATGAGGGTGAGGGAAAACCCTTCAGGAAGATTAAGTCTGAGGGTAAGCGCGTGGTGCTGAGATTTAGGTAAACCTTTTACGTAAAACGATTATAAACGCCAAGGCAAGCGAATCCAAGGTTATCAGCAGCGGCGCAACCTCCTTAAGGGGAGCAAAGTGCAGCGCTCCAACTATTCCCAAAGCAGAGGCAATTGCTCCAATCAGCAGTCCATTCTTCTTTCCAAGCCATGTCATATAAGATGCTAGAAGCGAGATTGCTCCTAGGACGAGGATTGCTGGAGCGGCTGAGAAGGAGACCCCGAGAAAAATGGAGAATCCATCCGCAGGGTTGTCGAGAAGTCCTTTTTCAGCAGCAGACTTCAGGAGAAACCCTAAGAAAGAGAAGCCTGAAGAAAGTTGTAAGCCTCCAGAGGCCGCTAGAAGCAGGGAGACACCGACCCTAAGAATTTTCTTAGCATCCATTTGTCTTACACCTATGTAAGAGTCATCTATGTTATGTAAATTTTTTAAGTTTTAAGGACAAAGTTTTAAGGTTTACAATAGCTATTGTTCCAACGGTTGGCTCTAGACCCATGCTTCTCTGATAGCTTGTCTGCTCCTGCCATGTCCCTGTATTAACTAGTTTTATGTCTCTGTAGGTTCCTGCGTATGCTACGTGGATGTGGCCTGAGTGGATTATGTTTGGTAGTTTTTCTAGGACTAGCAGGTCTTCGGGGAGTGGGAGTATAGGTGTGTTTCCCCCGTAGATTGGTGCGAGATGACGGTGGCGGATAACCGACTCCAGAACATTTCCAACATCTTTTTGGAGAGTGTTGTAGGAGACGTTTGGAAGAGCCTGTATGATGTCGTCGAAGCTTTGCCCATGATAGATTAGGATTCTTCTCCCACCTAGCTCAATCCATGCAGGGTTCCCCACGAAGACTATGCTGCCTCGAACCTTCTCCAGAATCCTTCTATAGTCTCCTGTGAGCGGGGGCTGGGGGAGAGCTCTCTCAACTGGGTCATGGTTTCCTGGTGAGAGGATTATCTTGATGTGGCTGGGGATGTCTCTCAGAAGCTCCGCAGCCTCTTCAAGCTGCTTCTTAACCGAGGTGTATTCGAGCTCCCATCTCTGGCCTGGGAAGATTCCCACCCCGTCGACTAGGTCTCCTGCTATGAGTAGGTGGCGGACTCTCTTTGCCTCAGGGTCTCTTCCACGGTTAATCCAGTCGAGGAAGCTTTCCCAGAGGTCTCTCCGGAACTTCCTGCTTCCTACGTGGAGGTCTGAGACGAGGCAGAGATAGGTTTCAGGAGCCTCGGAGGCTTTCCCTCCTCCCCCTATTGGAGCATCGGGTAGGAAAAGCTCCTTGACTAGGAAGGAGTCGTTCAGCCTCGTAACCCTGGCCCCGAACATAGAGTCTGGCAGAATTAGGGAGGCCTCCTGGAAGAGTCTCTGACTTCTCTTAGGCACGATAAGCCTTATGAAGCCTGAAGAGTCCTCACCCTCGAGTATCAATGCTTTCCTCGTCTCCCGCTTCTCTAAGAGCATCAGTGAGAGAACCGCCTCCTGGCCCTGCTTGATTCCTCGGACACTGCTGGTTGAGAGGAAGCTCAGCCCCCTCCTCTGGAGGAGCTTGAGAAGCTTCTCATATCTGCTACTGAAGTATCGCTTAAACTCCTCGGTCTTGCCCTCGATTCGATAGAACTTTAGGAAGCGTTCATCTACTTGGAGTTCAGGTATCTGGGCGAGGACAGGCTCCTGTAGGTATTCGGTGGGTTCTTTCTCGGGGTTGGGGGGAGTTTCTAGTTCCTCTAGGTGTCTGACCTCGATTACCAGGGTGTTCGGCTCCTTCTCCCTGAGATAATTTAGGATTCTTCGGAGGGCTTGGAGAGGGTTTTCAAGCCTGTTAAGGGCTTCGAGAGCCTCACCGCTTATGCTATATCCTTCCCTTAACGCCTTCTCGACAAGCTTTCTACGGGTCTCCGCCCCAGCCTCCACCATTCTCCCAAATTATCGGCGTCTCCCCTCATTTAAGACAGTTGGCCTATGGGTTAGAAGGGTTGAGAGTAGGTCGTCTCCCGCTATCACGTCTTCAACCTCGTCCAAGGGGGTTAGAAGCGTTATCTTCCTGGTTCTGCCATAGCGTCCCATGCTGACCACCTCGCTTTGGAGCACCCCAAGCATCCCGAGCTCGGAGATTAGGCTGCTCACCCTCCTACTCGTCAAAGCCTCCATCCCGAGAAGCCCACAGAGCTCCCTATAGGTCTTGTAAATCATCCCTGAGGTTATGTTACGTCCATCGTTCTTGAGGAGGAGTAGGAGGGCTGTTAGGACGAGCTTGCTGTGGAGGGGGAGGGTTGAGAGGGCTTCGAAGACCCTTCCACGCTCGATTAGGCTCTGCGCCAGCCTAACGTGACGCTCCTCAACCCTGCTCTCGCCATTACGCTCCGCAACCTCAGCCGCAACCCTCAGCAGGTCTATGGCTCTACGTGCGTCTCCATGCTCGGCCGCCGCCATGGCCGCACACAGGTTTATGACTTCTTGGGGAACCGCTCCCTCGTAGAAGGCCTCCGAAGCCCTCTCACTTAGGATGTCTATGAGCTCCGTGGCCGTGTAGGGGTGGAAGACAAGCTCCTCCTCGCTTAGGCTGCTGAGAACCCTTGGGTCGAGGAGTTCCTTGAAGTGGAGGTCGTTGGAGACCCCGACGAGGCTGAGGCCTCCCCCACCCACTCCCTCATTTATCCTCGTAAGCTCGTAGAGGAGGTTGTCGCCGTAGCCCTTAACCAGGGCATCCACCTCGTCCAAGCAGGCCACGAGGAGGAGGCCACGTTCCATAAGCCCTCTCCGAAGTCTACTGAAGACCTCGGCCTTCGAGAGACCTGTGAAGGGAACCTTAACACCTACGGCGTCGCAGAGCTCGGCCAAGACCCTATACTCCGTCCCAGCTATCCTACAGTTCACGTAGGCGAAGGCCAGGGGAAGCCCCTCCCTCTCAGCCACCTCCAAGAACCTGCTGAAGACACGGCGAACCACAGCCGTCTTACCAGTCCCAGTCTTCCCGTAGATGAAGACGTTGCTAGGCTTCGAGAGACGGAGAGCAGGGGCCAAGATCTCGCCAAGCCTCCTTATGTGCTCCCCCCTGTGCGGCAGACTCTCAGGAACATAGTCAGACCTCACAACATCCCTGTTCTTGAAGATCCTCGGCCTACGAAGTGCACGCTCAACAACCTCAGAGAGAGGATCCTCTCCACCCCTACCCTTCTTATGGAGAAGCCCTTTAGACATTTCGCCATAGTGAGCTACAGTCTTCTTCATGAAGAAGCCCCTATAGATTCTGTGAGAACTAGACTAATGAAAGAGTCTCACTAAAAATTTAGTGTAGAAGCTATAGAATCTTATCCGGTTCTGTGCACTGTGTTGAATTATGTGAAGATGTGCTTGGAGTGGAAATTGAGGGGTGCGGGGCCCCGAAGGCTGCTTCCAGTGGATTCACATTTTGTGAAGACGAGGTGAAATCGGTGTTTGAGAGAGGCCTCTATTCCAAGTTTTTGAGGGAATAAAAACTGTTCGACTAGTTTCACAGGAAATTGAAGCCACCCCACCTTTTCCACTGGAATCAGCTCAACCTCCACAGGAAATTAAGGGGTCTCCCTGTAGACCCTGCTGTGAACTCTTTCCCACCGAGGAGAGATCGCTCCCTAGAGTGCTTCCTCTTTCTTATGCTTCGTCTATGGTTAAGCTCCCAAGATATGTTGGAGGGATTAATCATTTTCTGGTTATTATGATGGGCCAAGGCCCCGGTGGATAGGTCTTCACCTACCTTGAAAGATGTTGAGGATAATGCTCTAGGCTTATCAACGTATTTGTGTTTATTATACGTGGAGATTTTATGGGATAGGTGGTAATTGTTTTGGTTTCACTCTCTTTCTCTTTCCTCGAGTTTTGTTCTGAGTTTAAGGTTTTGCTCCATGGCTTTGAGAAGTATATTAAGGGTTTCGGCGAGAGACCTTATCTCATCGGCTTCGACGGCTCGCGAAAGCATAACCGAGACTTCCTCTATCTTTGTGGCCAGTGTTCTGTGAACCTCGCTGAGAACATAGGTTGCCATGGCTTCTTTAACCTCTTCATCTCCCCTGACCTTGATAACCCTCTTATTACACTTCAGGCACCAGAGCTGGCCCTTGATCTCGAAGAGCGGGCTTCCGCAGATTGGACACTGTTCCGAGAGCATTCTCGCCCCACTTCTCAAGGCATCCGCCATACGCTTCATGTAGTCATCCTCACCCGACAACCCTCTCCACCCCCCTATACCAAGCACCTCGACAATAAAAGAAATATTCCCAAATCATACCACGGAGGGTAAAAATTTAAAAATACTGGTCTAAGATTTTAAACCTGTAATGGCTGGAAAGCCCATCTCTTACTTTTAACTTCGATGTTATTGGTTCCAATGGTCTGTGGTGGGGAAAGCTAGCAGGGGTGGGTTAAGGTGGTTGAGGGAGGATTT
>CAYTSD010000025.1:0-18765 GCA_964440495.1 uncultured Nitrososphaeria archaeon | reverse complement strand
AGAAAGACCCGCATGCGAGAGAGCTCTATGAATTCGTGAAATCTCAGGAGATAACGAGATAGATGTACCCCACCACCGACAACCCCTCATCAAAGTGAGGCCTGAAGCCTCCCTCCGAGAGGCTTAAGGAAGCGGTGGGGCGCTAATACGTGTGCAACTCTCATCTTTAAGTCTTAAGGAGTGCTTGGAGATAGAGTTCGAGGCCTGCGGTAGGCATTTCTAGCTCCCAGTTCTCTAACACCTCTGGGTGAATCTCCCCCATAACCCCTACGACTTTTTCTCCCCAAATTATTTGTGCTGCTCTTCCCTCTAGGAACGGCTTCTCGTCGAAGGGCTTGATACCCCAGCCCTCAACCATTAGGTTTCTCAATATTTCCTCGAGAGTTGATTTTATCTCGGAATAGGAGGCATCGGCGTGGCATGTCACGCATCCCAGTCTTAGAACCCTCCTGGCCTTTTCTGGGAGGTTCTCGTCGGGAAGAACTATGTCTCCGACCTCGAAGAGTCTCTGGGGATATAGGTTTCTCTTGTTGTAGCTTAGGTTACGCATAAGGCTTGGGAGAAGCCATGTCCTAACTATTGAATACTCTCTTGAGACAGGGTTCATTAGCTTGACGTGGGGATGAGGCTTAACCCCCATCTTAAGATACTCATCCTCCTCGTTGGTTAATGTGAAGTTCATAACCTCAGTATACCCTAAGCCGAGCATAGTTGACCGCACAGCTTCCTCAATCCGTGTTAAAACGTGAAGCGAGCCATAGGTAAGCGTCTCAGGCTGCTTAGGCTCCAGAACACCGTACCTCAACCCCATGGCGACATCCTCAACCAAGTCTATCGGATGCATTATGTCGACCCTATAGGGTGGAGGGGTAACCTTCAAAATCTTTCCAGAAATCTTTACACCGTGCCTCATTCTCCTAAGGGCTTTCGCGGCTTCACGTATCCCTATCTCAAGTCCTAGAACCTCGTTGATATAGTCGAGTTTAATCTCCCACTTCTTCATCCTGTAATTTGGGGTAACCATTGTTTTAGGCATGTCCTTATAGTTATACTTGATTCGAACTTGTTCGACCGTTCCCCCCATCTCTTCCAACGCTGTGGTCAATATGTTTAGAGCATAGTTTATGGCGGTGAGGTCTGTTCCCGTTATGTCTATGAATATGTTACGTGTCTCCTCGCTGAGCTCCGTTAGAATAGAGTTTATTATCGGAGGGAATGATAGAACTTCTCCACGTGAATCCATAAGCATCGGATAGAGGGGTTTACCTCTAATTATGTGTGCATATTTGACTCCTTTCTCATGCTTTGAGAGTATCTCTTCCGGGGTCATCCTCCTCCAGTCGCCGAGGGGCACAAACTCTACATCCCTTCCTCCAACAGCCTTGTAATAGAATGGAGGTCTAACAGTGTCAAAGTTATGTAAACCTATTGAAACCTTCCTCCTATCTCTCCCCAAAACCCAGTGTAGGTCTTCCTGCATGGCTATGAGTTCTTCAAGCTCCTCCAGCCCCAGCCTAAGCCCCTTAACCACAGCTGACACTATGTAGGGTCTAATATTCCAGAGCTTTGGGTCAACTTTTACGCTAACCTTAGGAGGTTTAAGCCTGTATCGCGGTGCGCCGACCTCGAGTCCGAGAAGCCCCTTGGCAGCTCTAGCGACGCCGACAGGGCTTGAGTAGTCGGGTCTATTTGGATTATACTCAACTCTAAATGATTCTTCGTTCATCTCCTCTATGTCTAGTCCAAGGTCGTGGAGGAGCTCTGTCAGACTATCGTCGTCCAAGCTTTTCCCGAGGAGAGTCCAGAACCTTTCCTTCCTAATTGTTAGCACAGGCAATCCTGCTTCGCCGAACACGAGCTATGTTAAGCTTATCTAAATGGTTTACGATGGGGAAACCTATTATAGCTTCTCATGAGAGGGTTTGAGATATGAGTGTTAGAAATGAGTCAGAGGTCGAGGCTAAGCCTGTTAAGGAGGCTCGTGAAACCCTGATAAAGAGGCTTCTATGCAGGGAGCATGGGGCGCCAAACTTCGAGCTACGTAAATTCATAATCAAGCCCAAAGGCTACATACCGAAACACCTCCACCCCGATATGGAGCATGTTCAATACGTTCTAAAGGGTCGTTATAAGGTTGGAATAGATAAGAAACTCTACGAGGTTAAGCCAGGAGACATCATCTACATCCCCTCTAAGACGGCTCACTGGTACGAGAACCCGGGGCCTGAGGAGGCTGAGTTCCTCTGCATAATCCCCCTAAGAGAGGATTCTAAGACCGTCTACCTGGAATGTAGATAGTGTAGGTCGAGGAAATTTATTAGTCACTTTATATCAAAATTTTCTTAAATGAGCGAGGACTGGGAACTTGAGAGGATAAGGCTGCGTAAGCTTAGAGAGCTTATGAGGGCTGCGGCTAGAGCGAAGGCTCCTAGACAGCTTCACGCGAAGCCGATGAAAGCCACCGACGAGGACTTCGAACTCCTTATAAGAAAGTATCCTTTGGTGGTTGTGGATTTCTGGGCAGAGTGGTGTGGCCCATGCAGGCTTATCGAACCAGTGGTTGAGGAGCTTGCTCAAGAGTATGCTGGAAAGGTTACGTTCCTTAAGCTTAACGTGGATGAGAACCCTAGAACAGCCATGAAATATAATATAATGAGTATCCCAACTCTCATGATATTCAGAAACGGTAAACCTATCGACATTATTGTGGGGGCGCTTCCGAAGCCTATGATAGAGTCTAGGCTTAGGAGATACCTCTAGGATGGGAGAAGCTTATATTAAGCCTACTCATGCTTCATGAGGGATTAAAGTAGATTTGGAGACTCTGACTAAACTATCCTTGGAGAAGTACATTGAGTCTATTAGAGATAAAGTTAACTCTTGCCTCTATAGACGCATCCTCTCCAGACGTGACGGTGAAATCATAGCATCGGTTGTAAGAAATGGGAAAAGACTCAGACCAATACTCCTAGTGATGATCTTTAATGCTCTGGGTGGAAGAGACGTTGAGAGAGCGCTCGAAGTTGCATGCGCACTGGAGCTAGCGCATAATGCGAGTTTAGCTCATGATGATGTAATTGATGGTGATGTTGAGCGTAGAGGTAGGCCGAGTCTGTGGAGAAGAATGGGTGTTGGAAGAACGATAATCGAGGGTCACAGAATAATCAATATGGCCTTTCAGATAACCTTGGAGGAGGGCATAGACATTGCTCGAATATTCTTGGAGGCTTGGGACAGGGCTTCAAGCGGGGTACTAAAAGAATTAATGAACAAGGATCTCCCATCGAAGAAACTTTACCTACGGATCATCAGGGAGAAGACGGCTTCACTCTTCGAAGCGGCCTCCGAGAGCGGGGCAATTCTTGCGGGAGCTTCCAGAGAAGTAGTTGAGGTGGCACGCAGATACGGTGAATATGTGGGGATAGCCTACCAGCTTGCAGACGACTACGTTGACACATTGAAGGGTAGGCTCAGCCTTAGGTCTCCGCTCTTCATATTGGAGAGGCTTGAGGAGAAGTTTAGGGAGGCATTCCTAGCTCTGAGGTTGAATAGAAGTTTACCAGCTCTGAGACTACTTGCGCCTAGGATTGATTGGAGAGGCTTCCTCCTCGAGGAGATGAGGCGCTACGTAGCCTTAGCCCGTGAAGCTGCCGGGAAAATGGGCGTCGAAGAGCCTCATAGAAGTTATCTCTCAAGGTTCCCAACCTACTGTGTCAACCAGATGCTCTCAGAACTTAGATCCAAAGGCAAAACCTAAAACACTATGGCTCCAAGTATAGTCTAATGCCTCTGGATCCAGCGACGCTGCTCCAGATACTGACCGCTCTAGCGGTTTCTTGGGGGAGGATGGGGGCTGCTCTCCTCCTCTCGATAGCCTTCGCCGTCGTGGTCGGGGTCGCCGCCGGAGTAAACCCTCTACTCGAGAAGATCATTATCCCTGTTCTCGACCTCCTCCAGTCAATACCCATACTCAGCTTCTTTCCCCTAGCTCTCTACGCGTTCACGATAATTCACCCGATAATTGGGCCTGAGCTGGCCGCCCTCTTCCTGATATTTACGAGTCAGGCGTGGAATATCGCCTTCGGGGTATATGAGTCTATGAGGGTTCTTCCAGGAGAGCTCCTAGAGGCTTCGAGGGTCCTCGGCCTAGGCTCAGCAAGAAGGCTTCTAAGCCTCTACCTCCCAGCAGCCTTCCCAAGAATAGTCGATAATATTCCAGCCTCCTGGTCTAACGGCCTCTACTTTCTCGTCGCAAGCGAGATAATCACCCTAGGGGAGAAGCAGGTTACCCTCTTCGGGATAGGTTCCCTATCAGCGAGCTTCATAGCCTCTGGAAGGTTCCTGGAGCTGGGGGTGAGCATAGTCTCTGTCGCTGCGGCGGTCATACTCACCAACGCCTTCTTCTTCCTCCCACTTATGAGGCTCAGTGAACGCTACCGATTCGAGTATACCGCCGCCGAGGTTCCACGTGTCTGGATGGAGAAGCCTATCCGCCCCCTGGTCCACGCAGTCCGAGACCTCTTCTCAAGGCTAACCCTCCCGGGTTATAGGGCCTTCTCCAAGGCCTTTCAGTCCCTAAGCGAGAAGCTGAGAACCCGTCTCTCACAGGTTTGGATAGCTTTAGCCGTGGCTGGAATCGCTGTAGCCTTCTACCTTCTAGCCTTCAGCGGAGGCGCATCAAACATCCAGAGATTGTTGGAGGGTTTTGGGCGGCTGGGTCTCCACGTCTTCCCGATGCTCGGCTTCTCCGTCGCCCGCGTCCTGATAGCCATCCTCCTCGCCCTAGGCTGGACCCTCCCCCTCGCACTACTCGTCTATAGCAGGAGGAGGCTTGAACCTATAGTAATCCCATTCCTACAGGTTGGGTCTTCGATTCCAGCAACCCTTTTGGCGCCTCTGGTGATGACCCTCTCAGCAGACTTCGGCCTACCCCTAGAGTTCGGCGCAATCATGATAATTCTCCTAGGAATCCAGTGGTATCTCTTCTTCCTAATCTATGGTGGGCTTAGGGCTGTTCCAGTCGAGGAGGAGGAGGTCTGCCGAGTCTTCAGAATCAGAGGCCTCAGCAAGCTCCGCCACCTCTACCTCCCCAGAATCTTCCCCTCTCTTGTCACAGGTCTCCTAGTGGCCATGGGAGGCGGATGGAACACCCTCATAATAGCTGAACGTCTAGTGATCGACAGCGAGGTATGGGAGGTTGAGGGGCCGGGGATCGGGAAGGAGATAAGCCTAGCCGTAAGCGTCGGCGACATCCCCCTCCTAGTCGCCGCAACAATCTGGATGGCTGTCTTCATCGTCATTTTAAACAGATTCTTATGGAGGAGGCTCTATGAGGTTGCGGTGGAGTCGGTGGGAGGTAAGGTGCTGTGAAAGTTGAAGCGGCTGAGGCCGAGGAGAGGGTACATGAGCCTATCCTAGAGCTCCGTGACATCTACTTCAGTCATAGGCTTAGGAGGGGAGGGGAGCTGCCTGTGCTCCAAGGGCTCTCGCTGACGATATACTATGCCGAGTTCGTTGGGATTATCGGGCCAAGCGGCTGCGGTAAGAGCACTCTCCTAAGGATTATGGCCGGTCTCCTCAAGCCTCAGCGGGGAGAGGTCTTGTTCAGGGGTAAGCCCCTCAAGAACCCGACACCACGCATCTCCCTAATGTTCCAGTCACCCTCACTCTTCCCATGGTATACGGTGATCGAGAACGTTATGCTCGCCCTGATACATGATAGGGAGCTTCGTAGGAGGGATAAGGAGGAGAGGGCGCGGGTCTTCCTAGACATGGTCGGCCTCTCAGGGTTCGAGACGGCCTATCCAGCGGAACTCAGCGGAGGGATGAGGCAGAGGGTTGCGCTCGCCAGAGCCTTGGTCGCCCAGCCAGACCTACTCCTAATGGATGAGCCCTTCAGCAACCTAGACCCCCTGACGGCTATCTCGCTTCGAAGGGAGGTTGAGACCCTATGGCTTAACCAAGCCCTCCCACCCAGCTCCATAGTGATGGTCAGCCACGACGTTGAGGAGCTTGTGGAGCTTGCCGAGAGGGTGATAGTCCTCACCGATAGACCTGCTAAGATTGCTGGGATAGTTGAGGTGAAGATGCAGAGACCTAGGTCTAGGAGGAGCCAGGAGTTCTATGAGTATGTCGACAGGATATACACTCTCCTAAGCTAGTCCCCGGGTGGAGAACTTCTTCTCCGAGAACTTCTTCTCCTCACCGTTGTAGTTTATGCTCTCGGTGTAGAGGAGCCATTCTAGGAGCATGCTGTGAACCTGCTCAGGGTCTTCATACTCCTCCTCGACCACGTTCATCTTCTCAAGCTCCTTCACAAGCTCCTCGGCTGAGAACTCATCCCGAGACTTAGCGAGCTTTAAGGCGGTTGCAAACGGCTCCACGTTTAGGATAGCCTCCCTTAGCATAAGCTTCTTCATAGACGATGTGCTCATCACAAACTTCTTCCCCTTCTCCGTTAGCATCGCATCCCCGTTCTCAACCCTTATGAATCCAAGCTCCTCGGCTACGTCAACGACCGGTAGGAGGTCGTCTACATCGCTCTGAAGCTCCATAGCTATCCTTGCAACATCCACTCTCCCCCCGTAGGTTGCTATTAGGTCGAGGAGCCCTATGAGCCTTCCAGGCGTTACTGAGGGGTCGAGTTTGGGACGGCTACTCATCTGCTTGCCACCCTAGAATACTCTGCTTTGAGAGATAAACCTTCCCCTCTTCACTTGAGCGCCTCAACCTCTCTGGCAGCCTCCTCTAAAGGGTTAAGCCTCTCAAAAACCATTCTATAATGCTCTGCGCTCCTCCTAAAACCTTCATCCGCGAAGATTCTCTCCAAGGCTTCTAGAAGCCTCTCACCGCTCAGCTCCTCCTCCCTAATGATGATGCCCGCCCCCTGCCTCTCAACCGACTGAGCGTTCCCCATCTGCTCGGCGTGAGCTTCTATGGGGATCATTATGACAGGCTTTCCATAGGAGAGGGCTTTGGCGAGGGTTGTCTGGCCAGCCCTACACACTACGACGTCGGCGAGCTTGAAAAGCTCCAGAGGATGCTCAACCCATCTCCAAACCCTTACGCCTTCAGGGAGAGGATTAGCCTCAGCCTCAACTCCGCCCAAGGTTGCTAGAACCCTGAACCTCTCGGCGAGTCTCGGTAGAAGCTTGAGAAACTTCTTGACTAGAATTCTACGTTCATAGCTGGGGCCGCTGGCGTGGAAGAAGACTATAGGCTTATTGTCTGGAACACCATACTTCTCTTCAAGCTCCTCCTTGCTTGGAAGCTCCTCAGGCTTCTTCTCGATTATCGGGCCTATGAATCTCACAGTGTTCTCTAATTTTTTTGGGAGGTTGAGGTTCTGTGAGGAGAGTGTTAGGGGTGGAGGATAGTCGGCTATCAGGAGACGGTTACTCTTAGACCAGAGCCAGGAAACCGTGTAGGCCACGCCCTCAGCCGCCTCAATAATCCTCCTATACCTTGGATAGACTATCCTTATGTTGAATTGGTTTAGGAGTGTTAAAACTGGTTTTCCTAGAAGTTTTGCTGCTAGAACCGTTGAGCCGCGTGTATCGGAGACCACCGCCTCGGCTTCTACCTCATCTATGTAGGACATCTCATAGGCTGTTTGTTCGGCGATTCTAATCGGGAGGAGCATGTTCCTGAAGATGGTCATCTTTATGCTTACCTTCCCCTCTGGGAGGACGCCGTAGCCTACAGGAGGAACGGGTTTAACGTCGAATCCAGCTCTCCTAAGATAGGTTAGCCCATCCCCATAGGATGAGACTGAGAGGCTGTATCCCCTCTCCCTCAGCGTCTTCAGTAGGGCGGCGCTTCTAGACGCGTGGCCAAACCCTATCCCACATACACCGAAGTGGAGGTTCATGCCCCATCTATTCAGAGCTATCTCCTAGGCTTCAGCTCCTCTTCCACTATCTCCCCACGAGGCTCCTTCTCAACAAAGATCTGGGCTGTGAACCGCATAAGCTTAGCCTTCCCCGTCAGCCAGTAGGTTGAGGGTAGCCCAGCCTTGAGGCAGAGATGCATGAGGTACTCCTCCGGGCTCCAGTTATACTCTACTGGAACCTGTGGTAGGAGGAGTCCGCTGAAGCCTCCGGCCTGAATTATCAGGCCATCCCTCCCTATTACAATCTTCTTGGGGAGCTCCCGTGGGTCGCTGTAGCTTACCTCCTCTGGAGGTGTGAGGACACTTACCTCAACTATTATCTCATCCATCTCCTCGGGTCTTACAGGCGGAAACCTCGGGTCTTGGGTGGCTGAGGAGACTGCTGCGCGGACGGTCGCCTCCACAAGCGGGTTGGTTGGAAGCGGGAGCCCTATACATCCTCTAAGCCCCTTGCCGGGGTACGTTGAGAGCGTCACAAATACCCCTCTCTTCTCCCCAAGCTTCTCGCTCGGAGGCTTAGGAACCTCAGGCTCCCTCCCTCTCAGATACTCCTCTATACTCCTACGTGCAAGCTTTACGAGAAACCTACCCTCATCTAGACTAAGCTTCTGCAATCTTTGCCTTCGCCTCCTCTAACACTCTAACTATGTTTCTCCAGTGTCCACCTATCCAATAATGTTTACCGCAGTTTGGGCATATCCACTCATCCCTAGGCTCAGACATAATCTTCACAAGCAGGTGATTACAGTTCGGGCACCTCGTCTGCAGTGGGTCGAACTCTAGGCTTAGACCGAATCTTTTCGAGAGTTCCGCAAGCGTTTGGGAGGTCTGATTCTCCGGGATGAGATAGGTCTTGACATTGTTTCTGAGAGCTGTTGAGGCAAGCTTCCTATCCATTGTAAGAATCACTCTTCCGGTCTTCTTAGCTGTTTCCAGAAGCTCCGAGTACTCTCCCGACCAGTAAAGAGTGTCGTATCCGAGCATTCGAATCCATGAGACAAGGTTTCCAAGCATGGCGTCAACTATGAATCTTAGTCTTCTCCTATCGGTGGGAGGGTTCACTCTCTCCTCGTCCTCCTTATGAGTTCGAGCCTACATTCCTCGCAGAGGTATTGGCCATCTATGTTTAGGAGCATGTCAGACCACTCTCCACAGCTGTCACAGTATCCTTCAACATATCCCTCCTTGCTTGTCGGGAACACTATACCCCTTATCCGCATATTCTCCTTAACTATCTCAAGTATCTCTGGAGTTACTTGGAGAATGTCTTTAACGCTTACTATTCCGACGAGTCTCCTCTTGTAGGTTACAACGAGTCTACCGACCTTAAGCTTCGTCATCTTCCTTAGGGCGGTCTCAATCTTCTCCTCCGGGCTTATTGTGTGGAGTGGTGTGCTCATTATCTCTCTTGCGTGAACCTTGCTGGGGAGAATGTTCTTTGATATAACCTTCTCCACGAGGTCCGTCTTAGTTATTATCCCTACTGGAGCACCGTTTGAGCCTGTCACGACAACCGCTCCAACACCATACTTCATCATCTTCTTGGCAAGCTCTTCAGCTGTCTCATTCTCCTTGCTCTCTATGACTGGGCTTGTCATGACATCTCGGACGAGGAGTTCATCGGTGAGCGCCGGCACGCTTCCTCACTGCCGTCTCAAACCACGTCTCCACACCTTTTAAAGTTTAAACCACCTCACCTGAGCCATAGGGTACGAGTTCAGCGACCCATCTCCTAAGGTCTCTCAGCAGCTTAGGCTCAAGCTCCAATCCCTCGGTTAAACGTCTTACAACCTCTTCAGCGACTTCTTCAGCCTTCCCCCTTCCAGGGACGATTTTGACGATTTTCCCAGCTTTGGAGGATACAGCCGTCGGAGGGCCGTGGACAAGCTCCAGCCCCTCACCTATCCCGAACCCAAGCTCAAGTTTTACTGTTAGGTAGTTTCTCTCACCCTTCACGATGAATCCTCCCTTAGGTAGGTAATGTCCTGGAGGCGGCGTGAAGGAGACCTGCTCAGGCCTGACATAGTAGACGGTCATCATAGACATCTTCTCCCTCCAAGCCCTACTATAGGATGCCGCAAACTGTGCAGCCTCGATTCTCGACCTCTCGCCAGCCTTCACACCATTCTTCAGGAGGAGCACGGGCGCACCCCTTACCTCGGCGTGAAACACTAGGTCATCCCTCTCAAGATGCTTCTTCAATAAACTCGTGTTGCTTGATGCGTCTTTCCCAGCGACTGCGAGAAAATCCTCTGAAGTTATGAACCAACGGTACCTCTCATACCATTCTCCCTTCCCAGGTCTAGGAGGATGTGCAGAAACCCTTAGATACGCCTCCTCAACAAGTTTGGCTTCCCCTCTCCTAATCCTCTCAGCATGTTTTCTAAGCTTTTCAGCGTCTTTCATCAGGGATTGAGCAGCGTTCAAAGCCTTCTTCGCATCATCGTAGAGTGCTGAGACCTGCTTCATAATAGATTCATGAATCTTTAATTTGACTTCTTCTCCATCAAGCTTTGCGATGAGTGTTTTCTCGGAAGGTTTTATCTCGATCTCCAAGCCCTCGAATTCTCTTGAGAGATTTTCTCTAGACTCCTTAAGCTCCTCGATTATCGATGCATACTTGAAGAGTTTTTCCGCTATTGCTCTTAGTTTTTCAACGCGGCCTCGAAGCTTTTCAGCCGTATAGATTTTTCTCCGCGCCTCGTCCTCGATCTTCTCAGCCTTCTCCTCTATTTTCCTTCTCTCAGCTTCTTGGATTTTTTCCGCTAATTCATGTTCGTAGGCTTCCTTAAACGCCTCGTTCAACGTGTCTGTTTCTCGGAATCTCCACCCCTTCTCTCTTAGACTCTCCAGCGGATAGGGTAGGGCTTGGACACCGCCTTCGGGGGAGAAGGCGACTACAGGTTTTCCAGAGGAGGTTAGCTCTAAGACCCGTTTGAGAGCCTTGATAAGCCTCTCTTTCTCATCCTCTCCAAGCTCCTTCACCTTCTTCAGGCCATTAACCCCAGCAAGCTTAACAATCTCCTCAGCGTATCTCCCTCCCAGGCCTGCCTGGGATGCTAGAGCAGCAACAACGGTCTTCCTCGGGCTAAGTATTGTGAATAGGTTTTCAGGGTTTTCGGCTGCTGAGGGCTTTGGAGGTGGAAGCCTGTAAACCTCACCTGGAAGGATTGCCCTGTCCCGCATCCTGAGATGATGGAGGCTCTCGAGAATCTTCCCCCCTTCATCAAGTACGATAACCGTACCCTTGGGAATCAGCTCTGCAACCAGGCTGAACCTCTTCCCAGAGACCTCCAAATCGAAGAAAACTATCCTCTCACCAGGAACCACTCTGATATCTCTTATCCAGGTTCCTGAGACTATTCTCCTTAGGGCGAGCCCCCTGGCGCCAGGGCTTAGAGGCTTCTCATAGCTTCCTCGGGTAAAGTAGAGGCATTTCCCAGGAGCTATTCTAAGCTCTCCTGAGGCATTCTCTCCCTTAATCTTAAGGACTATAGACCCATCCTCCATTAGGTAGAGGTTCTCAATCTTTGAGTCTCTAACTAGCTCTAGAAGCTCCTCGGCCAGCCTCCTCAACTCGATGTAGGAGACATCCATCCCTAGCATGCTTAAACGGCCTCGCTCTTAAAGTAGGCTTCTGAGAGTATTGGAGACGGATTCTCCGCCCGAAACATATATGATTAACTCCTCAGCCTAGGATTCATGAATTACAAGGCTCCCGGTGCAGCTGAGGTGAAGCTTGAAGACAAGCTTTACTGGGGAAGGTTTCTAGGTGGTATCCTAATGGGGGTTCTCACAGAGGTTTTGAAACTCTATAAACAGACCTCCATAATCGCGATAATAATCGCAGCATTAGCATACATTGTCTCAGCGATAGTTATACGTTCTCTCCTCTCTCCGGAGAAAAGGGCTGAACTCGGTAGGAAACTTTATCTCTCAGGCTCTGGAACCTATGCCGCCGTATGGCTTCTCTCCTGGATTATGGCCTTCAACTTGCTTGAGCAACCGCTCGCTGTTTAGCCTCCATCTCCTTCTTGATTTTATGGGGCACTGGGAGCTCATCGATGAATCCTATCAGGTCTAGCCATGCTTTGAGAAACTTTTCAGGAGGCTGATACATCGTCTTTAGAAGCTCCCTAAATGACTTCGATAGAGAGCGTTTGCCCTCATTGTTTAGGAATCTCTCCCAGAGCTTGAATATGTAGGAGTCTCTATCATCGTTTATGTAGGTGTAGTAGATTCCGTAGAGCGCCATATAGTATCCATCATCGTCTCCGAGCTTGTATCTCTTCTTTATTCTTTGAAGTGTTCTCTCGGCCTCGCTCAGCTTCCCGGAGAACAGTAGCTTGAAAAACTTCTTGACAGTCCGTTTACTGACCTCACTCAACGCTCCCCTTCCTCCAAGTCCTCGATACCGTTCTCAGTTATCTTGAATATAGCTTCACCTTCGGGGAGATACGGACTTGAGACGAGTCTAGCTATCCTAACATTCTTTCCAGCAGCCTTTCTCAGATAGATCCGTGTATGGCTTGTGTGTCCGACGATGTGTCCTCCGACGGGTAGGACGGCCATGGGGCTGAAGAACTCGTCAGGCCTAGCCATAACCTGGTTCGTCACCACGGCGGCGGCGTTAAATGCCCTCGCAAGCTTTAAAAGCTTATGCATATGCTTGTTCAGCTTCTGCTGGCGTTCGGGGAGATTCTGTCTCCCAACATACTCGCTTCTGAAATGCGATGTAAGTGAATCTACTATTATCAGCCTGACATTGTTTTCCTTGATGACTTTATCGGACTTCTCTAGTAGGAGAACTTGGTGGTCGCTGTTGTATGCCTCGGCGTAGATTATCCTTTCAGCCACCTTGTCGGGGTCTAGTCCAACATGCTCAGCCATCTGGATTATTCTCTCGATTCGGAAGGTGTTCTCAGTGTCTATGTATAGGGCTGCTCCATCGAGTCCTCCGCGCTCAGCTGGGAGCTGGACATTGACTGCGAGTTGATGGCATAGCTGGCTCTTCCCGCTTCCATACTCCCCGAAGAACTCCGTTATCGACTGGGTTTCAACGCCCCCTCCGAGAAGTCTGTCGAGAGCCTTGCTCCCAGTAGTTATTCTACCAACCTTCTTCTTGAGCTCCGCAAGCTCCTTAGCGGTGACCCAGCTTGTCTCGATGGCCTGCCTCGCGGCGGCAATTATCTCGGCGGCTCTCTTCTCACCTATCCCAGCGGCGGCAAGCTCCGAGATAGTCGCCGTGGCTAGAGACTCGATCGTCGAGTACCCTATTTCACGTAGCTTGGCTGCTGTAGCGTTTCCAACCGACGGTAGGTCTTCCAGCCTTAGGTAGGTTTTATGCTCCTCTACCTGTGTGGAGGTGCGGCGTGGAGGTCTCCCCCTCGGGCTCATCTCTACTTGGAGAACTGTGCTCCGAGTATTTAAGTGAAAGTGGGGGGTCTGAAAATGCGGTTACTTCCTCCTCTTCTTGGCTTCCAAAAGTTTATCGAAGTATTCGTGGAAGAAGAACCAGACTGCGAAGACCGAGAGCGAGGCCCCTATCCCGATGGCGAGCCCTGTGTAGAGTGCGTGCTTAACGGGGTCGCTTAACGCCGTCACGTCGATGAGCATGGCTGTGAGGAGAAGCATCATAACGAAGAACAGGTATCCCTTAAGCCTGCTCTCAACCTTTATTCTCTCTATGATTGCCGAGAAGGCTGTGAAGAGAAGCAGAGTAATTATGACGACGCTGATTATTCTCGCACCGTAGATTATTAGAGAGTTCGCAAGCTCGATGTACTCCTTTCCAAGAAATATGTTGATTAAACCATAGATTACCGCGAGGCTTATCCCGATGTATAGGAGAGCCATAACTATCCCGTTAAAGGATATGGGAAGCTCAATCCCAGTATACTTCCTAATCATTCCATCAACATCTGCAAACGATAAAACCTTCCTAACAACTAAGCTAAGTATTCTCAGGATCACGAAAGCTACCACAATAACTATTATCCCCATAATGAGCTTAGGCACTAAATCCGCTATCTCTCCAAACATTACTTTCAGGAATTCTCCCAGAATCGGCTCCTCTACTCCAATCATCTATCAGCAGGTTAGCATAGACCTATTTAATTATAAGCTCGCTAGAAAGAACACGAATCTATAGGCGATATATAGGATTATGAACACCAGGGCGAGTGCGAGAAGCCTGAGTGTTAGGAGTATTGTTTCCCTTGTTGTCTGAATTGCGATACTATAACCCATTAAACTGTTACTGTAGAGGATGTAGGAGTATGTGCGTGCGATATGCTCTGGGACGAAGGCTACTTCGGGAATTGTTAGAAAAGCCAGTATATTCGCTAGAATTATGATGGCTATAGTTGATATGAAGAGAAGCGTGTAGTTTCCTCCTAGAATCATTCCGAAGGGTGTGGCGAGAAGCTGAGAAACGTTGGAGATGATTGCTAGAACTATGCTTGAACGCACCGCACCATACCACGCATTGTAGCGGGCTAAGAGGAAGCTTCCGAGAAAGTTTGCTCCAGTATAGGTTATCCCGTTTAGAGCAGCTATCCCTAGATGGGCTATGGGTAGAGGGATTAGGAGGGCTGAGGCGGGTGTAAGAACCGTTAGCCCGAGAGCCACCCTGAAAGTCTTAAGAGACCTCTTAGCCCATAGTATCGATGCGAATATGCTTGAAATCGTCGTTGCGAGGTTTATTCCAACGGCCATATAGTCTGGAGCCTTCAAGACATCCATTAGGTAGGGTATCCAGAAAAGTCCGAGGAGGTTTCCTGATATTAGGATTGCTGAGAGAAATGATGAGGTTGAGAAGACCTGCTCAGGCTTCTCGGCTCCTGAGGGAATCTCGGCTCCTTCCAAGTGACCCAGCTTCACAAGCCAGACCATGACTGTTGAGAGTAACCCAACTGAAGAGCCTGTGAGGAAGATTATTAGGAACTTCTCCTCAGGGGGGAGAAAGGCCATCAAACCCATGGCTGCGGCAAATCCTAGAATACTCGTCACGTTGAAGACCGCGTTTCTCTTCGACATTAGGTCTCTTACACCCATCTCGTCTAGGGAGCCGTAAATCGCTAGATTCGTGAAGGAGCCTACAAGAGTTGACGCTACACTCACCCCAGTATAAGATAACGTTATTAGAATTGGGTTAGGTGACAAAACCATAGGTATCCATAGAATTCTCTCAGCGGCGTGAAATATCAGATACTTTGCCTTAACTTTTCTGACAATGAATCCAGGGAACTTGTAAAGAAAGATTGAGACTATTGTAGCCGCAACGGTTGAAGCCAGAACTATTGTTGAGATGTAGTCTACCTTAAATCCTATGGAGACTAAGTAGATTATGAAGAGTCCTCTAGTGAAGGCTAAGTATATTCCAGCAAACGTTATCTCAAGTATCATCAACGTCTTGAATAGGCTTCGCTGAAGACCCTCCGTCAACAACGCCTTCAAATGATTTAGTATAGAATTAAAATTTTTAACTTTATTTTATGCCTCTAGACCTTGTTTTAGGAGATGAAGGCGGTTCTCATAGTATGTGATGGGCTTGGTGATAGACCTGTTAAGTCTCTCGACGGTCTAACCCCTCTCCAAGCTGCGAGCGCTGGAACCATGGACTCTATAGCTGATAGGGGGGCCTGCGGGATAATGGATGTCATAGCGCCTGGTCAGCCTCCTGGAAGCGATACAGCTCACCTAGCCCTCTTCGGATATGATCCTGAGAAGGTTTACTCTGGTAGAGGGGCGTTTGAGGCTCTCGGGGTAGGCTTCGACCTAAAGCCTGGTGATGTCGCCTTTAGATGCAATCTTGCAACCCTGAATGAGGAGGGTGTTGTCGTCGATAGGAGGGCTGGGAGGATAAGTAGTGAGGAGGCGAGGATTCTGGCCGATGCCTTGAAGGATATTAGGATAGAGAGCGTCGACGGCGTTGAGGCGGTGTTCATCCCCTCCGCCGAGCATAGGGGAGTCCTCGTCCTCAGGGGCGAGGGTTTGTCGAGAAAGGTTTCAGACGTTGACCTCCATAAGGTGGGTGTGAAGCCTCCTAAACCGAGACCTCTGGAAGCTACGCCTGAGGCTGAGCGGACGGCCAAGGCGCTAAACGAGTTCTTGGAGAAGGCTTCCAAGATACTTACCTCCCATCCATTAAATGAGAAGCGTCTTGAGAAGGGGCTTCCATCCGCAAACACCGTCCTGACACGTGGAGCTGGGACACTTCCCGAGATCAAGCCTATAGGTGAACGCTGGAGGATTAAGGCGGCTGCGATAGCCGGTGGAGCGCTTTACAAGGGTGTCGCTAAGGCCGTCGGATTCGAGCTAATAGAGGTTGAAGGCGCGACAGGAACCGTGAACACTAACCTGAGGGGGAAGGTTCAGGCAGCCATCAAGGCTTTGAGAAGCTACGACTACGTCTTCCTCCACGTAAAGGCCACCGACACGGTCTCCCATGACAGGAATCCACGTAGGAAGGTGGAGGTGATCGAGTGGATCTCTAGGGAGCTTAAGCCCCTCGTCGAGGAGGTCTTCTCAAGCGGATACTATATAGCCATAACAGGAGACCATACAACGCCCTGTGAGGTAGGTGAGCATAGGGGAGACCCAGTCCCACTAGCAATAGCAGGCCCCGGGGTTAGAAAGGATAAGGTCGATAGATTTGATGAGATTTCCTGTGCTCAGGGAGGTATCGGCAGAATCCGGGGAGTGGACTTGATGAGAATTCTCATGAACTACTTGGGCCGCGTCCCCCTCTTCGGGGAATAGCCTCTGAAGAGCCTCTCAAGATTCTCTTCAACCTTCTCCTCACGGAGGAGTTCAAGCCTAACCCTCTCCTCCAAATATTCTTCAAACCCTATCTCTCCCCTCAAATACCTCTCTGAGAGCATTCGCAGCCTCTCCTCAATCTCTCTCAACCCTTCCTTCAAGACCTTGCGAACCCTCTCCATCTTCCTCATCTTTCCTCCCCTCCCTTAATCGAGAAAAATATATAATCTAGCCCTATCCCTCCTACAACCTGAACTGCAGACCGATGCGATCCATGGCCATAGGTATTTTGACAGGTCTCTAGGCGTCTTCATTCCAGCTATCTATCTCTCCGCGCCGTTTGAGCAGCCTGGGTGGACGAGAAAGTCTGATAGGGGGGTTGACCTGAAGTATTCGAGGGAGGAGAATCCGACGGTTAGAGCTGTTGAGCATGTCATCACGAAGCTTGAGTCTGCGGGTGATTCTCTCTGCTTCTCGAGCGGGATGGCGGCGATAGCGGCAATCTATCTCTCACACCTAGAGAAGGGTGACACGGTACTCCTCCCCATGGAAGCCTATGGCACAACCCTCCAACTTGCTAGAAGCCTCTCGAAATTCGGTGTAAGGGTTGAGACAGCCTGGCCTAGTGCGGAGAAGCTCGCCGAGGCTGTTAAGCCCTCAACAAAACTCGTCCTAGTCGAGACCATAACAAACCCCCTCCTAAGAGTAATAGATGTCCCATCCCTCGCTAAGTGCTGTGAGGAAGCAGGCGTAACACTCGTCGTAGACAACACCTTCGCCACACCAGTCCTCTATAAGCCCCTCAAGGATGGCGCTAAAATAGTTCTACACAGCGCCACAAAGTATCTCTCAGGCCACAACGACCTAATCGCGGGAACACTCTCAAGCGATGAAGAAACCATTAGACAACTCTGGGACTGGAGGAGGAGACTGGGAACGATAATGGCTCCGATGGAGGCTTATCTGCTGCTAAGAGGGCTAAAAACCCTCGAACTCAGAGTAAAGAGACACTGTGAAAACGCTCAGGCAGTAGCCGAGTTCCTCCAAGACCATCCCAAGGTAAAGCAAGTCCACTACCCAGGACTACCCGACGATGAACACCATAAGACAGCTACAAGGATCCTGAAGGGCGGATATGGTGGAGTCGTAAGCTTTAGGGTTAAGGGCGGGAAAACCGAGGTTGAAAGACTTTTAAACAGCCTAAAGACTATCAAGCCAGCTCCAAGCCTGGGAGGCCCAGAGTCCCTCCTAACCTACCCAGTCATAAGTGCCTCATCAACGCTCTCAAAGGAGGAGCGAGACAGACTTGGAATAACCGAAGACCTGCTAAGACTCTCAGTAGGACTCGAAGATCTACAAGATATACTTGAAGACCTCGACCAAGCCCTCAACAAAATTTCATAGAAACATATCAATAACTAATTATGTAGATGAATGGCATAAACTTGGGTCAATATATAATCCTAAAATTATGGAATTAATAATCATCTAGCATGCCGATGAAGGCTCGCTCCATATGGATAAGCGGGTATCGAAGTGTCGTAGATAACCTCCGTGGACACAGCGTCGTAATGGATTTACCTCCGGATCAGAATGGCGAGGATACGGGGGCAACCGCTTTAGAGTTTGCTGTCATGGCTCTCGCAGGATGCGTGACTACCATCTACAAAATTGTCGCAGAGAAGAGGCATCTTGACATAAAGGGGATGAAGGTTGAGCTAGAAGCAGAGAAGGGGGAGAAAACAATCACGGAAGTAAAGGGGAATGTTGAGGTTATAACAGATGCTGACCAGAAAGCTGTCGAAACGGCTCTTAAACTCACACTCGACCTATGCCCCGTTGGAATAATCTTCCAAAACGCAGGCATCAAATCCACATGGAACATCGTTGCCAAGAAGCCTTAAACAGCTTCCTCATTATTTATTATCAAGATACTTAGATTCGTTATTATTCAATAAACCTAAAATGAAGTTTCTAAAGCGGTGTTATGCGTTTTCCTTAAAATGTTCTAAGGAGCAGGTTAAAGAGTGATTAAGCGTTTTGAGGAAATATATCTCGAGGCCTTAGAACTCACAAGACCTGGGGTTAAGCTCATGACTGTAATTGATTCG